>NZ_JBLKNX010000009.1:0-195315 GCF_051414055.1 Halosimplex halobium
GCCGATTCCGAGATGAATCGGCTCCATGGGATCATATCGGGCACCGCTGGCGCGGTGCCCTTGCCCTCTTCGACTTTCAGCCGCAGCTCTCGCCGTCAACAATCTACTTCGCAAGAGCGTACCCATGTTTTTGGCTCGGGGGTCGCGCCACGCACGACCCCCCGAGCGACAAAGATGGATGGCAACGCTTGTATCGCGCCGTGCCCGTGTACCGTCAATGAGCCACTCCTCGCCGCCGGTCCGCCGCGTCGCGGACTGGGACTCCGACCAGCTGTCGTCGCTCGCGGCCGACCACGGCACGCCGCTGTACGTCGTCGACCTCGACCGTGTCGCCGAGAACTACGAGCGGTTCGCGTCGGCGTTCCCCGACGCCCACGTCATGTACGCGGCGAAGGCCCACACCGGCCGCGCGGTGCTCGCGACGCTGCTGGAGGCGGGCGCGGACATCGAGTGTGCGGCCCGGGGGGAACTCCAGCGGGCCATCCAGGCGGGCGCCGACCCGGACACGCTGCAGTACACGGCGGTCAACCCGCCGGACGCCGACCTCGAGTACGCCGCCGAACTGGGTGCCGACCACCCCGGGCTGACCGTCACGGGCGGCGCCCGGGATACGTTCGACCGGCTGGAAGATCGGGGGTACGACGGCCGCGTCGCCATCCGGGTCAACCCCGGCATCGGCACCGGCCACCACGAGAAGGTCGCGACCGGCAAGGACGCCAAGTTCGGCATCCCCTACGACGAGGTGGTCGAACTGGCCGACGACCTGCGCGAGCGGTTCGACCTCGTGGGGTTGCACGCCCACATGGGGTCGGGCGTCCTCCACGACGACCTGGACGACCACTGTCGGGCCATCGCGAAGGTGGCCGAGCTGGCCCGCGAGGTCGGCGACGCGGACCTGGAGTTCGTCGACTTCGGCGGCGGGTTCGGCGTCCCCTACCGCGAGGACGAGGAGCCGCTGGACATGGATGTCGTCGGCGAGCAAGTGCGGGAGGCCGTCGGCGGCCTGGACGCGCAGATCAAACTCGAACCGGGGCGTTACGTCGTCGCCGACAGCGAGGTCATCCTGACCGAGGTCAACACTGTCAAGGAGACGCCGGAGACGACCGTCGTGGGGGTGGACGCGTCGCTGGCGACGCTGATCCGGCCGGCGATGTTCGACTCCTACCACCCCATCGGCAACGTCTCGGCGCCCGACCGGGCGGCCGAACCCGTCTCGGTCGGCGGCCCGTGCTGTACGAGCGCGGACGTGTTCTGCACGGACCGGCCGGTCGCCCGGCCCGAGCGCGGGGACCTGCTGGCCATCGGCAACGCCGGCGCGTACGGCTACGAACTCGCCAACCAGTTCCACTCCCAGCCCCGGCCGGCCGAGGTGGCCATCGAGGACGGCGACGCGCGGGTCGTCCGCCGCCGGGAGTCGATGGACGACGTGACCCGCGTCGAGCGCGAGGCGGGGGAGCGCGCCGCGACCGACGACGCCCCGGACGGAGGACTATGACCTTCGACGCGCTGGAGTTCCACGAGCGGGCGGTCCGCACCGGGTCCCACGAGTCCGTCGACGAGATGCGCGACCTGCTGGTCGAGACGCTCGAAGCCGCCGGCGCCGACCCGGTCGTCGACGAGGCGGGCAACACGCTCGCCACGCGGACGGGCGAGGGGTACGAGCCCGGCGACGAGGCGAAGAGCGGTTCTGACGAGGGAACCCACCTCGTCCTGAACACCCACATCGACACGGTGCCCCCGCACGTCCCGTTCGCCGAGCGCGAGGACGGGGCCGTCGTCGAGGGCCGGGGCGCCTGCGACGCGAAGGGGCCGCTCGCGGCGCTCGTGGACGCCTTCCTCAGCGCCGGCGTCGGCGAGGACAACCGGCTGACGCTGGCGATCACGCCCGACGAGGAGACGGTCCAGTCGGGCGCCGCCCACCTCAAGGGGACGCTCGACGCGGACGGCTTCGTCGTCGGCGAACCCACGGGACTGGACGTGTGCAACGCCGCCCGCGGTCAGTACGAGGGGACGGTCACGATCACCGGCGCCGCGGCCCACGCGGCCACCCCCGAGAGCGGCGCGAACGCGGTCCGCGCCATCGCTCCGATACTCCAGGCGATGGAGAGCTACGATGAAAAACGGGGTCCCGGCGAACACGAGTCGCTCGGTCGACCGACGCTCACGCCGACTGTCGTCGAGGGCGGCGAGGCCTCGAACCAGGTGCCCGAGGAGTGTGTCCTCACCTTCGACCGGCGGCCGGTCCCGCCGGAGACGCCGGAGGAGTTCGAGGCGGGGCTGGCCGAACACCTCTCGCAGTGGGTCCCCTCGGGGATGGACCTGGACGTGAATCTCTCGCCGCGGGAGACGCCGTTCCTTGCCGCGTTCGCGACCGGCCGGGACGACCCGCTCGTCGAGGCGCTGGCGGCCGCCAGCGGCGGCGAGGTGCGGCCGTTCGGCGCCGCGACGGAGGCCTCGTACTTCGCCGAGCACGCCCCGACGGTCGTGTTCGGCCCCGGCGACCTCGCGGACGAGGAGGGCGCGGTGGCCCACAGCGAGCGCGAGTACGTCCGCCGCGACGAGATCCGTGCGGCCGCGCGGGCCGTCCGCGACGCGGTCGACGCGTTGCTGTAGAGCAGTCCCGGTGGGGCTGTGCGGGCCGACTTACTCGACCAGCGGCGCGACGACGCCGAACACGAGCGGCGAGAACAGCCCGAGCGCGATGCCGAGGACCTCCATGTCGAACAGCAGCGTCTGTTCCCAGCCCGGGAGTCCGCCGAGGACGGCAGCGCCGACTATCTCGCCCGCCCCGCCGAGGACGAACAGCGCGACGCCGAGGAAAAAGCCCGCCTTCGCGTACGTGGCGTAGTCCATGCTCGCGTGGTGTGTCATGGATTCCGGTATCCCGCCCCGTGGCAAAAATCCACTGTGAGAGTTCGTCACGCTGTCTCACGGAAATCCTTTGGTCGGGTGTGGCATACGGGGTGGCAATGCGAGAACTCCTGCTCGGACCGGTCGCCGAGGCGCTCGGCGTGGTCCTGTACGTCGTGGTCGCGGGCGCGATGGCGGTCGTCGGCGTGCTCGCCGAACAGGCCGGAATCGACAATCTCGGCGCCGGACAGACGACGCTGGGACTCTGGGAGGTCGCCGTCGGCGCCCTGCTCATCTACGGCGCGCTGAACGTCGCCTACCACATCGTCCTGCCGCGCCTGCGCGGCGCCGAACCGACGGCCTGAGCCGGCGGGAGCCCGCCCGAGTACCGACGCGGCGTTCACGCCAGGTACGACATCGCCTCCTCGTCGCTGACCTGTGCGAAGTTCCGGTAGTGAGCGCCGACCGCCCGGAAGTTCCGGGGGCGCTCGACGGCGACCACCTCGTCGGCCAGCGCCGCGAGTTCGTCGAGTGTGTCCGGCGGGCCGACGGGGACGGCGACGACCAGTGATTCGGGCTCCTCGTCGCCGACGAGCCGTAGACAGGCGCGCATCGTCGCGCCGGTCGCGACCCCGTCGTCGACGACCACGACTCGCTTGCCGGTCAGATCGGGACGGTCGCCGTCGCGATAGGTCGCGGCCTTCCCGGCGGCGACCTCGCGCTCGCGCTCCCGCTCGCGGGCGAGGTAGGCGTCGCTCACGTTCAACCGGTCGAGCGCCTCGTCGTTGAGCCACGCCGCGCCGTCCTCGGCGACCGCGCCGATCGCGTACTCCTCGTTGTGCGGCGCGCCGACCTTCGAGGCGACGACCACGTCCAGCGGCGCTCCGAGGCGGTCGGCGACGACGCGACCCAGCGGGAGGCCGCCGCGGGGGATCGCGAGGACGATGTCGGCGGCGACTCCCCGCTCTTCCAGAGCGTCCGCGAGCCGTTCGGCCGCGGCAGTCCGGTCGCGGAACATGTCTGTGGGTACGGCTCACACGGACAAAGGTCTGTGGCCGACCGTCGCCGGTGTCCGATGCGGCCGGTGTCGAGCCCGCTACTCCCGCGCGTCGTCGACGAGGTTGCTCGCGACGCCGGTGTAGCCCGCCGGCGTCAGCGCGTGCAGTTCCGCGCGGACATCCTCGCTCACGTCGAGGTCGTCGATCATCGCCTCGAAGTCGGCCATCGACACGTCCCGGCCGCGGGTCGCCTCCTTCACGTGCTCGTAGGCGTCGTCGAACCCCTCGCGGCGGAGGACCGTCTGTACCGCTTCGCCGATGACTTCGGGCGTCGCTTCGAGGTCGTCGCGCATGACCTGCTCGTTGGGGACGACCTTCCCAAGCCCGTTCTCCAGCTTCGCGTAGCCGATGAGACAGTGGGCCAGCGCCGCGCCGATGTTCCGCTTGACCGTCGAGTCCGAGAGGTCCCGCTGGAGCCGCGAGGTCGTCACGTAGTCGCCGAGGAAGACCAGGTCGGAGTTGGCCTTCGAGAGGTTGCCCTCGCTGTTCTCGAAGTCGATCGGGTTGACCTTGTGGGGCATCGTCGACGACCCCGTCTCGCCCTCGGCGGCCTCCTGGCCGAGGTACCGATCGGAGACGTAGAGCCACACGTCCAGATCCAGGTCCAGCAGGACGTTGTTGGCCCCCCGGAGCGCGTCGAAGACGGCCGCCAGGTCGTCGCAGGGGTTGACCTGCGTCGTCAGCGGCTCGTGTTCCAACCCCAGGTCGCGGACGAACGTCCGCGAGAAGGCCCGCCAGTCAACGTCCGGGTAGGCGGCGTCGTGAGCGGCGTAGGTGCCCGACGCGCCGGCGAGCTTGCCCGAAATCTCCGCGGTCGCCCGCTCGATGCGGCCGAGCGCCCGGCCGAGTCGCGAGGCGTAGACGGCCAGTTCCTTCCCGTAGGTCGTCGGGGTGGCGGGCTGGCCGTGGGTCCGGGCGAGCATCGGCAGGTCGCGGTGCTCGCGAGCCTGCTCGACGAGGGCGTCACGCACGTCGCGCAGTTGCGGGACCAGCACCTCCTCGACGGCGGGCTTGACCAGCAGCCGGTGGGCGAGGTTGTTCACGTCCTCGCTGGTGAGCCCGAAGTGGATCCAGTGGGCCGCGTCGAGGTCCTCGGGCAGGTGCTCGCGGACGAAGTACTCGACGGCCTTCACGTCGTGGTTGGTGGCGGAATAGTCGCCGTAGCCCTCCGTCTCGATGCGCTTGACGAGCGCCGCGTCCTCGTCGTCGAACTCCTCGTAGACGGCCCGCAGGTGGTCGCGCTGGGCGGAGTCGATCTCCAGCGGCGTCTCGGGCAGGTCGGCGAGCGCGATCAGGTACTCGATCTCGACGCGGGTACGCGCCCGTATGAGCGCCGCCTCGCTGGCGTAGTCGACCAGCGGTTCGGTGTACCGCGCGTAGCGGCCGTCTAGCGGCGAGACGGCCCGCAGTGGCGATCGGTCGGTCATGGTCGCCCCTGCGGCGAGTCGGCCAAAGAGCGTGTCGGTCGGCGGTCGCGGCCGCGATCGAGTCGTTGAACGCCCGGCGGATCGCTCGGGCGCCCCTACTCGCCGTGGGTCGGGCGCTCCCCACCGACAACGGATCGCTCGGGCGCCCCTACTCGCCGTGGGTCGGGCGCTCCCCACCGACAACGGATCGCTCGGGCGCCATATGGCGCCCGAGCGATTGTGTCGACCGTGTCGACTGTGTCCCTCGCCATTCGCAACTACTTTGCGCGGCCGCGGCGGCCCTTCGAACATGAAACTCGCAGGGATGGCGAGCAACCGCGGGCGGAACCTGTTGAACGTCGCCGACCGCGCCCCCGGGGGCGCCGAGTTCTCGGTGATCCTGACGAACGACGCCGACGCACCCGTCCTCGACGCGGCGGCCGAGCGAGAGATTCCGACCGAAGTCGTCGAGCGCGAAGCCGACGAGGACCGCCGCGACCACGAGCGGCGGGTCCTCGACGCGCTGGACGGCTACGACTTCGATCTGGTGACCCTGGACGGCTACATGCGCCTGCTGTCGGACACGTTCCTCGACGCAGCGCCGACGACGCTGAACGTCCACCCGTCCCTGCTGCCCGCCTTCCCCGGCATGGACGCGTGGGGCGACGCGCTCGACTACGGCGCGGACGTGGTCGGCTGCACCGTCCACGTCGTCACCAACGCCATCGACGAGGACGGGGAGATCATCGAGGAAGAAGTCGACGGCGGCCCCGTCGTCACCCAGGAGCCGATCCCCGTCTACGAGGGCGACGACGAGGGCGACCTCAAAGACCGGGTCCTCTACGAGGGCGAATTCAAGGCCTACCCGCGTGCGGTCAAATGGTTCGCCGAGGGCCGCGTGACGGTCGACTACGACGCGAACCGCGTCTCTGTCGAGGGCAACACCGGCGGGGACCTGCCGACCCGCCTGTTCAGCTCCGAGGACCGCGCCGCCGACCTGCGCTACGGGGAAAACCCCCACCAGGACGCCGCCGTCTACGCCGACAACACCGTCGACGAGGCCAGCGTCGTCGGCGCCGACCAGCTGAACGAGGGCGCCAAGGCCCTGTCGTACAACAACTACAACGACGCCGACGGCGCCCTGAACCTCATCAAGGAGTTCGACGAGCCGGCCGCGGCGGTCATCAAACACACCAACCCGGCGGGCTGTGCGACCGCCGACACGCTGGCCGACGCCTACGCCGACGCGCTGGCGACCGACCCCAAGAGCGCCTTCGGCGGCATCGTCGCTCTGAACCGTGAGTGCGACGAGGCGACCGCCGAGCAGATCGTCGACTCGTTCAAGGAGGTCGTCGTCGCGCCCGGCTACACCGACGCCGCGCTGGAGACGCTGTTCGAGAAGGACAACCTCCGCGTGCTCGACGTGAGCGACCAGTACGAGGTCACGGAGACGACGACGGAGAAGAAGCTCGTCGGCGGCCGGCTCGTCCAGGAACGGGACACCCAGTCGCTCACACCCGACGATCTGGAGGTCGTCACCGAGCGCGAACCCACCGACGAGCAGGTCGAGGCCATGCTCTTCGCCTGGCAGACCATCAAGCACGTCAAGTCCAACGCCATCGTCTTCGCGACGGGCACCGAGACGGTGGGCGTCGGCGCCGGGCAGGTCTCCCGCGTCGACGCGGTCGAGATCGCGGGGATGAAAGCCGAGAAGGACGCCGAGGGCAAGACGGCCGAGGGCGCCGTCATGGCCTCGGACGCCTTCTTCCCGTTCCCGGACGGCATCGAGAAGGCCGCCGAAGCCGGGATCGAGGCGGTCATCCAGCCCGGGGGGTCGAAGAACGACGACATCGTGACCGAGGCCGCCGACGAGCACAACATCTCGATGGTCATGACCGGCCAGCGGGCTTTCAGGCACGATTGAGGCGCCGTGCCGCCCCGGCGACCGGCTGACCGGGTTCCGCCCCGCGGCTCGTTTCTCCCCGACCGGGCGATTTACAGTCCGCTGGGGCGGGCGATACGCCATGACCTACCGCGTGATCCAGGTCGGGACCGGCGGCCAGGGCGGCCGCTGGTGCGAGACCTTCCTGCCACCCAATATCGAGAAGGGACTGATAGACGTCGTCGCCGCCGTCGACGTGGACCCCGGCGCCCACGAGAACGCCGTCGAACACCTCGGGCTCGACCCCGAGGACTGCTACACCGACGCGGCGACCGCCTTCGCGGAGCACGACGCCGACTTCTGTACGGTCGTGACCCCACCGTGGGCCCACGAGGAGGTCGTCGACGCCGCTGTCGACCACGACCTGGACATCCTCTCGGAGAAACCGATCGCCGACACCCTGGAGGCGTCGGTCCGCATCGCCGAGAAGGTCGACCGGGCGGGCCTGAAGATGGGCGTGACGATGAGCCACCGCTTCGACCGCGACAAGACGACCGTCCGCCGGCGCCTGCGCTCGGGCGAGCCCGGCCCGCTGGACTACCTCGTGGGCCGCTTTACCTGCAACGCCCGCACCTACGGCCGGTGGGGCGAGTTCCGCCACGAGATGGACAACCCCCTCCTCGTCGAGGGCGCGGTCCACCAGCTGGACTACCTCGCGGACATGGCCGGCGCGAAGTGCGAGCGGCTCTACGCCGACACGTGGCTCCCCGAGTGGGCCGAGTACGAGGACGACGTGCAGGCCACCGTCCAGATGCGCTTCGGGAACGGCGTGCGGGCGACCTGGGAGGGCGCGAAGGCCAACGCGACGACGCTGAACGGCTGGGGCAGCGACTACCTCCGCGCGGAGTGTCGCGACGAGACGCTCGTGCTCGACGACCGCGAGATCGAGCGCTACCCCTACGAGCAGGAACGGGAGTCGGTCGTCGGCGCGACCGACGCCGAGGGCGAGCCGGTCCCGCTGGACGAGCAGGACGCGTGGGGCAACACCTGGCTGGTCGAGCAGTTCGTCGAGTGGCTCGACGGGGGCGAACCGATGGCGACCGACGTGGGGTCGAACCTCCAGTCGGTCGCGCTGGTCGAGGCGGCCATCGAGAGCAGCGAACGCGACGAGGCCGTCGACCCGCAGGCGTTGCTCGCCGAGGCCCGCGAGTCCGTCGAACTCTGAGCGATGTCGAGGCTTTCGGGCGGCGACCCCCGGACGGCACCCCGGCCGTGAGCCTTAGGTGCGCCCGCGTCGTGGACGGGATATGGAACTGACGCACTGGGCTCGCGACCACGTCCCGGCCGCGGCGGTGCTGACGGTCGCGTTCGCCGCGCTGTCGGCCGTCTCCGTCGCCGGCGCGACGGGGTGGCTCCTCCTCGCCGCGCTGGAGGTCGGCGCGGCGTCGACGCTCGGGACCTTCCTCCCCTTGTTCGCCCTCGGGACCGTTCTCGGCCTCCCGCTGACCGTCGCCGCCGCGGCCCTCGCAGTCGTCGGGGCGGTCGCGCGGGTTTCGACGACCGTAGCGGCGAAGCGTCGCGCGGCGAGCACGCGTCTCGGTCTGGTCGCGTCCCGGGTCGAGCGGAATCCGCTCGCGCGCCTCCTGGGCGTCGCCGCCCTCGTCGAGGATCTCGACACCCGCTCGCCCGAACGGCGGGCCGACGACCGGATCGAGCGCCTGAAGGAGCGCTACGTCGACGGCGGCCTCTCGGAGTGGGAACTCGAAGAGCGGACGCGGATGGTCCTCGACGAGGAAGGGGTCCCGCGGGAGGGTCCCGACGAGCTCGACGACCAGTTCCGAGAGACCGAACGGAGCTGAGTTCGAACACGGCACCCGCATCGGTCCTGCCGTATCCGGTTCGGCCCGCGGATCGGTCGCCACGCGACAGCCGCCGACCTCGTATCCGATCGCCCGGTACGGCCATGGATATAGCGAGATACGGACAGGGTCGGAGAGCGGATGCCGGGGCGTTCTCGGCAGGTCACGAAGGTCCGTATCGTGTCGAAACCCTGTACCGACGGTAGAGATAGACGGGTATCGTGACGAACCAGGCGACGACTACACCGGGGAGATAATACCTGAGTCGCGGGGTCCAGTCCGTCCGTCGACGGACGTGAACCACATCGATCACCAGCCCGACGTAGATGATCGAGTTCACCGCGAGCATCGCGTACGGAGAGACGACGGCGAAATTGAGAGACAACTGCTGTGTCGCAAGGCCGTACACCACGAGCACGCTTGCCCACTGTGCAACCGCCGTGTAGACCGCCGCGCCAGCGAGCAGCTCCTCACCTTGTATCGAGGGAGCCATCAGCGGTGAGAGGACGAACGCCGGGGGAGCGATCACCCCCAGCATCAGGAACGCGGTCACCGACCACAGCGGTTTCGCGCCGTCGTTCGCCCGGTCGACAGACCGTCCGGACTCCGTGGTTGACGCCGGCTCCCCGTTCGAAGGATCCAGGGAGGTCTGCCGGTCGGTGTCTCGTTCCGATTCGACGTCTGCCGTCCGGTCCCGAGTCTCCGTCGCTCTCTGCTCAGGTCCCGCTGTGGTGGTTGTCTCTCCCCGTGCCTGTCCGGTCCCGTTGGATTCTGCCCCGTCTTTCGGAAATTCGACCCGCTGCGTCCGGGCGACGAAGTGGTCTCCGGCGTCGAATTCCACCGCGCCACCGTCTCGCTGGGCCCTTTCGAACAGCTCACCAGCCATTCGAACCGCGGTATCGTGATTCGGTGAGTAGAGCCAACGGAAGCCGATCGGATCGGTCCCCTCGTCGTTCCTGATACGGTACAGATATCCGCGGTCGTCGGACGGCCGGAGATAGATCTCGTACCCGTTCCCCTTCGAGAGCAGTGAGACCCCTTCGATGTCGCTGTACGGGAGCCGCCAGGAGCCGGCCTGCTGGTCGGCCTCCGCCAGTGGGGCCTCGTACGGATTGTAGATGCCCAGGCTCCGGAGGGGATTGAACGGCCCCTTGGAAAAGACGTTGTCGAGCAGATTCTTGGCCGTGCTCTCGGTCGCGGACTGCGCGAAGACCACCTGATCGTCCAGCAAATAGAGTTGTCCGCGTGAGAAGCTCGCGTCGACCGTCCCTAACTGCTTGATCTCTCTGCCGGCCTGCTTGACAGCTCCGGTTTTCGAGGAGCTATCCGTTATTTCTTCGATTTCCCCACGAACTTTGTATGGATCGGTCATTGTCCGTTCGATATACGGACTCCCTTATTTTCTTTCGGCCGCTTCGACGGTTTCCGCCGGCCCTCTCAGCGTAGTGTCCGCTCGTTCGCTCTGACGGTGGTTTCACCACTGCTCCAACTCGAGGAGGGGCGGAGTTTATTGATCCCGCCGAAAGAAGATGGCTCAGTTATTTCCGGCGGCTGGCCCAACGGTGAGACATGGGACGAACGCTGCTGGGGATCGACCTCGACGAGTCGCCCGTCGGCGGGCTCATCGAGGGACTGCTCTCCGACGAGGACCTGGAGAAACTCACCGACGGCGGCCGCGACGTGGACGAACGCGACGCCGAGGAGTCCGGTGAGGGGACGGGCGACGACGGGACGGATGTCGGCACCGACCTGGTCGACGACGCCGTCGACCACGAGGGCGACGACGGGGACGGGGGAACCCAGTCGGAGTCCGGGTCGATCCCGGTGGGGACCAGCGGGGGCAGTGGCGGCGAGGCGTGGGACTCGCCGAGCCCCGACGGACCCGAACCGGTGCCCTCGCCCGGCGCCGAGGATGTCGACGACGAGGACGGCGGCTGGAAGTCGAAGCTCCGACCTCTCCTGCTGAAGGGCGCCGCCGCCCTGGCCGTCCTCGCCGTCGTCGCGTTCCTCGCCTATCGCTACCTCGGGAAGGCCAAGTCCGTCGCGAGCGACAAACTCGGGAGCGACGACGGGACCGACTCGCCGCCGACCACCGACCCGGCCACGGACGACGCCCCCGAGGCCCGCCGGCGAGCGAAGGCGCCGGACCGCGACGACCGCGAGGAGTTCGCCGACCGCCCCGTCGACGAGACGGTCGGCCACGCCGAGCGCGCGGCGTCGGCCGGCGAGAGCGAAGCGACCGAAGGGAGCGACGGGGACGAAGCGGACCGGGCGGCCGACGAACGGGACGGCGAACCCGACACGGTCGGGCGGCCGGCCGCCGACTCGGACGTGGGCGCGCTGGTCGGGCTGGCCGCGCTGGCGCTGGTCGCCGCCGTCGTCCGGAAGTTCGGGGAGGACCGCGAGTACGACCCGCTCGTCGACGGACCGGTCGACGACAGCGACGATGAGTGAGGACGCCGCGAGCGACCGCGACGACCGGGTGGACGCCGAAGGAGACAGCGACCCGACCGCCGGCCTCGCCGGGCGCGAGGGGTGGCACGTCGAGGGGGCGGCCGCCCGTGTCCACTACGAGGGCGAGGGCGACCGCTACAGCGTCGAGTACTACGCCCCGAGCGACTGCGTGCTCTACTGGAAGGTCCCGCCCGAGGACGGCGGCGAGACGGCGGTCCCGGTGGGTCGGGAGACCGTCCCGAACCCGCTGCGCGAGCGCATCCGGATGGACCTCGACGCCGCCGGTATCGACCCCGAAATCGAGCGGCGGTCGCTGTAGCGGGTCCGACCCGACGGGCGTTCCGTGACGACTGTGTCGCGAGTCGCGACGGTCCGGTTGGGGACTCCGACAGGTCTAAGCGGGCCCATCCGGAACCGCACGTGCATGGAGTTTCACGAGGCGGCGGACTTTCTCTTCGATCTGCGACGGTTCGCGCCGCGGCCGGGCCTGGACCCGACGCGGGACCTGCTCGGCCACCTCGGCGACCCCCACGAGCGGCTCGCCCCCGTCCAGGTCGCGGGGTCGAACGGCAAGGGCAGCACCGCCCGGATGGTCGAGCGGGCGCTGCGGGAGGCCGGGCTCTCGGTGGGGCTGTACACCTCGCCGCACCTCGACGACGTGCGCGAGCGGGTCCGCGTCGACGGCCGGCCGATGACGGAGTCGGCTCTGGTGGAGTTCGTCGAGTCGTTCCGCGAGTACGCGACCGACCGGGCGACCGACGGCGACTCGCCCACCTTCTTCGAGACGCTCACCGCGATGGCGCTGTGGGAGTTCGACCGACAGGACGTGGACGTGGCCGTCCTCGAAGTCGGGATCGGCGGGACGCTCGACGCCACGAGCGTCGTCGACCCGATCGCCAGCGCCGTCACCGCCGTCACGCTGGAGCACACCGACCTGCTGGGCGACACGGTCGCGGAGATCGCCCGCGACAAGTCGGGGGTCGCGCCGGCCGACGCGCCGCTCGTGACCGCCGCGACCGGCGACGCGCTCGCCGCGATCCGCGAGGAGGTCGACGACGTGGTGACCGTGGCCGACGCCGACTGGACCGAGCCCGACGACCCCGACGTCGTCGTCGAGTACGGCGGCCGGGAGGGGCTGGAGGGGGCGGTGACGGTCGAGGGGACCGGCACCGTCGCCAGCGGGGACGGCGGCGACGGAGCGGACAGGGGGACCGACGCCGACGGCGACGCGTGGACCGTCGACACCCACCTCCCGCTGCTGGGTGCCCACCAGGCACGCAACGCGGGCGTCGCGGCGGCGCTCGTCCGGCAGGTGGCCGACCGTCTCGGGACCGACGTGGCGACCGAGGCGATCGAACGGGGGTTCCGCAACGCCCACTGGCCGGGGCGGTTCGAGGTGATGGACCGCGACCCGCTGGTCGTCCTCGACGGCGCACACAACCCCGGCGGCTGCGAGACGACCGCCGAGGTGCTCTCCACCTTCGACTACGACGAGGCCCACCTCGTCGTCGGCGCGATGACCGACAAGGACCACCGCGGGATCGCCGCGGCCTTCGCCGACGCCGACCTCGGCCGGGTCGTCGCCTGCCGACCCGACCACGACCGCGCCGAGTCCGCAGAGGTGGTCGCCCGCGCGTTCGCCGGGGAGACCGACGCCGACGTGACGACCCACGAGCCGGTCGCCGGCGCGCTCGACCGCGCGCTCGACGCCGCCGGCCCGGAAGACGCCGTCGTCGTCTCGGGCTCGCTGTACGCCGTCGCCGAGGCGCGCACCCGCTGGTCGCGACCCACCGTCCCGCTCGACGTGGACTCGGTGGCCGACGCCGAGGCGGCGCTGGAGCGGGCGCACGTCCCGGCGGACGACGCGAGCGGCGTTGCGGGCGACGCCGTCCACCGCGTCCTGCGGACCAGGCTCCGACCGCGCCGCGCCCGCCGTCTGCAGTCCGAACTGCGGGCGCTGGGCGGCGAGGTCGCCCTCTCGGCGCTGGCCGACCAGGACGAGGAGCGCGTCGACGCGGTGGCGATGGCGACCCGCGACCAGTTCGAGCGCCTCGCGGACGCGCTTGCCGACCGTTCGGACGACCTGACGCCGCTGGCCGGCGAGATCCGGACCGCGATCGACGCGTCGCCGACGCCCAACGCGGCAACGCCGACGCCCGACGCCGAGCGGACGGCCGCCGAACGGGGCTACCCGTGGGCCGACGGCACCGCGGTCATGGGCATCCTCAACATCACGCCCGACAGCTTCCACGACGGCGGCGAGTACAACACCGTCGCCGACGCCCGCGAGCGGGCCGAGCGGATGGTCGAGGCCGGCGTCGAGATCCTCGACATCGGCGGGGAGTCGACGCGGCCGGGCGGCGAGGTCGTCCCCGCCGAGGCGGAGAAAGAGCGCGTCGTCCCCGTGATCGAAGAGATAGCCGACCTCGACGCGATGATCTCTATCGACACGCGCAAGGCCGAGGTGGCCCGCGCCGCCCTCGACGCCGGCGCGGACCTGCTGAACGACGTGTCCGGGCTCGAAGACCCGGAGATGCGGCTGGTCGCCGCCGAACACGACGTGCCCGTGGTCGTCATGCACAGCATCGAGGCGCCGGTCGATCCGGAGACGGACGCCGAGTACGACGACGTGGTCGACGACGTTATCGACTACCTCGCCGAGCGTGTCCTGCTGGCGGAGAAGGCCGGGCTCGACCGCTCGCAGATCCTCGTCGACCCCGGACTGGGCTTCGGCAAGTCCGCCGCGGAGAGCTTCGAACTCCTGGGTCGGCTGGACGAACTCGCCGCGCTCGGCTGTCCGGTCCTCGTCGGCCACTCCCGGAAGTCGATGTTCGAACTCACCGAGGGCGGTCGCGAGGGCGCGCTCGACGAGACGGTCGCCGGGACGGCGCTGGCGGCCGAGCGCGGCGCCGACGTGATCAGGGTCCACGACGCCCACGAGAACGTCGCCGCCGTCCGCGTCGCCCAGGCCGCCGCCGACCCCGAGCGGTTCGCGGAGGAATGAGCGACGAACGCAACCTCGACGAGTGGTCGAGCGAGGTCATGGCGGGCTACGACGACCTGGCCGACGCCTACGACGCCGACCGCAGTCCCGCGGCGGAACTCCCGCTGGTCGAGGGCCTGGCCGCGGACCTCCCAGCGGACGCCCGCGTCCTGGACGCCGGCTGCGGCGGCGGCCGCGCGGTGCTGGAGACCCTCGCCGACGAGTACGACGCCGTGGGCGTCGACCTCTCGCCGGAACAGCTGGCGCTGGCCCGCGAGCGCGCCCCCGCGGCGGCGCTCGCCCGCGGCGACCTCACTCGGTTGCCGGTCGCCGACGGCGCCGTCGACGCGGTGACGGCGCTACACTCGGTCATCCACGTCCCGCGCGAGCACCACGAGCGGGCGTTCGCGGAGTTCGCCCGCGTCCTCCGACCCGGCGGGCATCTCCTGTTGACCACTGGCGTCGGCGAGTGGGAGGGGCGCAACGACGACTGGCTCGACAGCGGCGCCGCCATGCAGTGGAGCTTCCACGGCCGCGAGCGGAGCCTCGAACTGCTCGACTCGGTCGGGTTCGACGTGACCGACGAGACCGTCCGCGACGACGAACTCGGCGGCGGCGAGTGGCTGTTCGTCCGCGCGCGGTTCCGGCCCTGACGGCGGCCGCTCAGTTCAGCGTCGGCCGGTCGACCGGGCGGAACCGGTGCCCGCAGCGCGGGCACTCGACGAGCCGTTCGCCGCCGGTGTCGACTGCCTCGAACGAGCGAGCGAGGCCGGTCTTCCCGCAGTCGGGACACCGGCGGAGGAAGGGCGGTATCATCGGGGTCACCGATCGGTAGACGGCCGAGCGACAAGGGTCCGTCGGCGGAACGGCTTTGTCGCGAGGCCTCCTCACGGGAGCCGTGAGCGGCATCGTGTTCTTCCGGACCGAGGACGAGGCGCGCGCCGTCGCGTTCTACCGCGAGCGGGTCGGCGCCGAGACGTGGCTCGAACAGGACGGCTGTACGATCCTCCGCCACGGCGACCTGAAGTTCGGCTTCTGCGGGCGCGAGGAGACCGACGACTGCGGGATCCTCACGTTCTACTACGACGACCGCGAGCGCGTCGACGCGATGTACGAGCGGCTCGACGACTGCGCGCGCGGTCCGCCGGAGACGAACGAGCAGTACGACATCTACCAGTTCTTTGCCGACGACCCCGACGGCCGGACCGTCGAGTTCCAGACGTTCCTGCATCCGCTGCCCGACGACGAATAGCCCGGGGACGGGGCGGGCGGGACGGGACAGGACGGACAGTCTGGCTACAACAGTCCGTAGTCGGCCTGGAGGTCGCGGTAGGTCTGGAGATAGCGTTCGAGGACGGCGTCGTGGTCGAACTCGGCGTACTCCTCGTCGACGGTCAGCCGCTCGAACTCGCCAGCGTCGACGATGGCGTCTGCGATCTGCTGGGGGTCGGTCGCGCGGAAGCTGCGTTCTTCCTCCTCGATGAGCTCGTGGGCGCTGGACTCGGCCTGGTACTCGACGATACCGACGCAGCCGCAGGCCAGCGCCCACAGCAGCTCGGTCGCGAAGTACTCCCGGTAGGCCGTCTGGACGAACGCGTGGGCGCCCCTGTAGTAGGCCACTCGCTCCGCGCGGTCGCAGGCGCCGGCGAAGGTCACCCGGTCGTCGATCCGCAGATCCCGTACCTGCCGCTCGTACCCCTCGCGCTCGGGCCCGTCGCCGACGATCGTCGCCGACCACTCGCGGTCGCGCAGCTCGGCGAGTCCCAGCAGGAGACTCTCCAGGTTGGCGCTTTCGTCGAGCGGGTGGGCGTAGACCACGTCGACTTCCTCGGCGGGGTCGGTCTCCCTGACCGTCTCCATGTCGATGCTCTCGGGGACGACCTGCGTGGCCTCGGCGGTCGCGCCGCGTTCGCGGACGCGCGTGCGGACCATCTCCGAGGGGCTGACCACCGCGTCCGGGAGGGTGGCGGCGCGGTCGGCGAACCGGGAGTCGTCGACGGACTCGTCGCCGAACCACTCGACGACGAGGGGCGCCCGGGCGAGCGTGCCGCCGAGGCTCGCGGCGAGGACGCCGACTGGTGGGTCGGGTCGGGCGTGGACCACGTCGGGGTCCTCGAGTGCGAGCAACGCGGGCAGCCGGACCGCGAAGGAGGTGAGCGCGGGCGAGATGGTGACGCCGCGGTAGGTGACGCCGTCGCGCTCGACGGTCTCCTCGTCGCCCTCCCAGAACTGGGCGCAGAAGACGGTCACGTCGTGGCCGCGGGCGGCGAGGGTGCGTGCGACGCGTTCGAACCGGCGGGCGCCTTCGGTGTCGCGATAGTGAGTCGTCTCCATCGAGACGAACGCGACGCGCATACGCCGGACGATGGCGGCAGGTATCAAAAATCCCCGCGATCCCTCGGGGGCGAGCGGGTACGGCCGCCCTACCGCGGCGACCCCTGTGCCCCGCTCCCGAAGTAAGTCGCACCTACCGTGCAACAACGCTTATCGCCGCCCTGGGGGGATCGGGCCGGTAGTGAATCGACGGGCGTTTCTCGGGAGCGCCGGCGTGGCGCTGTCGCTCGGCGTCGCCGGTCGTCGCGCCGCGAGCACGCCGGATCCGGTCGTCGTCCGCGTCTGGTTCAGCGAGTCCGCGGCCACGCACGACGCCCTCGAGGACAGGGTCGAGGGGTACCTCGGTGCGGCGCTCGACGAGGCGCTCGACGCCGCCGTCGAACTGGAGTTCGCGCCGTCGACGGTCGCGCTACCCCACGAGGGCGGCAAGGCCTCGCTCGGGATGGACTGGCCCGTGACGGTCGCCGAGGGGCTGGTCGGGCTCGGGGAGGTCGACCCCGTCGGGGACGTGAACCTGCTCGTCACCGACGGCGACCCGCGGCGCCAGCCCGCCGGGTACGCGCGCCCGCACGTCGCCGCGGCGACCGGCGGGGCGTACATCGCTCGAATGCCGCCCGCCGAGGATCTCTCGGCGGTCGTCCCCTACTCGGTCCCCGCCGCCGCGACGCAGTTGCTCCTCCACGAGGTCGGCCACGCCCTCGGTGCCACCCACGCCCACGGGACGGCTCGCCGCGAGGGCGACGCGCTCGTCGCGAGCCCGATGGTCGGCAGCTACCTCTGGGCGTCCGAGCGCGTCCGCGAGGCACAGCTCGCCGACGGGAGCGCCTGCGGCGGCGCGTACCCGAGCGACGACGGCGCCTCGGAGCGGCGACTCGGCCTGCGCTACGCCGACTGCGCCGCGGGTGCGCTACGGTGACGAAAAATACGGCGAACGGTCGAGTCCTCAGCTCGCGTCGTCAGTTTCGGTCTCGGTGTCGTCCCCGACGATCCCGTCGTCGGTGTCGGTCTCCGTCTCGTTACCGACGACGCCGCCCTCGTCGGTGGGCGTTCCGTCCTCGGTCTCGTCTCCGAGGCCGTCCTCCTCAGTTTCGGTTTCAGTCTCGTCGCCGAGGCCGTCGCCTTCGGTCTCGGTGTCCATCAGGCCGTCGTCTTCCTCGGTCTCGTCGCCGGTCGCGTCGCCGTCGTCGCCGACGGCGGCCGTCTCGGTTCCGGCGCCCGGACCGGGACCCCCGCAGCCGGCGAGGGCGACCAGGGCGACGATGCAGACTGTCGCGAGTGTGCGGTACATGCGTTTCGACCCTGGGGAGTCGGCCGTTTCGTTATACGCTGAACAGGCGCAATACCACGGCCTTCAGGCCGTGGATACGCGCCGTCACTTGTGCTCACAGTCCACCGTTCAAACGCCGTCCCCGAGTTTCCCATAGTGACGTTTATGTGATAGGACGCCCTACTGAGGAGTAGGAATCGGTCGGAACGGAGCGGATTCCGAACCGTCCTTCGGAGGTGGCCTGTCCACCCACGTAACGAGGCAATATCCGAAAGGGCAGTCGGTGAACACACATGCTAGAAGCGTGTGCCCGTACCGACTGCTCAAAGCAAACCAGACGATACCCCCAAGTCCGGTGACGCTTGCCGGCGTCCCCGTGGCAAAAACAACACAGGGACGCTGTACACGGTCGAGGAGAGGGGTAACGGCGGCTTGGCACCGCCAGCAGTCCACCAGTCCGATACCGTGGGACTACCCGTGCCCGAAAGGGCTTGGAGTCCGGTGATTGGACTGCAAACCTGAAACTCCCACCGCTCGGGATTCCTCCGCGTTTACGCGGAGGAGGGTGTCAATCGCGGGCATTCGAAGGAGGGACGCAACGTTTCCCCCGTTGTGTCCGTCCCGGCGGCGCCAAACCCACACTTACTGTGGCGGTCTGCCACGCCTACCCGAACCGCCGGACCGAACGGACACCGCCGCGGGACCGTCCGGCAGTACCCGGGGTCCACGAGCGCCGACACGGGACCGCTCGCAGGCACCGAGCAGAGCCCGGTCGCACGCCCCGGAAGGACTTTCTCCGTGCCGCCGTTTGCCCGGGGTATGTACGACCTCGACCGGTATCTCAACGTGCGCAGCGCCTACGGCGCGTCGTTCGCGCCCGACGGGACGCTGTCGTTCCTGCTCGACGCCACCGGCACCCCCCAGGTCTGGACGCTCGACGAACCCGGGCGGTGGCCGGTCCAGCGCACCTTCTTCGAGGAGCGGGTCACCTTCGCCTCGTGGTCGCCGGAGCGCCGGGAACTCGCCTTCGGCATGGACGAGGGCGGCAACGAGCGCGCCCAGCTCTACCGGCTGGACGCCGACGACGGGACGATCACCGACCTCACCGACCGCCCCGACGCCAAGCACCGCTGGGGCGGGTGGTCCCACGACGGCGACCGCTTCGCGTTCGCCGCCAACCGCCGCGACGAGTCCGTCTTCGACGTGTACGTCCAGGACCGGACGGGGACGGGCGACGACGCCGAACTCGTCCACGAGGGCGACGGCTGGCTGTCGGTCGGCGGCTGGGCGCCCGACGACGACCGCCTGCTGGTCTCGCAGGCCCACTGGAACTTCGACCAGGACCTGTACGTCCTCGACCTCGACTCCGGCGAGCGCCGACACCTCACGCCCCACGCCGGCGACGTGCGGTTCACGAGCGCCCAGTGGAGCCCCGACGGCGACGCCCTCTACCTGACCACCGACTACGAGTCGGACACGAAGTACCTCGCTCGCCTCGACCTGGCGGCCGTCGGCGACGACCCCGACGAGTCCGACCTCGCGGCGGCGCTCGACACCGTGGCAGACGGGGGCGAGTGGAACGTCGGCGGCGTGGCGCTGGACGACGAGACCGGCCGGCTCGTCTACTCGCGCAACGTCGACGGTTACACCGACCTCACCGTCGGCGAACTCGCCGGACCGACCGAGATCGACGAGTTCCCCGCGCCGGACCTCCCGGGCGGGGTCGCCGGCGGCGTCGCCTTCGACGACGACGCCGGGCGGTTCGCGCTCTCGGCGACCGGCCGGACCGAGAACACGAACGTCTACGTCGTCGAGGCCGAGACGGGTGACGTCGAGCGCTGGACCGACGCCTCCACCGCGGGCATCCCGAAGTCCTCGTTCGTCGAGCCCGAACTCGTCCGCTACCCCACGTTCGACGACCGGGAGATCCCCGGGTTCTTTTCGCTGCCGGACGACTGGGAAGCCGGCCAGACCCCGGTGATCGTCGACATCCACGGCGGTCCGGAGAGCCAGCGGCGGCCCTCGTTCGCCGGACTCACGCAGTACTTCCTCTCGCGGGGGTACGCCGTCTTCGAGCCGAACGTCCGCGGGTCGACGGGCTATGGACGGGAGTACACCCACCTCGACGACGTGGAGAAGCGGATGGACTCCGTGGCGGACGTCGAGGCAGCCGTCGAGTGGCTGACGGACCACGAAGCGATCGACCCCGACCGCGTGGTCGCGATGGGCGGCTCCTACGGCGGGTTCATGGTGCTGGCGGCGCTGACGGAGTACCCCGACCTGTGGGCCGCCGGCGTCGACGTGGTCGGCATCGCCAACTTCGTCACGTTCCTGGAGAACACCGGGCCGTGGCGCCGCGAGTTGCGGGAAGCGGAGTACGGCTCGCTCGACGAGGACCGGGCGTTCCTCGAATCGGTCTCCCCGATCAACAACGTCGAGTCGATCGCGGCGCCGCTGTTCGTCCTCCACGGCGCCAACGACCCGCGGGTCCCCCTGGGGGAGGCCGAACAGATCGTCGAGAAAGCCGCCGAGCAGGGCGTCCCGGTCGAGAAGCTCGTCTTCGACGACGAGGGCCACGGCATCACCAAGCGGGAGAACCGGATCGAGGCCTACACGGCGGTCGTCGACTTCCTCGACGAACACGTCTGAGCGATGAGGGGACACCGGGGATGACCGACGCCGACCTGCAGCGGCGTTCCCGCGAGCGCGTCGCCGACTGGCTGGCAGACCTGCGCGAGCGCGGCGACGGCTTCGAGCGTGTGGAAAAGCGCTGGGAACTCGCGCCCGACGCCTACGAGCGCGACCGCGAGCGGATCGCCGCCGGGGCCAACGGCGGCGCCGGGATCTGGGTCACGAACGACGCCGGCGAGGTGCTGCTCGTCCGCAACGAGGGCGACGATGGGTGGGCGGACCCCGGCGGCAAGCGCGAGGCCGGCGAGTCCTTCGAGGCGGCCGCCTGCCGGGAGGTCCGCGAGGAGACCGCCGTCGAGGCGACGATCGCGGGCGTCCGCGAGGCGCACGTCCTCGAACTCGTCGACCGGACGGACCCCGAGCGGCCGGCACTGGCCAGCCTCATCGTGATCTTCGACGGGGAGCACGCGGGCGGCGAGCCGCGGCCACGGGAGGGAGAGATCGCCGCCGTCCAGTGGGCCGCGGAGCCGCCGGAGACGGTGCTGTACCCCGAGGTCGCCGACCGGCCGTACCCGGCGGGCGAGTGACCGAGGCGGCCGGCGACCCGCTCGCGAGCCCTGAACGAAGGAACGGGTTTATGGTGGAGTGGGCGCTGGTGCGGACGATGGCCGTGGCCGAGGTCTCCCGGGACAGGGTGGAGGAGCGGCTGGTCGCGCTGGAGGACGAGTACAGCGGATTCCCGGTCAACCAGACGACGCTCGCGGTGGCGAGCGACGCCTACGAGCGGGCGGGCGACCGCTGCGAGGACGGGATCGTCGACGCGTACGTCCAGCTGTACAACGACAGCGAGGACGTGCTGCTGGTCGAGCGCGACGGCGAGTGGGCCGTCCCCCACGGCGAACCGGCGACCGACGAGCGCGTCGTCCCCGGGACCGAGGCCGCGATCCGCGAGGCCACGGGGGTCGACTGTTCGCTGACCGACCTCGCGCGCGTGACGATCCTCGGCGTCCGCGACGAGGACGACCCCGAGCGGCCGCCGGTCTACCGCCTGATCGCCGTCTTCGTCGCCGAGACGGAGGGCTCGGCGGCGACCGGAGCCACGTCGGCGGAAGGGACGACCCGGGGAACCGGGACGGACGGCGACCCCGCCGGCGACACAACCGACGATACGACACCCGAGGGCGTCCGCTGGCACCCCACCCTGCCCGAGTCGGCCGTCCCCCCGCACTGACGGGGCTCTCGCGGCGCCTCGGAGCGGCGGGAACTCGATCCACCGGAACACTTACCGCGGCGCTGTCCCCTACACCCGGCAGTGGCAGCCATCGAGACCGACGGGCTCACGAAGCGCTACGGGTCGGTCGCCGCCGTCGAGGGGCTGGACCTGACCGTCGAGTCGGGGACTATCTACGGCTTCCTCGGCCCCAACGGCGCCGGCAAGACGACCACGATGCGGCTGCTGACCGGGCTGACCCGCCCCAGCGACGGGACCGCGACCGTCGCCGGCGTCGACGTGCGCGACCGCGACCGGCTCGGCGAGCGGATCGGCTACGTCCCCGACACGCCGCCGCTGTACGAGAAGCTCACCGCCCGCGAGCAGCTCTCGGCGGTGGCCGACGTGCGCGGGCTCGACCCCGAACGGGCCCGCGAGCGGGTCGACGCCCTGTTCGACCGGTTCGGGCTGGCCGCCGCCGACGACCGCATCCAGAGCTACTCGAAGGGGATGAAACAGAAGACCAGCGTGATTCAGGCCGTCGTCCACGAGCCCGACGTGCTCTTCCTGGACGAGCCGACCAGCGGGCTCGACCCCAACGCCGCGCGGACGCTCAAGGAACTGCTCGTCGAGCTGCGCGACGACGGGACGGCCGTCTTCCTGTCGACGCACGTGCTCTCGGTGGTCGACGAACTGGCCGACACCGTCGGCCTGCTCTCGGACGGGCGGCTGCTCGCCGAGGACGACCCCGAACGGCTGGTCGCCGCCCGCGACGGTGACACGCTGGAGGACGCCTTCGTCGAGTTGACGAGCGACGACGTGGCGGTCCGCCTGCGCGAGTCGCCATGACCGACCCGGCCGTCGTCGTCGCGCGGACGGCCCTCCGCCAGACCTACCGGAAGGTCCGCGAGTCGGCGCGGATGACGGCCTTCTTCCTGCTCATCCCGGCGTTCTTCGGGCTGCAGGTCTCCGGCCTCGTCGGGCCGGGCGCCTACGACCTGGGCCGGCGGTTCGCCGCCGGCGAGGTCGCGCCGGTCGTGACCCGCCTCCGCGGGGCGGTGCTGGCGGGGCTCGTCCTGCTCGCGCTGATGGGCGTGCTCGGCGCCGCGGGCGGCAACAGCGAGTTCAAGGACCGCTACGTGGCCTTCCTGACGGCGACGGACACCCGCGCGGTCGCCGTCGGGAGCGTCGCGCGCCAGACCGCCGTCTGGACGGCGCTGTTCTGGCCGGTGGCGCTCGCCGGCGCGGTCGCCTTCTCCCTCGGCGCCGGCGAGCCGGTCGCGGCCGTCTCGCTGGTCGCGGGCAGCCTCTGGCTGTTCGTCGTCGCCGGCGTCGCGACCGCCCCCGTGGGCTTCGCCGCGCGGTGGGTGCTCGACGGCTACGGGCTCTCGAACAACGCCCGGTTCAGCCTCGGGGTCGGGATGCTCGGGCTGTTCTACCTCGTCCTGTTCACCCGCGAGGCGGTCGGCGCCGCGCTGGCGCCGACGCCGCTGTCGTGGGCCGGGGACCTGCTGCTCGTGACCGTCCCCGGCGCCGGCGCCTCGCTCCCCCGCGCCGGCGGGTTCCTCCTCGGGAGCGTCGGCCTCCTGTTCGCGTCGCTGGCGGCCACGGTCCGCCTCGCCGAGGCCGTCTGGTACGGCGACCGCCCGATCGACGACGGGGGTGACGAGGCCGGGGCGCCGCCGGCGACGGCGACACCCGTCAGGGACGTGCTCGCGTCGGTCGTCCCGCGGCCGACCGCCGCGCTCGTCGAGACGACCTGGCGCCGGACGAAGCGCACGCCGAAGACGCTGTGGTACGTCTACCCGGCTATCTTCGTCGGGCTCGTCACGGCCGAACAGCTGGTCTACAGCGGCCCCTTCGGCGCCGCGATGTACGCGCCCCTCGTCGCCTTTACCGGCGCGCTGGCCGCCGGCAGCGGCTTCACGCTCAACCCGCTGGGTACCGAGGGCGACGCCCTGCCCGCCCTGCTCACCGCCGGCGTCTCCGGGGCGACGTTCGTCCGCGCGAAGGCCTACGCCGTCGTCCTCCCCGCGATGCCGCTGCTCGTCGGCGCCGCGCTGGGCACCGCCATCGGCGCCGGCGTCCGCTCGCCACTGGTCGTCGCCGCCGTCGGCGTGTTCGCCGTCGCCCTGGCGGTCGCCGCGCCGCTCGTCTCGCTCGCCGTCGGCGTCCACTACCCGCCCGGCGACGAGGGGCTGCTCGGCGAGGACGTACAGATCCCGAACAAGTCCGCCTCCGCGGCCTACACCCTCGGGATGATCCTCGTCGGCGCACCGGGGCTCGGCACCCTCGGGGCCTACGCCCGACCGGCCGCGGTCGACCCGGTGACCGTCGCCGCCGGCGTCTGCGTGACCGCGGTCTTCGCGGCCGCCGTCTCCTGGCGGGCCTACCGCCACGCCGTCGCGAAGGTCGACGCCTACTCAGTGGAGTGACGGACCCGAACCGAAACCGACTCCCGTCGAGCGGGGGCTCCTGGTACCATGACGGAGAACGCAGACGGCATCAGCGTCGAGGGGCAGAACGCGGTGGTCATCGGCGGCACGAGCGGCATCGGGCTGGAGATCGCCCGGGCGTTCGCCCGCGACGGGGCGGACGTGGTCGCGACCAGCCGCTCGGAAGAATCGGTCGCCGAGGCCGCCGCGGAACTGCGGGACCTGGGCGCCGAGACGGTCGAGGTGACCTGCAACGTCCGCGACCCCGACTCCATCGAGAACCTCCGGGAGACCGTCGAGGAGGCGCTCGGCGAGATCGACACGCTCGTCACCTCCCAGGGCTCGGTCGCGACGACGCCGGTCACGGAGATGAGCGACGAGGAGTGGGCCCAGGACATCGACGTGCTCCTGACGGGCGCGTTCCGGGCGATCCGCGAGTTCGGCGCCGCCATGGACGAGGGCAGCATCATCAACATCTCCTCGATGTCGGCCCGCCAGTCCCGGGAGGCCCGGCCGAGCTACGTCTCCGCGAAGGCCGGCCTGGACGGGCTCACCCGCGCGGCGGCCGCCGACCTCGCGCCCGAGGTGCGAGTCAACGCCATCGCCCCCGGCTTCGTCAAGACCGAACTCGCCGGCCCGAAACTGGAGGACGGCTCCGAGTTCCGCGAGGGCGTCGACGAGCGGACGCCGATGGACCGCGTGGCGACCCCCGACGAGATCAGCGGCGCCGCGCTCTACCTCGCCAGCGACGCCGCCTCGTTCACCACCGGCGAGATCGTCACCATCGACGGCGGCTACGACCGCAGTTCGGTCTGACCGGGACCGCCCGTGCTCCCCGGCGGTATCGGTGCCGAGCAGTCCACCGATTCGGGTAGCGCTGACAGGTGCCCGCGCCGGCCGGCGCGAGACCGGGGCTGTCGACCGGTCCCCGCGTCGCCGACGGGTCGACGGTTGCCACTGGAATCGCTGGACGGCGGCGACAAATATCGGCTTTTTCGCGCCGTGGCTCGCCCTACCGATGGGCCGGACGGCGTCCGTCCGGGCACACCCCCGGGCCGTCACTCGGTCGAGGGGTCGGGCAGTCTCTGCGGGGTGAGCGACCGCTCACTCCGCGGGTAACGAGAGGTTGTCGCGGCGCCGGCCCGCGGTTACTCGGAGTGGTCGCCGCGTTACTCGGAGTGGTCTCCGAATAACAACGACCGCGGTATCCGTGGCCGGCACCATGTTCGAGTCGGTACTCGGAGGCGGATCGACACGGGGACGGACTCTCCTGGTCGTCGCAGTGGTGTTGCTCGGGAGCACAGTCGCCGTCGGCGCGGCCGGGCTGGTCGCCGGGACCGACGACGGCGAGGACGCCCCGGGAGTACACGCCCAGGAGGTACAGGAGTCGCCCGACGCCTACCCACCGTCGGTGAACCTCTCGTCCGCGAACGCGACCCTCCACGGTGAGGCGGCCAACGACACGGCCGGCTGGTCGGTCGCGTCGGCCGGGGACGTGAACGGCGACGGGATCGAGGACCTGATCGTCGGTGCCCCGCGCAACGCGTCGGCGGGACCGAACACCGGCGCGGCCTACATCGTCTACGGTCCGGTCGACGAGTCGTCGGTGAACCTCAGCCGGGCCGACGTGGTACTGCGCGGCGCCGACAACAACGACCTGGCGGGCTGGTCGGTCTCGACCGCCGGCGACGTGAACGGCGACGGCTACGCCGACGTGGTCGTCGGCGCGCCGTACAACGACAGCACCGCGCCCAACGCGGGCGCGGCCTACGTCGTCTACGGCAACGAGTCGATGCCGGCGACGATGAACCTCACCGACGCCGACGCGGTGCTGACCGGCGCCGGGGCCAACGCCCTCGCCGGCTACGACGTGTCGGCGCTCCGGGCGAACGCGAGTGACGGGAACCCGAGCGACGCTGACGACAGCGACGAGGCCGACGACGCTGATGACAGCGATGAGGCCGACGACGCTGACGACAGCGACGAGGCCGACGACGCTGACGACAGCGACGAGGCCGGCGCCGCGAACGCGAGCGCCGTCCTGGTCGGCGCGCCCGGTGTCGACACCGACGAGGGGAGCGACGCCGGCGCGGCCTACGTCGTCGACGGCGAGTCGATCGCCGACGCCGCCGACGAGGTGGAAGACGCTCCGGGCGAGGTGAACCTCTCCGACGCCGACGCGACGTTCGTCGGCGAGCGCGCGGGGAGCCGCGCCGGCTGGGCGGTCGCGCCGGCCGGTGATTTCGACGACGACGGCGCCGCCGACGTGGTCGTCGGCGCGCCGCGGTACAACGCCAGCGCCCCCGAGGACGCCGACGAGGAGTGGATCAACCAGTCCGGGGCGGCCTACGTCGTGAACGGCTCCAGCGAGGGGGCGGTCTCGCTGTCGGACGCCACGGCCACCTTCGTCGGGGAGTCGGAGCGCGACCGGGCCGGCTACGCCGTCTCGACCGCGGGCGACGTGAACAACGACAGCGTCGCCGACCTCGTCGTCGGCGCGCCGTACAACGACTCGCGCAACCGCACGAACGCGGGCGCGGCCTACGTCGTCTACGGTGACGACGACTTCGCCGAGTCCGGCGACAGCGACGAGTCCGACGACAGCGGAGACGAGGCTGAAGACGGCGACGAGGCCCGCGAGTCGTCGCTCGCCGGGGCCGACGTTCGGCTGGCGGGCGCCGAACCGTTCGACCGGGCCGGCTGGTCGGTCGCCGACACCGGCGCCGACGGCGCCACCTGCGACGGCGTCGCGGACGTGCTGGTCGGCGCGCCGCTGAACGACTCGACCGCGCCGAACGCCGGGACCGCGTACCTGGTCGCCGGCGACGAGTCGCTCCCGGCGGAGGCGAACCTCTCCGACGCGTCGACGGCGTTCCTCGGCGCGGCCGACGGCGACCGCGCCGGCTACTCGGTCGGTGCCGGCGACTTCGACGGCGACGGCTTCGCCGACGTGGTCGTCGGTGCCCCGTACAACGACTCGCTGAACCGCACGAACGCGGGCGCGGCCTACGTCGCTCTCAGCGGCTGCGAAGCCGTCGAGCCGACGGAGACGCCGACGCCGACCGAAACGCCGACGGAAACCCCGACGCCGACCGAAACGCCGACGGAAACCCCGACGCCGACCGAAACGCCGACGGCCACGCCGACCGAAACGGCAACGCCCACTGAGACGGCGACGGCGACGGAAACGGCTACCCCGACGCCGACCGAGACGCCGACGGCCACGCCCACCGACACGTCGACGCCGACCCCCACCGCAACGCCGACCGAGGTGCCCGAAACGGGGACCCCGGACGGGACCGAGGTGCCACCGGGCACGGAGACGCCGGATGACACCGAGACGCCGACCGCGACGCCCGGAACGGAGACCCCGACCGCGACTCCGACGGCGGCGCCGGGAACCGAGACGCCGACTGCCACGCCGGAGCCGGCCGAGGAGACGATCGACTTCGTCGCGTTCTGTTTCCCCTCGGACCAGACCGAGCGGCGGGTGATCATCTTCTCGGACGTGGCGGAGGTTGACGGCGAGCCGGTCGCGGCCGAGTACGACGAGGGCGGGAGCGGTCCCGCGCCGGTCTCGGTCGTCCACCAGGCCGGCGGCGCCCTCTACGAGGTCTCCGGCAGCCCTGGAGAGATCGAGGCCGGCCAGGGGACCGAAGTGACCGGCGAGCGCTCGGCGAGCGAGCCCTGCGCGGCGGGCCAGGCCGACCTCCGGTTCACGGCCGGTGAACTCGACGACGGCGCCGCCAAGGCGTTCCCCGACAACGCCGACGTGGACACGCCGACGCCGACCGCGACCCCGACCGCGACGCCCGACGGCGGTGCGGGTAACATGGCGGCCGGCGACGCCACCGCGCTGGAGACGATGTCCCGGTCGCCGCTGTTCCCCGTGCCCTTCTTCGCGATGATGGGCCTCTCGATGGTCGTCCTCGCGGGCAACAAGCTCCGGACGGGGGAGTGATCGGGCGGTAAGGGCCCGTTCCCCTCCGCCCCGCCACCGCGCTAGTTTCGTTCTCGCGAGACGCGTCCCGCGGACAGGAACGCGTGAGGCGCAACGGATTTCCCGCGTCGCTGCCGAGAGGGGAGCAACGTGGACGAGACGATCCGCTGGCTGCAGGGCCGCCCGTACTACGAGGGCCAGATCACCGAGCGGCGGACGACGCCCGGTCACGAGGCGACCTTCGGCGACGTGGAGCTGGACTCGCGGCTGGCGAGCGCGCTCGAATCGAAGGGGATCGACCGGCTGTACGACCACCAGGCGCGGGCCGTCTCGGCCGTTCGGGAGGGTGACAACGTCGTCCTCGCGACGCCGACCGCCAGCGGGAAGTCGGTCGGCTACACGGTCCCGGCCTTCGAGCGGGCGCTCGACGAGCGGGCGACGACCCTCTATATCGCCCCGCAGGTCGCGCTCATCAACGACCAGGAGGAGACGCTCTCCGACCTCGCGCACGGCCTCGGCTTCGCCTCGGGCGTCTCCGTCGCGCAGTACACCGGCCGCCAGGACAGGACGGAGAAGGAAGATATCCGCGACAGGCAGCCGACGGTCCTGCTGACGACGCCGGACATGCTCCACTACGGGATCATGCCCCACGGCCACCGGCTGTGGGACTGGTTCTTCGAGCGCCTGGAGACCGTCGTGGTCGACGAGGTCCACGAGTACCGCGGCGTGTTCGGCAGCCACGTCTCGCTGGTCTTCCGCCGGCTGGCCCGGCTCTGCGAACGGTTCGACGCCGACCCCGACTGGGTCTGCTGCTCGGCGACGATCGGCAATCCGGTCGACCACGCCGCGACGGTCACGGGTCAGCCGCCCGACTCGTTCGAACTCGTCGACGAGGACACGAGCGCGACGGGGCCGACCCACTGGCTGTTCTGGAACCCGCCGGAGTACGACGCGGGCGAGGGATTCGGGAGCGGCCGGCGGCGCTCGAACCACGTCGAGACCAAGCGGCTGTTCGTCGACCTCGTGACGAAGGGCCACCAGACCGTCGTGTTCACGCAGTCGCGGCAGGTCGCGGAGCGCTACGCGACCGACAGCGCGAGCGACCTGCGCGAGCGCGGCGAGCACGACATCGCGCGGTCGATCGAGGCCTACCAGGCCGCGCTCACCGACGAGCGCCGCGGCGAGATCGAGGACGGCCTCGACTCCGGGGAGGTCCGGGGGGTCTGGTCGACGAACGCGCTCGAACTCGGCGTCGACATCGGCGGCCTCGACGCGGTCCTGCTCGACGGCTACCCCGGGACGCGGATGGCCGCGTTCCAGCAGGGCGGCCGCGCCGGCCGCGGGACCGACCCGTCGCTCGTCGCGATGGTCGCCGGCGAGGACCAGCTCGACCAGTACCTGATGGCCCACCCGCGCGACTTCTTCGACGAGGAGCCCGAGGAAGCCATCTCCAACCCCGAGAACGAACACCTCCTGCCGGACCACGCGCTCGCGGCCGCCCGCGAGACGTGGCTGCGGCCCGACGACGACCGCCACTTCGGCGAGCCGTTCCCGGACGTGGTGGCTGCCCTCACCGAGAGCGGCGACCTCGACCGCCGGAACACCGACGCGGGCCTGCGCTGGCTGTACTCGGGGGAGGGCAGCCCCCAGCACGAGATGAGCCTGCGGACCGTCGGGGACCGCGAGGTCCAGCTGCGCGACCGCCGCGACGGGGACCGGATCGCCGAGCTTCCCTTCGCCGACGCGCTCCGGGACGCCCACGAGGGCGCCGTCTACCACCACCAGGGCCAGGACTACGAGGTCGTGGACCTGGACCTGCGTGCGGACGTGGCGGAGTTGGCGCCGGTGCGCCCGGACTACTACACGCAGGTGCTCCACGACAAGACGATCACTGTCGAGGACGACCGGCGCGAGCAGACGCTGCCCACCAACCCCGAGGTGACGGTCCGGTTCGCGGACGTGAGCATGCGCAAGCAGATCACGGGGTTCGAGCGCTACGACAGACAGAGCGGCGAGCCGATCGGTCGGGAGTCGCTGGACCTGCCCGAGACGACGCTGGAGACCGAGGCCGTCTACTTCACGGTCCCGGACGCGGTCGAGACCGATATCCGGGTCGCGGGCGACGACCCCGACGCGTTCCCGGGGGCGATCCACGCCGCCGAACACGGGATGATATCGCTGTTCCCGCTGTCCTTTCTCTGCGACCGCCGGGACGTGGGCGGGCTCTCGACGCCGCTGCACCCGCACACCGACTGCGCGACGGTCTTCGTCTACGACGGCTACCCCGGCGGCGTCGGGCTGACCGAGCGGGCCTACGAGACGGTCGTCGACCTGCTGGAGCGGACGCTGGGGATGCTCCGGGACTGCCCCTGCGACTCCGGCTGTCCGGCCTGCGTCCAGTCGCCCCACTGCGGCAACGCCAACGACCCGCTGGAGAAGGACCTGGCCGCCGACCTGCTCGCCGCGCTCGTCGACTAGCGGTCGCCGGCTGTCTCCGTTGTCCCGGTCCCCGTCTCTGTCCACCGGGTCGCCGGTCTCCCTTCGACGGATAGTCGTTCCCGACGTCGAGCCGCTGTCGAAACGGTCCCAGATCTGATTGTTTCGAGTGTTTCGAGCGTACGGTCGTCTGTTTCGACTGTTTCGGTCCGTTCGACAGGACCGGCCCAGGCAGCCTGTGTGCGGCGGTTTCGGTGGAACTGGCGCGACGGAACGGTGGTAAACCGTGGCAACCGACGGGACGTGTTTGCGGTTCTTTGGCACTGTCGGCCGTTCGAAGGGACACGGGGCGAGGTGGACCACCGGCGTCGGCGGCGCCGGCCCGGATCCCCCGTCACGAATCATGTCACACATGCACACGCGCACGGGAGCGACACGGGACAGCAGGCGGGTCGACTCGACGGGCATCCGGACCATGCACGACATCTTCTCGGACTGGGAGCGGCGAGCGATCCTCTATCACCTGCAGTCGGCCGGCGGCCGGTCGTCGGTGGAGGTTCTCGCGGCCCACCTCGTGGGGTGGTGGCGGGGCCGCGAGGAACCGGCCGCGGCCGACGGGGAGCTCGTCGACCGCGTCCGTCGGCGTCTCGGGTGCGCGCACCTCTCGAAGCTCGACGACTTCGGCGTCCTCGCGTACGAACCGCGCTCGGGGACCGTTCGGCTCTCCGAGGAGATGAAACTCTCCGTCAGCGAGCCGTGGACGGACCGCAGCGGGCGCGACTCCGCGGGCCGGGTGCTCGCCGATGTCACCGACGACCCCGCGTCCGACTCGGAGACGGGAGCGGGGACGGGGGAGGGGGTCGACGGCCCGTCCGGCGGCGACGCGGACGCCGCGACCGGGGGCGGGCGGCTCTCCTAACGACGGCTTACCGGCGCGGCCGGCCGGGCGGGCGTCCGGAAAGCGACGCCTGTCCGCGGAAGGGTGACCATACCCTTGAGACGGGGGCGTAAGGTTCCTAACGCCCGAAACCATACAGATAGCACTCCCGCCCGCACGTGCGCGGGACGCGGGAGCGGCCGGCCACGGCGGCGACGGCACACGATCCACGACTCCATGGTACGGAACGTCCACGTCTGGGCCCTCGCGGTGCTCTTACTGGCCGGTACCGCGACACCGCTCGCCCCGGTGGCCTCCGAGACGCCAGTCGGTGCCTCACAGGCGGACGCGCGGATCACGGAGACAACGTACGAGGGCGACGGCTCCGTCGACGCCCTCGGCGACGACCTCACGCTCTGGCAGTCCGGGGCGCACCGCTTCGCCGTCAGGGTCGAGAGCGAGCGCGGCCTCGACGGCGGGTCGGCATGCGTCGCCGTCGCGAGCGACGACCGCCGGCTGGGCTGCCAGTCCGTCTCGGTGGCGGCCGGCGACAACCGGACCGTCACCGTCGGCGCGGGCTCGTGGCCGGCCAACCGCACCGGCGAGCAGCGGCTCCGCGTCTCGGTGACGGCACCCAACGCGTCGACCCCGCTCGACACCGAGACCTACCCGGTCACCGTCATCACGCGGGGCGGCGACCTCGACGACGACGGCCTGACCAACGAGCGGGAGGCGTCGCTGGGCACCTCGCTCCGGTCGAACGACACGGACGACGACGGGCTCGACGACGGCGCCGAGGTCGAGACCTACGAGACCTCGCCGACGAACCCCGATACCGACGACGACGGGCTGGAGGACGGCGCCGAGGTCGAGCGCTACCAGACCGACCCGACGAAGGTCGACACGGACGACGACGGCCTCGCCGACCAGCGCGAACTCGAACTCGGGACCAACCCGAACAAGGCCGACACGGACGGCGACGGCGTCGGCGACGGCCAGGAGGTCAACACCTACGAGACCGACCCGACCGACCCCGACAGCGACGGGGACGGCCTCGACGACGGCGCCGAGATCAACGAGTACGAGACGAACCCGCTGGAGAACGACACGGACGGGGACGGGCTCGACGACAACCTCGAGGTCAACACCTACGAGACCGACCCCAACCAGGTCGACACCGACGAGGACGGGCTGGAGGACGGCGCCGAGGTCGACCGCTACGAGACGGACCCGACCGACCCCGACACCGACGACGACGGGCTCGACGACGGCGCCGAGGTCCACACCTACGACACCAACCCGACCAACCCCGACACGGACGGCGACGGCCTCGAGGACGGTCCGGAGGTCCACCGCTACGGGACGGACCCGACCGACCCCGACACGGACGACGACGGCGTCCCCGACCCCAGGGAGGTCAGCACCGTGGGCGACCGGCTGTCGCTCGCGCTCGCCGGCCTGGTCGGCGTGACCGTCGCCGGGATCGCGGTGGTCGCCCTGCTGGCGTGGTCCGGCCGCGCGCCGCTCGCGCGGCTCCGCCGGGTGTTCGGAACCGGCGCTTCGGGGGACGAATCCGGTGATTCCGGCGGACCCGAAGCACCGGGCGCGGCCGCCGTCTCCGGCGACGGGGCCGGGACGACCGAGGAGCCGTCGGTCGCCGACGAGGAGGTGCCGACCGAGTTCCTCTCCGACGAGGAGGTCGTGTTCACGCTGCTCGACGACCACGACGGGCGCATGCGCCAGGCCGACCTCGTCGAGGAGACCGACTGGTCGAAGTCGAAGGTCAGTCGCGTCCTCTCGGCGATGGAAGAGGAGGACAGCATCGTCAAGGTCGACGTCGGCCGGGGCAACGTCGTCATGCGCCCCGAGGACCTCCCGCCCGGCGCCGAATCCGCCTTCGAGGAGTGAGGGCCGAGTCACTCCGTCCCGACCGAAATTCTCCGCGCCCCTGCCGGAACTGACGTTCAGTGCAGATGGCAGCTGTTGCGGTGCGGTCGGCGTGCGCTGTCGCGAGTCTCGTCTCGTGACAGCGTCGCGCGAGGGATGAGCATCGCAGGCCGCAGGCCGAGAAGCGCAATCGGCTGGGGAGGTATGTGGCTGTCTGCGGTGCTGTGCGGGTTGGTTGCGGTGCCGTGCGGTACTGTGCGGGGCGGTCCCTGGCGGACTGAAAGGGCGAGGCGCGCTCGCGTGCAGTTCAGTCGCCTGAGCGACCCCTACCCGAAGCGGTCTCCGGCCGCGAGGGTATGTCGCTCAGCGACCGCGAGCGCGCCGAGGGCTTTCATCGCCTGCTGTCCTCTGCGGTAGTGTCTCCTGCTAGCGAGCCGGCGAGGGCGTTCAACACCCGTCGTCGCCGCTGGCTCACCCACACCATCCCGATGGAAACAACCGACACGCTTCCACGCGAGACCGAACGCCGTCCTGTGCCGGCCGAGCTATTTCACCCGTCCGCGAGAACCGACGGGCATGCACGCTCGCACGCTCGCGGCGGCCGCCGTGGCCGGGCTGGCGGTCTTCCTCGCGGTCGGGGTCGCGGTCACCGAGGTCGCGCTCCGGTGGGTCGAGTTCTCGCTGTTCGTGGGGACCCCGATCGGGTTCGTTGCGGGCGCGACCGCCGCCGCGCTGGTCGTCGCCGGGAGCGGCGCGGACGCCTCCGCCCGCCAGCGCCGCGTCGCGGTCGCCGTCGGCGCGTTCGGCGCCGCCTTCCTCGTCGTGCTCGCCGTCGCGGTCGGGGTGTTCTCGCTCCCGCCCTCCCGGGCGCTCACGCTGGCGACGCTCGTCGCCGTCCTCACCGCGGCCGGGACGAACGCCCTGAAACTCGTCGAGACCGACTCGCTGACGAAGTGACCGGAACCCGAAGGGGACGGTCAATCGGGCCGAAACCGCTCCAGCACCGGGATCTCGTCGATCCGCTCCTCGGAGAGCGCCGTCCAGTCGACCCCGCCGGGCCGCTCGAACGGCGAGTCGGTCCGGATCGTCCGATCGGGGGTGACGACCACGTCGACGGGCACGTCGTGGGCGTCGGGCTCGATCCCCTCGCGGACCTGGCTCTCGTGGACCGTCGTGACGACGGTCGTGTCGGCGTCGACCAGTCCAAGCTCGGCGAGGACGGCGAACTCCAGGTCGCTGTAGCCCTCGCCCTTGCCGACGCGGGCGCCGGCGGGGGAGACGGCGACGCTCCCGACGAGGACGAGGGCGACCCGGTCGACGGCGTCGGGGCCGACCTGCTCGGCGTGGGCGTCGACGCCCGAGACCGTTGCGGCGGCGTCGGGGTCGTCGAGGTCGGCGGGGTCGAGGCTGTAGAAACAGCGCTCGTCGCGCAACCGCGGGACGGCCATGTAGGCGGTCTTCCCCGCGTCGAGGGCCCCGCGGCGGGCGGGCAACTGCGGCGCGTCGGGGTTGGCCTTGAGGGTGTCGGCGTCGGCCCACTCCGGCAGGTCGGCCAGCCGCTCGGCCGCCCGGTCGGCCCCGGCGAAGTTGGGGATGCGGCCGTGGGGCGGGAAGGGGAACCGCGCCTCGCCGCTGTCTTCGAGGTCGTCCCAGACGGTCTGGCGGAGGGTCTCCTTGTCGGAACTCATCGTTCGACCGGTCAGAGCACGTCGGAGGCGGCGGTGTCGGCGCCCACGTCGGTGGTCACGTCGATGTTCTGGATCAGTTCGACGAGGTCGGCGAGCTGCGGGAAGGTGTAGACGGTGACCGCCACGTCGGCGTCGGTGGCGACGATGTGCGAATCGATCACGAAGGCGATCTCCTCGTCGGGCCAGCCGCCCATCTCGTCGACGATGTCGCTGGCGGGGCCGAAGACGAAGGAGGGCGTCGACATGTCGATGGTGGTGTCGAGGACGTTCGCCCAGCCGTCGATGAAGCCGCTCGTCATGATGTTGCCGATCTCCTGCATCGCCGACCGTTCCATCTCGGTGAAGAAGCCGTCAGCGGCCTCGCCGCTTCCCATGTCACCGACCATGCCACTGGCGAGCCGCTTGCTCCCGGCGGGTTCGAGCACGAAGAGGACGTAGCCGTACGGCGGTTCGGTCAGTTCGACGTAGATGCCGACCTGTTCGTGCTCCCCCAGGTGGGTCCGCACGTCCGCCATGTCGAGGAAGTTGATCTTCGAGACCTCGATCTCGGTGTCGAGCCCGGAGAGCTGGTTGAGGTGGTCGGAGACGGTGGCCGCCCCCTCCCTGGCCATCTCGTTGAAGAGTTCGAGTTTCCGCACGTCGACCTCGTAATCCATACGTTCCGGTGGGACCGGACCACCGTAAACGTGCTGGCGGCGGCGTATAGCCCCGCTCGTTGTCCCTGCGGCTTCGACAGCGGCGGCGAGACGGTAATCCCTCGATACCGGGCGATAGGGCGCATAAGCGACGTATACTCTTGGGCGTGTCGCTCCCGGTAGCAAACGGCGGGTGGGCGGTTCGACGTGCCCCCGGCGACCGACCGACCCGTCGCGACTCCACACATGCCGCTCGCCACGACCGATCCGACCGCCATCGACTCGTCGGCCCTCGACGAGCCCCTCGGCGCCGTCCCGGGTTCCGTGTCCGACCTGGAACTGCTGCTGTGGGTGCTCGTCTGCTGGGCGCTGGTGCTCGATATCGTCCTGACCGCGTACGGCCTCTCGATCGGTCTCGTCGAGCGCAACCCGTTCATGCGACAGGCGCTCGAGACGGTCGGCCTGGCGGCGCTCGGCCTCGCGAAGGCCGGCGCCGTCGCCGTCGCGCTCCTCTTCCGCGTCCTCTGGCCCGAGTACGCCATCGTCGCGCCGCTCGGGCTGGCCGTCCCGTGGGTGCTCGCGGTCCTGTTCAACGCCGCGCTCCTGGCGTCGCTGTGACAGCGGGCCGCTTCCGTGTTCCCGGCACCGCCGTGACAGCGGGGCCGCCCGAGGCCCCGACGACGTGGCGCCCCGGCCGCTCCCCTGTTTCGTTCCTGTCGCGCGCACCCGTCCCAGTCGGCGGCGTGAGTGTGGCCCGAAGCGATCCTTTTTTTACGGGCTGTGACGAGCACCCACACGCACGATCCACCCCTCTGGGTGGGGGGTGGCGTGCGGTGGGTACGATGCGCGGCACACTACTGGCGAGTACGGACAGACTGCGGGGGATCGACGACCTGCTCGGCGTCGCGGCCGACGGCCGGGCCGTCGAGCGAGCGCTGTGGGTAGTCGTCGTCGCGTCGGTGGCACTCGACGTGTACACCACGTGGCTGGGACTGTCGATGGGGCTCTCGGAGGGCAACCCGGTGATGCGCTGGGCCATCGGCGGCCTGGGGGTCGCCGCGCTCGGCGCGGCGAAGCTCCTGGTCGTCTGCGGGGCCGGCGCGCTCCGGGCGCTCCGCCCGCGGTACGGGACGGCCATCGCACTGGGGCTCGCGCTCCCGTGGACGGCGACCGTCCTCGTCAACTCGGTCGCGCTCGCGACCGCCTGACCGACGGGGTCGTGTCCGGACGACCGGGACGGCCGTGGGATCCGTCCCGGCGGCTCCCCCCAACTCTCCACAGAGGGACACGCTCCCCGTCCGGTTTTCCCGACGCTCCGCAGTCACTGCTCGTCCGGTCACCGCTCGTCTAGTCGCCGCTCGTCAGGTCACTGTTCGCCCGGTCGCTTCTCCGCCAGCACCGTCCGGTCGAACTCGCAGACGAGCGTGTCCGCGCCGTCCTCGACGCGGTAAGCCTCGACGTGCATCGTCACGACGCCGCGCTCGCCGTCGCTCGTCTCGCGTCTGTCCGTCACCGTCGACTCGGCGCGGAGCGTGTCCCCGTGGAACACCGGCGCCGGGTGCTCGACGCCGTCGTACGAGAGGTTCGCGACGATGGTCCCGTCGGTGGTCTCCGGGATCGACAGCCCCACCGCGAGGCTCATCGTGTAGAGGCCGTTGACGACGCGCTCGCCGAACTGCGTGTCGGCGGCGAACGCGGCGTCCAGGTGCAGCGGCTGCTGGTTCATCGTCAGGTCGCAGAAACGCTGGTTGTCCGCCTCCGAGACCGTGCGGCGCTTGTCGTGGACGATCGTCTCGCCCACCTCGAACTCCTCGTAGTAGCGCCCGGGCATACCCGGAGGGTCGGCGCGACGGCGGTTAATAATTCGGTAGCGGTTCCCTGTCGCGGGACGGACGACCTATTCGTCCCGACGCATCTTCCGGCGAGCGGTAGCCACGCCCTCGTAAGCCTCTGTGGGGAACACCTCGAAGAGGTCGGCTTCGATATCGCGCTCTCTGTTGTACGCCTCGTAGGCTTTCATCACCCGTCTCCCCAGGAGGCCGTACACGAGAGCGAGAGCCACTACGATGCCGGCTCTCGTCACTGTGTGGGTCGCGATGGTAGTCGACAGCCCGGTGTTACGGAGCCCGTCGAGCCAGAACGCGGCCAGCCCGGCCCAACAGGCGACGACGTAACTGAGCTTGGCTATCAGCCGGAGTCCGTGGTCGACGTGGTCGTTGGCCGGGGTCGGCTGCTCGTCGCCGCCGAGATAGCTTCTGAGCGGATGGGTTCCCGTGTCGAGGGTCCCGTAGTAGGACTCGTACTCGACGCCAGGGTAGTCAATCTGTTTCTCGATTCGGCCGACGATGCCGGCCAGTTCTGTCACGTACGTCTGCGCAGAGATATGTGACAGATACTGGAACGCCAACACCAGCGGGAGGAGCGCGACCAGCCGGAGGTCCCCGCCCCTGGCGAACACGTAGCCGACGACCACGCCCGTGACGGTGAACGTCGCGACGAAGCGCCTGCTCTTTCGCTTCCCGTGACTGCGTATTTCCTCGCGAAGCTGCTCGTGGGTGTGCAGCAGGACCTCCAGCTCCTCGCCGCTCACCCCGGGCTGACTTCGGGTCTCGGACTCGCGCGGCGGTTCCTCGGACTCGTCCATCGATGACTCGGACCTACCGGCGACTGTACGCAGTCTGTCAGATAAAACTACTGTAGACTGGGTCGGTCAGACGAATCTCACGCCGGCGCGAGGGTCGGAACTGGTATCGATCTGTGGCGGTCGCGGCGCTCCCCCAGGCGAGACAGGGGGATCCGTGCGACACGTCTCGCCAGCCAGGGACCCACCCTCCCCGTAGTTACAAATCGCTGGCCGACCCACCCGATCACATGGCACGCCGGAGCGTCCTGTTCGCGCCGGGCGACCGGCCGGAGCTCATGCGGAAGGCACCGACGACCGGCGCCGACGCCGTCGTCTTCGACCTCGAAGACGCCGTGGCGCCGGACAGGAAGGGCGAGGCCGGCGCGGCCGTGCAGGGGGCCCTCGCCGACCTCGACCCCGGCGCCGACCCGGAGGTGTGCGTGCGCGTCCGGCCGCCCGGCCGGGGCGCGGCCGACGACCTCGACGCGATACTGGCGGGCGACGCGCGGGCCGCCCTCGACGCGCTCGTCCTGCCGAAGGCCGAGTCGGCCGACGACGTGACCGACCTGGCGGACCTGGCCGCCGAACGCGACGCCGACCCGCCGGTCCTCGCGCTGGTCGAGACCGCGGCGGGCGTCCTCCACGCCGAGGCGGTCGCGGCCGCCGAACCCACCGACGCGCTGGTGTTCGGCGCCGAGGACCTGGCCGCCGACATCGGGGCGACCCGGACCGAGGAGGGGACGGAGGTGCTCCACGCCCGGGAGCACGTCGTCCTCGCGGCGGCCGCGGCGGGCGTCGACGCGGTCGACACGGTGTACACCGACTTCGAGGACGAGGCGGGCCTGCGCGCCGACACGGAGTTCGCGCTCGAACTCGGCTACGACGGGAAACTCGCGATCCATCCCGCGCAGGTCGGGCCGATCAACGAGACGTTCACCCCCGACCCCGAGCGCGTCGAGTGGGCCGAGCGGGTGCTGGCCGCGAAGGAGGACGCCGACGCCGAGGGCCGCGGCGTCTTCGCCGTCGACGGCGAGATGGTCGACGCGCCGCTGGTCGCGCAGGCCGAGCGGGTGATGGCGCGGGCGCGAGCGGCCGGCGTCCGCGAGTGAGGTGGCCGGAAGGAGCGAGCGATCGGCAAACGAGGGTGCGAGAGCGGTCGACCGGTGTCCGCGAGCGAGCGGTCGACCGTGTGGAGTGACCGCGGGCCGAATTCTTATCCCCGCGCTGACCTATATCTGACGCATGTCCGACGATACTAACCCCTTCGAGAGTCTCCGGGAGCAGGTCGACGACGCCGCCGCTCACCTCGACATCGATCCCGGCACGCTAGAGCGGATCAAACGCCCCGAGCGCGTGCTGGAGACGAACCTCTCGGTCGAACTCGACGACGGGTCGGTCGCGGTGTTCCGCGCCTACCGCTCGCAGTTCAACGGCGCCCGCGGGCCCTACAAGGGCGGCATCCGCTACCACCCCGAGGTGTCCCGCGACGAGGTCAAGGCGCTGTCGGGCTGGATGGCCTACAAGTGTGCGGTCGTCGACATCCCCTACGGCGGCGGCAAGGGCGGTATCGTCGTCGACCCCGACGACTACTCGCCCGCCGAACTCGAACGGCTCACGCGTGCGTTTGCGACGGAGCTGCGCCCCATCGTCGGCGAGGACAGGGACATCCCGGCCCCCGACGTGAACACGGGCCAGCGGGAGATGAACTGGATCAAGGACACCTACGAGACGCTGGAGAACACCACGGAACCCGGCGTCGTCACCGGCAAGGCGCCCGACAGCGGCGGATCGGCGGGGCGCGTCGAGGCGACCGGCCGGTCGGTGATGCTCACCGCTCGCGAGGCGTTCGACTACCTCGACAAGGACGTGGAGGGCGCGACCGTCGCCGTCCAGGGCTACGGCAACGCCGGTTCGGTGGCGGCGAAGCTGCTCGAGGACCTGAGCGCCAGCGTCGTCGCCGTCTCGGACTCCGGGGGTGCCGCCTACGACCCCGACGGGCTGGACACCCGGGCGGCCAAGGCTCGGAAGGACGAGACTGGCGAAGTGACCGACTACGACGCGCCCGAGACGCTCTCGAACGAGGAGCTACTGACGCTGGATGTCGACCTGCTCGTCCCGGCGGCGCTGGAGAACGCCATCGACGGCGACCTCGCCGCAGACGTGCAGGCCGACGTGGTCGTCGAGGCCGCCAACGGCCCGCTGACGCCGGACGCCGACGACGTGCTCACCGAGCGGGACGTACACGTCCTCCCCGACATCCTCGCCAACGCCGGCGGCGTCACCGTCTCCTATTTCGAGTGGGTGCAGAATCGCCAGCGCTTCTACTGGCCCGAGCAGCGGGTCAACGACGAACTGGAGACCGTCATCGTCGACGCCTTCGACCGGCTGACCTCGGCCTACGAGGACCGCGACCTGCCGAACTTCCGGACCGCCGCCTACGTCGTCGCCATCGAGCGCGTGCTGCGCGCCAGCGAACAGGCCGGTGTCTGGCCGTAGCGCTCGCGGAGACGGCCGCGAGGGTCCGCCCGCGCGACCGCCGGACCACACTCGTTGGACACGCCGGTTTTACGGCCCGGGGACCAACCGACGGGTATGCCGGTCTACGAGCGGGAGACGGTCGTCGACGCGCCGTTCGAGGAGGTCTGGAAGTTTCACTCGCGAGCCGAGGGCCTGGAGGCGCTGACGCCCGACTGGATGCACCTCCGGATCGAGTCGTCGGTCGGCCCCGACGGCGAACCCGACCCCGAGGTGCTGGAGACGGGGTCGGAGGTCGAGACGACTGTCGCGCCGTTCGGCGTCGCGCCGCGCCAGCGCTGGGTCTCGGCCATCGTCGCCCGCGAGGAGGGCGACGGCCAGGCGTTCTTCCGCGACGAGATGCGACAGGGACCGTTCCCGGAGTGGGTCCATACCCACTCCTTCGAGGCGGTCGAGGGCGGCACCCGCGTCCACGACCACGTCGAGTACGAACTCCCCGTCGTGCGGGGGCTGCTGGGCCCTATCGGGCGGGTCGGCTTCGAGCCGATGTTCCGCTACCGCCACCGGAGGACGAAGGAACTGCTCGAGTGAGCGCGCGTCGCCGCTGTTCGGTGGGAGTTCCGGAAACCGACCCCGGGTAGGCCAACGACTTTCCCGTCGGCCGTACATTGTGCACGTATGACAGACGTAGCTGTCGTCGGCGGGGGTCCCGCCGGCCTGAGCGCCGCACTGTTCACCGCGAAGAACGACCTCGACACCGTCGTCTTCGACACGGACGAGACCTGGATGCACAAGGCCCACCTGTTCAACTACCTCGGCATCGAGAGCGAGGACGGGACGGCCTTCCTCGAGGACGCCCGCGAGCAGGTCGACTCCTTCGGCGTCGACCGCCGCCAGGGCGAGGAGGTCCAGACTGTCGAGCAGGACGGCGACGGCTTCCGCGTCGTCACCGAGGACGACGACCTCGCCGCCGACTACCTCGTGCTCGCGACGGGCGCGGACCGCGATCTGGCCGAACAGCTGGGCTGTGCGTTCACTGACGAGGACACCGTCGACGTGGACGTGGACATGGAGACCTCGGTCGCGGACGCCTATGCCACCGGCGCGATGGTCCGCGCCGAGGAGTGGCAGGCGATCATCTCGGCCGGCGACGGCGCCGCCGCCGCGCTGAACATCCTCACCAAGGAGAGAGGCGAGCACTTCCACGACTTCGACACGCCCGCCGACGCCGAATAGATCCCGTTTCGGGTCTCTTCTCGCGGGGGAGAGGCGGATCGGGAGACTGTGACACGCTCGCTAGCTTTCGTCTTGACCGCAGACGACAGCAAGGGATGAAAACTCTCGGCGCGCTCGCGGTTGCTGTCTCCGAAAATCGGAGATCTTCGAAATCGGGCGAGAGCACAGCTCCCACAGACCTCGCGAATGTTCGATTCGCTCAGTGACGAGAGAGCTTTGCTCTCTCGAACCAGGCGGGATATCCGCGCTCTCGGCACTGCCCGCTCACGGCAGAGCCGTTCGCTTCGAGGCGCCCACCCCCTCGCACCGCGTGGATAGTCGCCCGCTCAGACGACCGAAGTGGACGCGAGCGCGCCTCGCCCGTTCAGTCCTCCGTGGAGAAGGTCGAACAGCCGTGAAATCGTGGTCGGTCGGGGCGTCGAAACCTCCGGCCGGTCACTGCATCGTGACGTACGTCAGGAAGAGCAGTGCGAGGAACTGCAGGGCACGGAGGACGACGACTGACTGCTGGGCGACGGGGTCGCTGGCGTAGAGCATCCCCATGCCGAAGAAGTAGTAGATCGCGACGAGGTTCTCGACCAGCATGACCCCGGCGAACGCGAGCAGGCCGAGGATGAGGGTGGTGCCGAACGTTCGGTAGTTACGCAGCCAGACGGCGCCGAGCGCCACCAGTAGCAGGGCGTTCAGCCCCGCGAGGGCGGTCGCAACGGTCAGCCAGGGTCCCATCGCCATAGTATCACTCGATTTGGTCGGTTATGGTCTCGAACTCCTCGCGGTGGTGGTCGAACCGGTCCGTGAGGAAGTACATCGCACCGTAGTCGTCGCCGCCGCGCTCGACCACGTCGTGGTCGAGCAGGACGTCGAGGTGGTGGCGCACGGTGTTGTAGTCCACGTCGAGTTCCTCGGCGAGCTGGTTGGCGTTGCGCGGCCGGTCGTCCAGCAACCGGATGAGCCGCGCGCGGTTTGCCCCGCCGCGCGTCCCGGCGAGCAGGTACCAGAGTGCCTTCTCCATCGACGCTCGTACCTCCCTGTCCCCCGCCTGCGATTTAGGCGTGCTGGTTCCTCCCACGGGCGCCGCACTGCCGTCCGCCACTCACCCCACGCTCCCCGGGTCGACCGTCTCGCTCACCCACCCGGTCGCCCCGCTGGGGTAGGCGTCCCGCTCCTCGCTCGGCTGGACAGCCCCCGTCCCGTCCGTGGCGCGGACGACCACCTCGTGGTTCCCCGAAGGCGGGTCGTAGGCGTAGCGCCACTGGCGCCAGGCGTCCTCGGCGGTCTCGGGCGGGTCCTCGACCGCGCCCGTCGCGCCGGGCAGGCGCTCGGTGAGCTCCGCGTCGGCCCAGGTGTCGCCGCCGTCGGTCGACACCTCGACGCGGTCGATGCCGCGGGTCCCCGCGTAGGCGTGCCCGCCGACAGCGATACGGCCGTCCTCGGTCCGGGTGGTCGCGTGGAGCTTGGCGACCGTCTCGACGGGGCCGGTGCCGTGCCAGCCCTTCTGCTCCCAGTAGCCGTCGGCCTCGCGGTCGAGGAACTCGATCTCGGTGATCCACTTGACGCTGATCTCCCCCCAGTGACCGGGGACGAGCAAGCGGACGGGCGCGCCGTGGCTTCGCGGGAGCGGTTCGCCGTTCATCCCAAGCGCGAGGAAGCCCGATTCCAGCGCGTCAAGCGGGAACTCCTCGTAGTAGTCGTCCGCGGCCCGGACCATGACGCACTCGCAGTCCGAGTTCGGCTTCGCGTCCTCGATGAGCGACGCGATGGGGACGCCGCTCCAGACCGCGTTGTCCATCTTCTTCCCGTTGAGCGCCTCGCCGACGCAGCGCAGCGTGACGAACCGACGCTGGAACTCCCGGTCGGCGAGGTGGTCGTAGTCGTAGGACAGTTCCTCGTCGACTTCGCCGGTGACCGACAGCGACCACTCGGCGGCGTCGGGCGTCGGCGAGATCGAGCTGTAGGAGACGTTGAAGAAGCGCTCGCTAACCAGCGGCTCCGTCCCGTCGAGGTCGAACGTCCGCTCTTCGGCGGCCGCGAGCTGGTCGCTCGCGTCGAGGCTCGGCACCTCGACGTTACCGTAGATGTCGGGGTCTCCGCGGGGACGGTCGCCGGTGTCGCCGCCGTCCTCGTCGGATCCGCCCGACCGGGCGCGCCCGTCGCGCCCGATCAGGTATCCGAGCGCGCTAGCGCCGAGGGCGGTGCCGAGCGCGGTGAGGACGCGCCGCCGGCCGTCGGCCGTGGGTCGCCGATCGACTCGACTTCGGGACGCCGACAGCTCGGTCACGAGGAGGACGACGCCGGCGCCGGCAGCCGCACCGAGCGAGGCGACCGGCCGCCCGGTCAGCGCGGCGGTGACCGCCCAGACGAGCGCCGGGCCGGCGACCAGCGGGACGAGTCGCTCGTCGAAACGACGGCCGAGGGCGACGCCGAGCACGACCGCCTGCGCGTAGAAGGCGACGACCAGCGCCCCCGCCGTCGCGAGGTTGAGCTGCTGTCCGAGGTCGCCCAGCACCGTGATCGCGAACGTGACGACGGCGCCCGGCATCACCCGCGAGAGCGTGCTCTCGACCGGTGCGACGACGAACCCCGGTGCGAAGCCGACCGCGGCGAACGAGCCGAGCAGCGCGGCCACGCCCGCGGCGACGGCGATAGCGCCCGTGCCGACCCCCGGCGGATACCGCTCGGCCAGCGGCGTGTCTCCTGTCATGGGTCCCACTGGCGACTACCCACGGATAGGCGTTGTTCGAAAACCGCTCGGACTCTCTCTAGAATTCGTTCGGGTTGACCGCGCCCGCGGTCGGAACCGGCGAGGAGGACCGCCGGAGAACAAGGCTCAAGCGCCGCCGGTCCGAGGCGAGGATATGAGCGACGCAGGCGGCCGGCCCTGTCCGATCTGCGAGCGGCCGATGACTCACCGTCACTGCAAGTACGTCTGCCCGGAACACGGCGTCGTCTACGACTGCGCGGACACCTTCTACTGAGTCGTCGCCCCCGACTCGCCACCGGCCGCCGCTCGCCGGCCCGTCACTGCACGTCGACGCCGAGGTCGTAGCGCTCGCGGACCAGCCGGTAGGTCGGTCCGGCGAGCAGGAGCCCCGAGACGGCCGTCGCGGCGGCGACCAGGGCGATCCCCTGGTCGAGGCCCTCGACCGAGAGGGTGTGCATCGACGCGCCGGCGACGACGGCGCCGACGATCCAGGGCGTCTCGCCGACGAGCGTCCCGGCCAGGTACGTCCGCGGTGAGATCCCCGAGAGGCCCGCCGCCGATGAGATCACGTCCGAGGGGATCGGGGCCAGCCGCGCGGCGACGAGCCCGCGAAAGCCGCCGGTCGCCGCGACCACGCGGTCGCCGACGCCGGCCGTCCGCCCGAGGATCCCCTCGTCGGTCCGGACGTGGCGGGCGACCAGAAACGGCGTCGCCGTGGAGACGGCGAGCCCCGCGGCGGCGACGGGGATCCCGACCGCCACGCCGTAGACGTACCCGACCGTCAGCGAGAGCAGGCTGACCGGCCACAGGACCAGCGGCCGGGCGACGTAGAGGACGGCCAGGACTGCGAGGAACCGCCAGGGGTCCCCCGAGAGCGCGACGAGCGACTCCAGCACCGCGGCCGGCGAGAACACCACGGCGCCGGCCGCGAGCGCGACGGCGAGGGCCGCGAACCCCCCCAGCTGCCGGCGCGTCGCTCGACTGACTGCCATCGTTCGCCGTCCAGTCCCCGCCGGCACAAGTCTTGTGGTCGCCGCCAGACTCCGGGGGCTCGCGGTCGGACCCGGAAACGCTTAGGTCCCCTGGGACCCCACCGCCGAGCGTGGACGACCGCGTCGAACTCGGCGTCGAACTGCTCGCCAACCTCGAACACGCCGAGCTGTCGCTGGCGGAGGCCGTCGACCGCATCGAGACGGTGACCAGCGACCCCGCCGTCACCCGCGAGATCCTCGAAACCGCCGAGCGCCGGGGGATCATCGACCGCGAGGGCGACACCGTCGTCCCGACGACCGGGGACTACGTCAGCTTCGAGGGCGGCGACGTGGTCAGCAAGGACGGCGAGTTCACCTGCCAGCGCTGCGGCGCCGGCATCACCACCGGCTACTTCATCGAGTTCGACGCCGGCGAACACGGACCGTTCGGCTCCTCCTGTATCAGGAAGGTCACCGGCCGCGAGGACTGAACGGCTCTCTGTCCGGTCACGGGACCGCGCGCCATCCGGAGTGTTGCCGCGCTACTCGGAGTTCTGCCCGACCAGCTGCTTGAGCGCGCGGTGCTGGCGCTTGAGCAGTTCGTTCTGCCGGTCGACCGCCTCGGTCAGCTCGTCCAGCCGCTCGGCCATCGCCTCGAACTCCTCGCGCGTGACCGGCGCGGGCTCGGCCTCATCGCCGGTCCCGCTGGCCGACGGCGCGGCCGTCTCCCCGGCTGACGCACCGTCCGACCCGTCGGCCGTGGTGTCGGCGGTGCGGTCGGCCGACGCGTCCGCGCTCCGGGCCGACTCGGTCCGGACCGAGTCGGGCGTTCCACCGGTCGTCTCGTCGGCCGCGTTCGCCCGGCCGTCGGTACTTTCCGTCCCGGCGGCCCGGCTGTCGGCCGTCCCTGCGGTGTCGGCCTGCTGGGTGTCCGACCGACGGGTGTCCGCCTGCTGTGTCTCTTCCCGTCCGGTGTCGGCCTGCTGGGTGTCCGACCGACGGGTGTCCGCCTGCTGTGTCTCTTCCCGTCCGGTGTCGGCCTGCTGGGTGTCGGGCTGCTGGGCTGTCGTCTCACTCTCGACCCCCCGGCCCTCGTCCGTCCCGGCGTCCGATGGGGAACCATCGGTCGGCTCGCTCGCGTCGCGAGTCGCCGGTTCGGGGGTGTCGCCGGCATCCGGCCGGCCGCCAGCGGCGTCGGCGCTCCGACCGGCTGCCTGGTCGTCGGCCTGCCCGCCGGGCTGACTCTCCGGCTGGCCATTCGGCTGACTCTCCGGCTGGCCATTCGGCTGTCGCGACGGCTGTCCCGCCCCCGTGTCGTCGGCGAGTCGCTCCTCGCCCTCGACGGATTCGGCGAGGTCCGCCTCGTCGCTGACGAGCGGGTCGAAGTCGTCCCCGAACGAGAAGTCGTCGTCATCGTCGGCCGCGGGCTCGACGCCGCCCGCGTCCGTCTCCGGGCCGACGACGCGGTTGAGCTCCTCGACGTTCGCCACGTCGTAGTAGTCGAACAGCGCCTCCTCGAGGGTCTGGCGGACGACGGGCGCTTTGTCGTTGGGCACCTTGATGCGCTGTGGGCGGCCGTCCACGGAGAGGGCGATACTGGTCGCGACGCTGGCCCGCTCGAACTCCAGGCCGGTCACGTCGTCGTAGGCGTAGACCTCGTAGTCCTCGGACCAGACCTGGCTGCCGATGTGTTTGATCAGCCGCCCCTCGGCGATGATGAGCGTGAGCTCGCTGAACCGGTAGACGCCTGCCAGCGACTCGCGGTCCCCGATGACGCCGTCGAGCTTGAGCACGCCCTCGAGGAACAGCTCGAGCACCTTCTCGCCGCGGTTGGCCGGGACCGTGAACGACTCGGTGCCGTCGATGTACTGCATCGTGAACTTCGTCTTGCGGCGCCCCTCCGAGACCGCGAGCTGTTCGATGTCGTGGGAGTACTCCTCGACCGTCTCGTCGCTGAGCAAGCCTTCGCCGCGGTAGACGAGCGTACGCGTCGGTGTGAGACAGACCGCGTCCTCGTCGCCGAGCGAGACGCCGGCCTGGATCTCCTCGCCGTCGAGCGCCCCCTTGACGAGGTCCGGGATGTCCATGGCAGAGGTGTACCCGTCCGGGTGTATAAATCCGGGGGTGGGCGGTGCCGTCCCCGCGTCGTCCCCGGTCGGCGCCGTGCCGGCCGAAGGGTCACCGAAACGACGGGACGGCGGGCGGTCGCCGGCGGAGATGAGAAGGTTAAAGGCCGACACCACAGTATCGACGAGTGCGCCCGGGTGGCTTAGCTGGACATAGCGCCGCACTCATAGGGTTTCCTTGCGCGGCAGCCGGCATGCCCCCACGAGGCCCGTCAGCCTCGGACCTGGGACATGCGGAGATCGAGGGTTCGGAGCCCTCCCCGGGCATACCTGTTTCACGTCCCCGAGTCGCGACTACCCGAGTCGGGAGAACACGATACGACCGCGGAGAACCGCCGCTCAGGCGTCGCCGGGGAACTCCTGGAAGAGCGTCTCGAAGTCCTCCGATTCGCCGAGGTCCGAGACCGTCCGGTCCGCCTCCTGCCGGAGGTCCTCGACCTCCGATTCGAGCCGCTCGTACTCCTCGCTGTTCTGGAGTTCGACGAAGTCCTTCTCGGCTTCGAGCGTCGCCTTCTTCGAGGCGAGCGAGAAGAACTCCTGCATGCGCTCGTCGTAGTCCTCGCGGTCCAGCATCCGCTCGGCCGCCCCGTGGAGGTCGTCGAGCATCACCGGCTTGGTCAGGTAGTCGTCGAACGGCATCTCGACGATGTCGAAGTCCGGGTCCACGGCGGTCACCATCACGACGCGGCAGTCGATCCGCCGCTCGCGCAGGGCTTCGAGCACCTCGTCGCCGTTCATCTCCGGCATCTGCCGGTCGAGGAAGACGATGTCGACCGCCTCGTCTGTCTGCTCGAGCGCCTCGTGGGGTCCGTACGCCGTCCTGACCTCGTACTCCTCGGCCAGCCAGGTCGAGTACAGGTCCGCGATGTCGCGCTCGTCGTCTACGACGAGCACGGTTTCGTCTCCTGAATTGCGCGTTGTCATCGTGAATCCCGTGGTTCGAACGGACGGATTACCGATAATCCGGTGAACCAGCGCATAAATCCACCCCACAGATTATCATGTGTGAAAACGGCACGGGTCGGAGAGCCCGTCCATCGACGGCGTTATGTCGCCGAGCACCCTGGTACCCGGCGAATGGACCGCACGTCGGACGACCCGCGACGGATCCGGACGCTGGCGGTGACCGCTGAGGACGTGGTCGCCGCGCTGGAGGCCCGGGCACAGCGCGACCGGCCGGTCGTGCTGCGGGCGACGCCGCCGTTCAGCGGCCGGATGCGCGCCCGGCTGCACGTCGAGACCGGCGAGTACGACGAGTCGCCGGCACCGCTGCACGTCGACCCGGGGGCGCTGCTCGACGACGCGGCCCCGACCTACCCGCGGCCCGCCGACACGGAGGACGAACTCCGGGCCGACCCGGACACCGAGTACACCGTCGAACGCCACCACGACCGCCACGAGGACGCCGTGGCGACCTGGCGGGAGACGGTCACCGACCACGTCTGCGACACCGCAACCGTCGAGACCCCCTGCGGCCCACACGAGGTCGAGGTCTCGCTACTCGACTGAATCGCCCGACCGAGGGCGTACGTTTGGCAACTGATCGCACAGTATCCGTCAACTGATCGACGAGAACGACGCAGCGGGCTCGATAAAACGTCTCGCCGTCTCTCGACCATCGATGAAACGAAATCGGGGTTCGTAAAACATCCACTACGCGCGGGAGCGCCGTCTGAAACGTTGTGAAATCACCGGAAGCCTCGAACGGTTATAAGGTAATGCCGGGCGATAGTGAAAGTACGAGGGTTCCCCGCATGTCAAGTCGCTCGTCCGACCTCACGCCATCGCTCGACACGGCCGACATCGCAGTCCCCGACGTCGGCAGGAGCGTCGTCGCACCGATCACCGGCGCCGCCTTCTGGGCGGCCGTCGCGCTCCCCTTCCTCCACCTGCCGCTGTTGCTGGCGACCGGGCTGTCCGCCGAGCCGTACACCGACGCGTTCCTCGCCCTGCTGGCGCTGAACGTCGTCGCGCTGCTCGTCGGCCACCCCCACTACCGCGACTGACCCGCCGACCGCCGGGACCCGCCGGGCGCCCTCCACCCCGGCGGCGCCGGTCGAATTGCCCCACCACACTCCGACGAACTGCCTATCGACGTTCTCGGTGCCGTCCCTCGCCGCCGGCCAGCGCCGCTCTCAGCCGTGGGATCTCCCGGCGGAGCGCCCGACGCTTGATCAGGACGAACCCCAGGAAGATACAGCAAAAGCCCGCCGCGGTCCAGGCGTCGACCACCTCTTCGAGGAGGAGGAACCCGGTGACGGCGGCGAACAGCGGCGCGACGTAGGAGACGAGGTTGATCTCGACGGGGCCGAGCCGCTCCAGCAGGTCGAAGTAGACGAGGAAGCCGACGGCGCTGGCCCCGACCGAGAGGTACGCCAGCGACCACAGCGCCGTCGGCGACCACGTGATCGCCGCGAACGACTCGCCGAGCGCGAGGCTGACGAGGTGCATCAGGCCGGCGCCGCCGAGCATCGACCACGCCTCCATCGTCTCGATCTCGACGCCGGCGTCGATGTAGGTGGTGAGCACGCTCCCCAGCGCGAAGGATAGCGCCGCGGCGAACACGAGCAGCTGCGGGAGCGTCTCGCTGGTCAGCAGCGTCGCGGGATCCGGCTGGGCGACGGCCGCGACGCCGACCAGTCCGAGCAGGATGCCGAGGGCGCCGACGGCCGACAGCCGCTCGTCGGGGAGCAGCCCGCGGGCGAACACCGTCGTCAGCACGGGTGAGAGGCTGACGATGACCGCGGCGGCGGCGCTGGTCGTCCCCTGCTCGCCGACGAACAGGAACGCGTGGTAGGCGGCGATCATCAGCGCCGCGCCGACGGCGACGGTCGCCCATTCGTCGCGACCTCGCGGGTACCAGCTGTCGGCCCGCAGGGCCGCGTAGCCGAGCATCACGACCCCGGCCACGTCGTAGCGCAGCGCCGCGAACAGGACCGGCGGGAACGCAGCGAGCCCGGCCTTGATCGCAACGAACGCCGAGCCCCACAGCGCCGACAGCGCCAGGAACAGCCCCAGGTTCCGGTACGTGGACACGCCCCGAGGTTCGGACGGCCGCCCCTGAACCTTTCGGGTTCCGCCTCTCCCGTGCGGGCCGAGGACGCCCGTCGGGCCGAACGAGGGTGAGTCACCGGCCGAAACCAGGCGACCGGGGTGGGACCGACCCCCGAAGCCCCCCTACGTTTAAATTACCGCATCACCAAGGCATCGTATGGCCGCATACGGCCGGCCGACGCTTCGGGACCTGTTCGACGAGGCACCGACGCCCCACATCGCACACCCGCCGCGGACACACCACCGGGACTTCTATCTCGCGACCGACGGCTCCTACCGGGCCGCCGGCGGCACCGCGCCGGGCGACGACGCCCGCGAGTTCACCGGCGGGCTCGGCGTCGTCATCGAGACGCGCGACGGCGAGCGCGTCGCGCGGCTGTCGGTGCCCGACCGCGCCCCCGACAACAACGTCGCCGAGTACCGGGCGCTGCACCTCGGCCTCGACGTGCTCGCCGCCCGCTCGCCCGCCGACGCGAGCGTGGGCGTGCTCATCGACCACGACACCCTCGCCGAGAACGTCAACGCCAGGGTCCTGACCGAGCGCGACCCCGAGCTGGAGCCGACCCACTCGGTGACCCACCCGCCCGCCATCGGCCTCCACTGGCGCGGCATCAGCTCGCGGCTGCGCGACTTCGCCGAGATCCGCGCCGCCCGCATCGACAGCGGGTACAACCCCGCCCACCCGCTCGCCAACGCCCCCGACGAGTACGCCCACGTCAACGGCGAACCCGACCGCTGTCTGCTCCCCGACGACCCCGCCACGGCCGGCGACGACCGCTACCCGCCGCCCTCGCGCGCCGACCGCGGCAGCGCGAGCGACTGACTCACTCCTCTCGCTTCCGTCGCCCACGTCGCTCCCCCTCGACGTCGTCGCCGTCGTTGTCCGGGAGCCGCTCGATCGCCCGCTCCCAGCTGTGGCGCGCGAGGCCGCCGTGGCCGGCGAACCGCCCGAGGTACTGTTCGCGGGGAACCATCGCCCACGGGTCGCCGTCGGCCGTCCGGAGCCGACGGATCCAGAGGACGGACAGGGCCACCCACAGGACGGTGAACCCGACGAGCCACGGCGTCGGGTCCCCGTAGGGAACCGGGACGTCGAGCGCGAGGACCACCCCGCGCCCCACGAGCGCGGCGACGAACAACACCCCGAAACGAACAGGCTGGCCATCACGTACTGGAACGCCCGCGTCGGCCAGCCCGAGATGTCGACCGTCCTGTCCATCGCTCTATCCGGACGATCCGTGCGGTAAAATGTCTTGTGAGGGCGATGAACCGGCGCCTCCGGCGCTGAACGTTTACTCGGATTCTTCCTGCTGCTGGGCCTCGACGACGGCCGCCGCGACGAGATTGACGGTGTCGCGACTACCTTTTTCTCGTCGGGTTTCCTCGCTCACTCCGTTCGCTGCGGGGAACCGCTCCTCGAAAAAGATGGGGCAAAAAGCCGCCCTCGCTACGCTCGGGCGACGAACCGGCGCCTTCGGCGCCGGACGTTTACTCGGATTCTTCCTGCTGCTGGGCGTCCACCACGGCGGCTGCGCCGAGATTGACGGTGTCGCGACCACCTTTTTCTCGTCGGGTTTCCCCGCTCACTCCGTTCGCTGCGGGGAACCGCTCCTCGAAAAAGATGGGGCAAAAAGCCGCCCTCGCTACGCTCGGGCGACGAACCGGCGCCTTCGGCGCCGGACGTTTACTCGGATTCTTCCTGCTGCTGGGCGTCCACCACGGCGGCTGCGCCGAGATTCACGATGTCCTTCACTTCGTCGCCGCGCTGGAGGACGTGGACGGGTTTGTCCATGCCGACCAGCATCGGGCCGATGGCGTCGGCGCCGCCGAGCCGCTGGAGCAGCTTGTAGCCGATGTTGCCGGCCTCGAGGTTCGGGAACACGAGGACGTTCGCCGGGTCCTCCAGGTCGGCGAAGTCGTAGGTGCCGTTGAGGATGTCCTCGACGACGGCGGTGTCGGCCTGCATCTCCCCGTCGACCGGGAAGTCGACCTCGGGGTCGTCGTGCAGCGAGCCGACGGCGTCGCGGAGCTTCGCGGTCCCCTCCGTCTCGACGCTGCCGAAGTTCGAGTACGAGAGCAGCGCCGCCCGCGGTTCGATGTTGAAATCGCGTGCGAGGCTGGCGGTGTGTTTGGTGATCTCCGAGAGCACGTCCGCGTCGGGGTCGAGGTTGACCGTCGCGTCCGCGCAGAAGACGACCTGATTCTTGAAGGTTAGCATGTAGACGCCAGCCGCGTAGTCGGCGTCGGGCGCCGTGCCGATGACCTCCAGCGGCGGGCGCAGCGCGGAGGGGTAGTGGTGGGTGAGGCCGGTCAGCATCGCGTCGGCGTCGCCCCGTTCGACCATCACGCTGGCGAGGTAGTTGGTGTCGTTCTCGATGAGTTCGGCCGCCTCGCTGCGGGTGATGCCCTTGCGCTGGCGGAGTTCGTGGAGCCGCTCGGCGTACTCCTCGTAGTCGCCGTTCTCGGGGTCGACGATCTCGGGCTCGAACTCCAGGCCCAGGTCGTCCCGGGTGTCCTCGATCTCCTCGCGCTCGCCGATGAGGACCGGCTCGGCGATGCCCTGCTCCTGGAGCTGGAAGGCGGCGCGGATCATCTTCTCGTTGGCGCCCTCCGCCAGCGCGAGCCGCTTGGGGTCGCTCTGGGCCTTGTTCAGCACCACGCGCATCATCTCGCGGGACTTGCCCAGCCGGGCCTCCAGCCGCTCGACGTACTCGTCTAAGTCGAGTTCCCGCCGGGCGGCGCCCGACTCCATGGCCGCCTCGGCGACGGCGGGTGCGACCTCGAAGAGGACGCGCGGGTCGACGGGCTTGGGGATGATGTACTCCGGGCCGAACTGCAGCGGCTGGTCGCCGTAGGCCTTGACGACCTCGTCGGGCACGTCCTTGCGGGCGAGCTCGGCCAGCGCCTCCGCGGCGGCCCGCTTCATCTCCTCGTTGATCTCCGTCGCGCGGGCGTCCAGCGCCCCGCGGAAGATGAAGGGGAACCCGAGCACGTTGTTCACCTGGTTCGGGTAGTCCGAGCGTCCCGTGCCCATGATGACGGTGTCCTCGCGGGCGGACTTGGCGTCCTCGTAGGTGATCTCGGGGTCGGGGTTGGCCATCGCGAAGATGATGGGGTTCTCGTTCATCGACCGGACCATCTCCTGGGAGACGATGCCGCCGATCGACAGGCCGACGAAGGCGTCGGCGTCGTCCATCGCGTCCGCCAGGTCGCCCTCGGGCACGTCGCGGGCGAACTCCCGCTTGTACTCGTTGACGTCACCGGCCTCGGCGCGCTCCTCGGTGATGATCCCCGAGGAGTCACACATGAGGATGTTCTCCTTTTTCGCGCCCAGCGAGACGTAGAAGCGGGCGGTCGCGATGGCGCTGGCGCCGGCGCCGGAGAAGACGATCCGCATATCCTCGAGGCTCTTGCCCGTGATCTCGGCAGCGTTGAGCAGCGCGGCGCCGGAGATGATAGCGGTGCCGTGCTGGTCGTCGTGGAACACGGGGATGTCCATCCGCTCGCGGAGCTGTTCCTCCATGACGAAACACTCCGGCGCGCTGATGTCCTCCAGGTTGATCCCGCCGAACGTCGGCTCCATCGCGGCGACGGCGTCGATGAACGCCTGCGTGTCCGTCTCGTCGAGCTCCACGTCGAACACGTCGATGTCGGCGAACCGTTTGAACAGCACGCCCTTGCCCTCCATGACGGGCTTGGAGGCCTGGGCGCCGATGTCGCCGAGGCCGAGGACGGCCGAGCCGTTCGAGATGACCCCGACCATGTTGCCCTTGGCCGTGTACTCGTAGGCGTCGGCCGGGTTCTCGTCGATCTCCAGGCAGGGCGCCGCCACGCCGGGCGAGTACGCCAGCTGCAGGTCCCGCTGGGTGTTCGTCGGCTTGGTCGTCGCGATCTCCAGTTTGCCGGGCGGTTCCGTCCGGTGATACTCCAGTGCGTCCTCGTCGAGTCCCATACCGGATCCGCGAACGGCGCCGGCAAAAACTTTCGCGTTTGGCCAAATGACGGGCAGTTGTTCGCTGTTCGTCGAACCCCGGACGCGACGGTTTTCACCGTCGAGCGGCCCTGCGGAGGCGCTCGCAGGCGAGGATCCGTTCCGTGACGGGGAACGGAGCTGGCGGGACGTTCAGCGGGGCGAGCCGGCTCTGTCGTCCGCTCCCGGCGGGCGGAGGAGCGGCGACGAAATGAGGGGAGTAAAGTCCGTGGGGACCGAAACGGCGCGCATGACCCGTCGCCTCCGGACCCTCGCGGGCGTCACGACGGCGCTGACGTTCGTCCTCATCCTGCTCGGCCTGCACACCGGCTCGACCGGCGGCGGCCTCTCCTGCGGGACCCGGTGGCCGCTGTGCAACGGCTGGCTGGGGCTGTTCCCGGCCAACTGGGCGAGCTTCTTCGAGTGGTTCCACCGCTTCGTCGCGATGGTCGTCGGTTTCCTGTTGCTGGGCTGGCTCTACGGCGTCTGGCGCTGGCAGGACGACCGCCGCGTCCGCTACGCCGTCACTGCTGCCATCGCCATCCTCCCCGCTCAGATCGTCCTCGGCGGCGTCACCACGACCGCCGGCGGCATGTTCCCCCGCGGGTTCAACCCCGTGATCATGACTGCCCACTTCACCACCGCGACCGTCATCTTCGGGCTGCTCGTCTACGCGACCGCCCGGCTGTTCGGCGCCCCCGGCTCGCACGCCGTCCGGACCGTCGTCGGCCTCGGCGGCGGCCTCGTCGCCTTCCACGCGGTCTTCGAGTTCGTCCCCGTCTTCTCCCACCCGCCGACGAACCTGGTCGCCTACTACGCCGCATCGTTCGCCCTGCTTGCGGTCCTCGTCGCCCTGCTGACCTGGAGCGAGGCCGCCGTCGACCCCGCGAACCTCCTCCGGTTCCGCGCGGTCACCGCCCTCGCCGCGACGCTGCTGTACGTCGCCATGGTCCTGAGCCGCCAGAAGTGGGGCCTCCCCGACCTCTACGGCGACGCCGCGACGATGCTCGTCGCCGCCGCCGTCGCCGGGCTCGCGGTCCTCACCAACCGCGTCGTCGCCGATACGGGTGGCTTCGGCGCCCAGCGGGCGGACTGACGGCGCCGCACCCGGACTGTCCTTTCTTTCCACAGACATTTACCGACAGCCGACCGAGACCCGCTCGATGGTCCCCGAGATCGTCGACTGCGCGCTGGTCGTCGCGTACCTCCTCCTGCTCGGACTGCTCGCGGTCCGGTATCGGCGGGGCGAGATAGCGGGCCGAAAGCTCGCGATCTCCGTCGGGATGTGTCTCACGTGGCTCGCCTACGGACTGCTTCAGGTCTCCGATGCCGCTTCGGTCCCGGACGGAACGGCGCTGTACTTCGGCCTCGTGGGGATCGCGCTCCTCTGTCTCGTCGCCGGGATCTACGTCACGTACCGGGGCTGGCGCCGCGGGGACGACGCGGACGCGGACGCGGCGAGCGGGTGACTGCCCGGGCGCAGGCGCTCACATGAAATCGGTGAGCCCCGACTGCGAGTCGTCGTCCGTGTCGGCTTTCTCGGACGCCTCGTCGTCTCCGTCGTCCTCGCCGGCCGGCTCGTTTCCGTGGGCCCCATCCAGCGCCGCCTGCGTGGGTTCGCCGCCGGCCCCGTCGTCCCCGTCCGTTTCGCCGGTCCCGCCGCCGTCACCGGCGCCGGCCTCGCCGGCGTGGGCGTCGTCGAAGGCGCCGCCCGCGTTCTCGACGGCCCGCTGTTCGCGCAGGCGTTCGGCGTCCTCGACGATCGACTGGACCTTGTTGGTGTCCTCGCCGCTGCCGGTGATAAAGGAGACGTGCTCGGCGTCCAGCTCGTACTTCGCGGCCATCGCGACGGTCAGCTCGCGGTTCTTGCAGTGGTGGGTCATCACCGAGAGGTGCGGGAGGACCTCCCGGCGGGCGGTCGACATGCTGACGCCGCCGGCCTCGGCGATCCGCCGGGCGACGTAGTCGCGCTTGTTCCGGGTGCCCCGCGAGCGGCCGAGCTTCGACCAGTAGCTCGGCGGGCCGTAGCGGGTCCACCCGCCCTTGGGCTCGCGGCGGGCCGCGGCCACACCGGCGGTCATGTTGTCGGTCGCGTAGCGCCAGAACGTGTAGTTCTGCGTCGCGCGCACGCGGCCGAGCCAGCGGTCCGCGTTCGAGAGGAAGTCGTAGGCGACCGCCAGCTCCTCGCCCTCGTAGTCCTTGGGCATGTTGTCCTCGATCCAGTTGATCAGGTCGTCGGGCGTCTCGTCCACGTCGTAGGAGGCCTTCAGCGCCTCTTCCGCGCCGGCCTCCTTGATCACCGTGTCGAGGTAGTCGAACACGCCTTCCGTCTTGTCGCGCTCGCCGGTCACCACGTCGTCGGCGCCGATGCGGTCGCGGCCCTCGGCCATCGCCTGGAGGTCCTTGATCGCGCCCCGCAGGTCGCCGCTGTTCATCTCGGCGATCTGGTCGAGCGCTTCGTCGTCGTACTCGACGCCCTCCTTGCGACAGAGGTCCCGGAGAACGGGGACGATGGAGCGCTTGGACACGTCCCGGAACTCGATCTCCCGGCAGGCGTTGCGGAGGCCCGACGACATCTCGTAGAAGTCGTTGGCGATGAGGATCATCGGCTGGCTGGCCTCCTTGACCAGCGAGGTGATCGCCGCCGACCCGCCGCGGTCGACGTTGCCGTGGAGGTTGTCGGCCTCGTCTAAGATGACGACGCGGCGGCCGGCCTCGCCGGCGGTGAGCGTCCCCGACTTCGCGGCCTCGCCGGCGACCCGCTCGATCACGTCCTTGGTCCGCGAGTCCGAGGCGTTGAGTTCGATGGTCGCCCACCCCTTGTCGCTGGCCAGGGCGTGGGCCGCGGAAGTCTTGCCGATCCCGGGCGACCCGTGGAGCACGACCGCCTCGCGGTGGTCCTCCCAGGTGTCGGCCCACTCCTGCAGGGCGTCGCGGGCCTTGTCGTTGCCGCGGATCTCGTCGAGCGACGAGGGCCGGTACTTCTCCGTCCAGTCCATTGGGAGAGCGAAGGCGTGTGAGGGGGTTAGTGGTTTCGGAGCGGCCCGCCGACCCCGATACTGGTCGCCCGAGTGGTCAGCACGCGTCCGCCGGCGCGCCGGTTTTCCGGCCGCGGGCCCAACGGGCGACATGGTCACGTTCGGCGACGCGCGCGAGTTCGGGACCCGCGTGTATCGGGACTTCTCGGAGAAGAACGTGACGTTCATGGCCGCCGGGCTGGCGTACAACGCCTTCGTCTCGCTGGCGCCGCTGTTGCTCCTGCTCTTTGTCGTGCTCTCGGTCGTCGGCGGTGGGCTGGAGGAGCGGGTCGTCGAGGCCGCGGAGGCCTGGCTCCCCGGCCCCATCGCCGACATCGTCGCCCAGCTGTTCGCGGGCGACGCCGCGGCTGGCGGCGCGTCGGTCGTCGGGCTCGTCGTCCTCGTGTGGGGGGCGCTGAAGATCTTCCGCGGGCTCGACACCGCGTTCTCGGAGATCTACGAGACGGAGTCGGACAACGGCTTCACCGACAAACTGCGCGACGGCGTCGTCGTCATGGGGGCGCTGGTCGTGGCCGTCCTCGCGACGGTCGGCGTCAGCGCCGCCGTCGCCGTGTTCTCGGACACCGTCCCGCTCCTCGGGCTGGTGACGCCGCTGGTGCTGGTCGCCGGGCTCGTTCTCGCCTTCTTCCCGATGTACTACGTCTTCCCCGACACGGACCTCGGCTGGGAGGACGTGCTGCCGGGCACCGTCTTCGCCGCCGTCGGCTGGGCGGTCTTCCAGAGCCTCTTCCAGGTGTACCTCGCCTTCAGCGACCCCGGGTCGAGCAGCTTCTTCGGCGGCGTCATCGTCGTCGTCACGTACCTCTACTTCACCGCGCTGGTACTCCTGCTCGGTGCGGTGATAAACGCCGTGCGTGGCGGCCACGCCTCGGGCCGGCCCGGCGGCGTCGGCCGGAGTGCGGGCGGCTACGAGCAGAAGCGGCGGGACTCGCTGGACCGCGCGGAGCTCGACGCCTACCTCCGCGGGCTGGACGAACAGCTCACCGCCCGCTACGAGGCCGCCCGCGCGGACTCCGACGACGAGCGCCGGCCGAAACCGAGCGGTGAGGTCGACCTGGTGGAGTACGCGACGAGCGACGGCGACCAGCGCCGGTGGACGGTCGAGCTGAGCTGGCCGGCGCCGCGGACCGGGTCCGGCGACGACCGCCCCGGTGACGACCGATCCGTCGGCGACCGGGCGGGCGGCGACGGATACGGCGGTCGACCGGACCGGGCGGACGACTGAGCACCGGTCGGCGTCGGGGCGGTGGTCGGTGGGGCGGTGTCGTGGCCGTTCTCAGCGGTCGTCGTCGACCGCGATCCGCCCGCGGAGTTCGTGTTCCGACGCGGGGCTGACGGTGATGCCGGCCTCGTCGAACCGTCGTCTGACCCGCCGGGCGAACGCGGACCTGGCCTCGAACACCGCCGGCTGGCGGGCGTCTTCGAGCCAGAAGTGGGCGCGCAGGCGGACCACCCCGTCGCCGAGTTCGTCGACGAACGCGGTCGGCTCCGGCCGGTCGGCGACGCCGTCGAGGGCGCGGGCGGCGGACTCGAGGATCTCGGTCGCCCGCTCGGGGTTGTCGTCGTAGTCGATACCGACCCGCTCGACGACGCGGTAGCGGTCGCGGCCGAACGGGCGGGTGATCGCCCCGCCCGTCAGGACGGTGTTGGGGACGGTCACGAGCGCCCCGTCGGGATTCTCGACGCGGGTGACCCGGAGCGTGATCGCCTCGACCGTCCCTTCGCCGCCCTCCCACTCGATGTAGTTGCCGACGCTGAACTCGGGGTCGAACACGAGGACGAGCCCGCTGACGAGCGAGCCGACGATGGTCTGTGCGGCGACGCCGACCGCGAGCGTCGCCGCCGCGACGACCAGCGCCGAACTCGTGAGGACCGTCGTGAGCCCGGCCATCCCGGCGCCGACGACGGCCGCGACGACGAGGACGAACACGCGAACGTAGCTGGTGATCGCGTCCTGCAACGTGGGGTTGCCGCGGTTGCGACGCCGGACGGCGCGGCTGACCGCCGGTTCGACGAGGAACCACCCGACGATGACGACGACGGTCGCCCCGAGGAGGAACCAGGCGGCGCGGACGACCGTCGGCGCGAGTTCGGCGAGTTCCTCCGGGCCGACCCCCGGTGTCGGCGTCGGCGTTCCGGGCGTCGGTGTCGGCGTTCCGGGTGTCGGCGTTCCCGGTGTCGGCGTCTCGGCCTGGCGAGGTGCGGGCGCGGCGGGCGCGACCATGGCAGTCCCGCGCGCGCCACGCCCAAAGGTAGCCGCCGCGTACCGCGGTTCGCCCGCGAAACTCCAGCGGCGCAGGCGGTCGGGAGACGGTCCGCGGGCCGCCAGCGGATCGTCCGGACGGCCGCCGGTCGCTCCAGAAAGCATTTTCCGCGGGGCCCTGACGGTGACGGTGTATGGTAGACACGGATGCGAAACGAGCGGCCGGACGCGGGCTGGCAGGGGGAGTCGCCGCCTGGATACTGGGGTACCTGGCCGTGTACGTGCTACACGGCACCAACATCGAGAACTCGCTGGGGTCGCAGATCCTGGAGTTCCTGACCGGCGACGCCGTGACCTGGAAGCTCGTCGGCTGGCTGTTCTTCAACGCACACAACGTCACCGTGACCGTCCCGGGGTTCCTCGGCGAGAGCGCCTGGAACTTCGTCGCACAGTCCGACGAGGCGGCGCTGACCGCCCTGTTCGTCCTTCCGCCGGTCCTGCTGGTCCTGGCCGGGTTCGCGGCGGCCTGGAACGCCGCGGACGCGCCGACGACCGCGGCGCGGAACGGCGCGGCGGTCGTGCTCGGCTACTTCCCGCTGTCGGTCGCCGGCGCCGTCCTGTTCACGATCGGGAACGAGGACGCCACCGCCGGACCGACGCTGGTGACCGCCGTCCTGCTCGCCGGGACGGTGTATCCGCTGCTGTTCGGCGCGGCCGGCGGGCTCGCGGGCGGGCACCTCTCGGCCGACTAGGGGGACGGGCCGCCCGCGGAGTCGGTGACCGACCGCGGACGGCGTCGGCGACGGACGGGCCGCGTTCGCCGGTTCGACACGCTTTTATCGTCAGTCGTCGATGCTCGGGCAAATGGGAGAGCGCCGCGAACTGGCGGAGAAGATCGCGGGCGAGATCGCGCTGAGCGACGACCCCGGCGGCACCCTCCGGAAGTGGCGCACCGACTTCGAGGTGGCCCAGACGGAGCTGGCCGACGAGCTCGGCGTCTCGCCCTCGGTGGTGTCGGACTACGAGAGCGGCCGCCGCGAGAGCCCGGGCATCGGCGTCGTCAAGCGCACCGTCGAGGCGTTGCTCGACATCGACGAACGTCGCGGCGGCAGCCACATCCGCCAGCACGCCCGCGTTCTCTCGGCCGGGTTCGACGCCGACATCGTCCACGACCTCCGGGAGTACTCCGCCGCCGTCCCGATCGACGACTTCTACGAGGCCATCGGCGCCACCGAGATCGTCTCCGGCGCCCAGGAGAGCGTCGCCGGCCACACCGTCATCGACAGCATCCAGGCCATCTCCCGGCTGTCCTCCGAGGAGTTCTACCGCCTCTACGGCCAGTCGACCAACCGTGCGCTCGTGTTCACCAACGTCACCAGCGGCGAGGGTGCCATGGTCGCCCTCCGCGTGCTGAACCCGACGCCCAACGCCGTCGTCCTCCAGGGCCTCGACGACGAGAGCGTCTGGGAACACGCCGGTGACCTCGCCCGCATGGACGGCTACTCGCTGGCCGCCTGTCCGACCGACTTGGACGAGATGCTCGCCCGCGTGCGCGAACTGCCGTAGCGCGAACGTGCGGACCGTGCCCGTGAGTTCGAACGGGTGTGCCATCTACACTCATGCCGGAGGAACGCTGAAGGCGCTCGCCGGAGTCCCCGCAGGCATGAGCGGACCGGTGTTCATGGCGGCCGACCGGGTGACGTTCCACCCCGTCGAGGAGGCGGACCTGGAGTTCTTCCGCGACCTGATCAACCATCCCGAGGTGCGAGAGGGGCTGGCGGCGGCGGAGCCGCGCAACATGGCCGACGAGCGCGAGTGGTTCGAGTCGCTCGGCGACGACGGCGTCCAGTTCTGCCTGCGGGTCGAGGGCGAACGCGTCGGCACGGTCAGCTTCCGGCAGTTCAGCGAGCAGTGGGGGACGACCGAACTCGCCTACTTCCTCCACCCGGACCACTGGGGGAACGGCTACGCGACCGAGGCCGTCCGGCGGATGACGACCTACGGTTTCGAGGAGCGCCGCCTCGGGAAGGTCTGGGCGCGGGTGCTCGCGTTCAACGACGCCTCGACCCGCGTGCTGGAGAAGGCCGGCTTCGAGCACGAGGCCACCCTCCGCGACCAGGCGTTCGCCCGCGGCGAGCGCGTCGACGTCGAGCGGTACGGCGCGCTCGCCGACGAGTGGGAGGGGTGACCCGTGTCCGGGCCGGCCTTCCTCCGCGGCGACGGCGTGACCCTCCACCCGACCGAGGACGAGGACGCCGAGTTCTGCGTGAACCTGGTCAACGACCCGCGCGTCCGTCACGGCCTCTCGGTCGCCCGCCCGAAGTGGACGGACGAGGAGCGCGAGTTCCGGGTCGAGAGCGACGAGGACGTGATCCCGTTCGTCGTCCGCGCGGCGGACGACCGCGGCGGCGCGGGCGGCTCCGGCGACGAGGACAGCCACGGCGACGAGGGCGATCGGATCGGCGTCGTCGACCTGGTCGACGTCGACGAGCAGTTCGGGAAGGCCGAGGTCGGCTACTTCTTCGCGCCCGAAGCGTGGGGCAACGGGTACGCGACGGCCGCCCTCGAGCGGGTCGTCGAGTACGCCTTCCGGGAGTTGCGCCTGCACCGCGTCCACGCCCGTGTCTTCGCGTTCAACGAGGGGTCGGCCCGGGTGCTGGAGAGGGTCGGCTTCGAGCGCGAGGGCGTCCTCCGGGAGGCCGCGTACATGCACGGGGAGTACGTCGACGAACTCCGCTACGGCCTGCTCGAATCGGAGCGGTAGCGCGGGACAGACCGCCGACAGTCGGATCGCTACAGCCCGAGTTCCCGGCCGAGGACGAGCCGCTGGATCTCGCTGGTCCCTTCGCCGATCTCCATGAGCTTCGCGTCGCGGAAGAACCGCTGGGGCGCGAAGTCCGTGGTGTAGCCGTAGCCGCCGAGCACCTGGACGGCGTCCTCGGCGACCTCCCGCGAGATCTCGGAGGCGTCGAGCTTCGCCATCGACGAGAGGCGGGTCACGTCCTCGCCCTCGTCGTAGGCCACGGCCGCCTTGTGGGTCAGCAGCCGCGCCCGCTCGATCTTGCGGTCCATCGCGACGAGCATGTCCCGGACGGCGTCGAACTCGCCGATCGGCTGGCCGAACTGCTCGCGCTCCTTCGCGTACTCCAGGGCGGCCTCGAAGGCCCCCTGCGCGAGCCCCACGGAGAGGGCGGCGATGGAGATGCGGCCGCCGTCCAGCGTCTTCTTCGTCTGGTCCCAGCCGTCGCCGGGGTCGCCGAGCAGGCGGTCCTCGGGGACGCGCACGTCCGACAGCTGGAGTTCGCAGGTCGGCGAGGCGTTCAGGCCCATCTTGTCCCACACCGTCGTCACCTCGAAGCCGTCGTCCCCGGGGTCGACGACGAACGTCGAGATACCGTCGTAGCCCGCCCCCGGCTCCGTCACGGCCTTGACGAGCACCGAGCCGGCGACGTTCGCGTTCGTGATGAACTGCTTCGTCCCGTTCAGCACCCACTCGTCGCCCTCGCGCTCCGCGGTGGTGTCCATGTCCGAGGCGTCCGACCCTGATCCGGGCTCGGTCAGCGCCCACGCGCCCAGGTGTTCGCCGGTCGCGAGCGGTTCGAGCCACCGCTCCTTCTGGGCCTCGGTCCCGAACAGCTCGATGGGTTTGCTCCCCAGCGAGACGTGCGCGGCGTAGGAGAGCCCGATCGACCCCGACACTCGCCCCAGTTCCTCCGTGACGAGCGCGTACATCAGCTGGTCGCCGCCGAGGCCGCCGTACTCCTCGGAGACGGGGACGCCCATCACGTCCAGCTTCGCGAGTTCGTCGAACACCTCCGCCGGGAACCGGTGGTCGTCCTCGATCTCCTGGGCGATGGGTTCGATCTCCTCGTCGCAGAACTCCCGCACCGTCTCGCGGATCATCCGGTGCTCGTCCGGGAGGGTGAAGTCCATACGCAAATATTGCCGGCGGCGAGAATAAAGGCTGTGTCGGGGGGAGTGCGGTGTCCGTTCGATGTCGGGGTGCTGTTGCGGAACGCGGGCGCGGTGCGGTCGGCGCGCGCTGTCGCGAGTCTCGTCTCGCGACAGCATCGCGCGAGGTCTTCGTGAACGTGTGAACGAAGGCTTGTCAGAGCTTGCTCTGACAGTGGATGAGGGAGCGAGCGGAGCGAGTGAGCGAATCGGCTGGGGAGGTACGTGGCCGTCTGCGGTGCTGTGCGGGGCGGTGCGGTGTCGTGCGGTTGCGGTCCTGGCGTCCGCGCGAACGTGTGAGCGCGGGCTCGGGAGAGCTTGCTCTCCCGGTGGACTGAAAGGGCGAGGCGCGCTCGCGTTCATGTAGTCGTCTGAGCGGGCCACTATCCGCGCGGGCGGTGCCGAGAGCGCGGATATCCCGCTCAGCGACCGCGAGCGCGTCGAGGGCTTTCAGCGCTCACCGTCAAGTGCAGTTGCGCCTGCTACTAGCGAGCGGGCCGAGGGCTTTCAACGCCTGCTGTCGAGTGCTATCGATCCTCTTCAGAACGAGCGCGCCGAGGACGTTCAGCGCTCACCGTCGAGTGCGGTCGCTGTCGTGCCCGTTTCCCACACAGGAACAACCGGAAACAACTGACGCACTCGCACATCGAACAGAACGTCGACCTCCAACGGCAACGACACGGGAGAACGGAACGAACCCGGACCTCAGACGGCCTTCTCGGCCTCGGACTGGACGAGGTAGGCGCGGTCGTCGGTGTAGTCGGCGACCACGTCGAGCGCCCGTTCGGTGCCGATCTGGTTGAGCGCCCAGGCGGCGCTGGCCCGGACCTCGTTGGCCTCGTCGTCTTCGAGCACGTCGGCGAGCGGTTCGATGGCGCGGGTGTCGCCGAGCAGGCCGAGCGAGCGGGCCGCCGCCGAGCGGACCTCGTAGTTGTCGGCGTCGAGGCGCTGGGCGACCGGCTCGACCGACTCCTCGCTGCCGATCTCGCCGAGCGCGCGCAGCGTGACCTTCTGGAGGGCGGCGTCGCCGTCGCCGTCGATGAAGTCGTGGAGCGTCTCGGCGGCGTCCTCGTTACCGATCTTCCCGAGGATCTGGACCGGGCGCTTGTTGCGCTTCTGGGCGCGCTGGTGGACGGCGTCGTAGGCCTCCTCGGGGCCCATCCGCCAGAGCGTGTCGAGGACGTTCTCCTCCATGAAGTCGGAGTCGAACGTCTCCAGCGCCTTGACGATGGGCTCGACCTCGCCGAGCTCCTCGTAGACCTTCACCGCGTTCCACTCGGCGGGGAAGTCCTTGCGGTTCTCCGACTCGAGCACGTCGTAGAACCCCTCGGCGTCCAGCTGCTCCCGAACCGTCAGATCGTCCCACTCCTCGGCGGCCTCCAGGTCGTCCTGCAGGGTCTCGGCGCCGTCCAGAAGGGCGGCGATGGTCTCGGCGTCCTCGTCGGGGTCGAGCGCGCTGCCCTCGACGACCTGGGCGGCCTGGTCGACGGCGTCGGCCAGGGCCTCGGGGTCGTCGCTCTCGGCCGAGAGGTCGGTGTCGAGCTGCTCGGCCGTGGTGCCGAGATACGACTGGACCGCGGTGACCACGTCGGGCCGACCCGCTTCGGTCCAGCGGGTGTCGGTGATCGTCGACTGGGCCTCCTCGAGGGCGGCGACCACGTCGTCGGCGTAGGGCCCGCGCTGGTCCTCCAGCTGGTCGCGCAGGTCCGCGATGCGGTCTTCGAGTTCGGCCGCCGGGTCCTCCGCATCCTCGTCGTCCTCGTCGGGCTCGGGCAGGTCCGCGGCCTCCAGGTCGGCCTCGATCTCGTTCAGCTGTTCCTCGACCTCGTCGAGGTCGGCCTCGGTCTCGGCGGCCTCGAGGGCCTCCCCGGCGTCGTCGAGGCGCTGGTCGAGCGTGTCGGCCGACAGCGCCGTCTCCTCGCTTTCGCCCGCGTCGGCTTGCTCGTCGGCGGCCTCGGCGTCGTCGGCCGCTTCGTCGTCCCCGTTGCTCATACCCCGAAATGCGACTGTCCGGGCCAAAGGCGTTTCCATTCGGCGACTCGGGGCGTCCCGCCGTTCGCCCGGGGAACCCCGCCCGTCAGTCCTCGAACTCGCCGGCCAGCCGGGAGAGCCGCTCGACGCGCTTCTCGGGGTCGGGGTGGGTCTCCATGGCCTTCACGAGCCGCGATTTCGCCTCCGCCGGGACGATAAAGAGGGCGTTCAGGTCGGCGTGGTCGCGCAGGTCCCGCTCGGGCGTCGCGGCCATCTCCGCGGAGATGGTCTCGATGGCGGCGGCCATCGCCGCGGGCTTGCCCGTGATGACGGCGGCGCCGCGGTCGGCCGCGTACTCGCGGTGCCGGGAGATGGCCCGCGAGACGAGGTAGCCGCCGAGCCACGCGACCGCCGAGACGGCGACGAATGCCCAGAGCCAGGGCATCCCGCCGTCGCCGCCGCCGGCGTCGCCGCCGCCGTCGCCGAACCACCAGAAGTTCCGCACGACCATCGCGGCGACGGTCACGAGGAACGTGACGACCGACATCACGAGCGCGTCGCGGTGTTTCACGTGGGCGATCTCGTGGGCGAGCACGGCGTCGAGTTCCTCGCCCTGGAGCGTGTCGAGCAGTCCCTCCGTGACCGCGACGACCGCGTCGTCCCGTCCCTTCGCGGTCGCGAAGGCGTTGGGCTGGGACTGGGGCGCGACGGCCACGTCGGGCTCGGGCACGCCCGCCTGGTTGGCGAGGCGACCCACGCGTGCGTGGAGGTCGGGGCACTCGGCCTCCGTGACTCGGTCGGCGTCGAGCGCCTTCAGCGCGGCGTCGGGCGCGTACTTGTACTGGAGGGCGACGAGCACGCCCGCGACCCCGACGACGAGGAAGAGGCCGGCGCTCCCGAGGGCGTCGGTCGCCCACCACGCGGCGACGCCGACGAACGCGGCGTAGAGGGCGGCCATCCCGGCCATCGCCGCGAGCATCCGAACCCGGAGGGACCAGTCGGGCCTGGGCTGCATGTGCGACCCTAGCCGTCGCGGACCCATAGATGTTACTCCGACGCCATCTTCGTGGGGGCCTCCCGCGCGGTTCGCGCCCGCTCCATCCTCGTCCGCGACGGCGTCCGGCGAACGTTTACGACTCCGGCGGGCGACGGTCGACCCATGGGATACCACGTCGTCGACCCGGCGGACCTGGAGCCGGAACCGGACCGCCCGTCCGAGATGCGCTACGTCAGCGAGGCCGCGGGGATGGAGCGGCTCGGGCTGCGGACCTACGCGGTCGAACCGGGCAAGGAGATCCCCCTCTCGGGGATGCACTACCACGACGAACAGGAGGAGGCGTTCTACGTGATCTCGGGGACGCTCAGCGTCGAGACGCCCGACGAGACCTACCGGGTCGCGGCCGACCAGTTCTTCGTCGCCGAGCCGGGGAGCCCCCACCGCGCGCACGTGGCCGACGAGGCGGACGAAGCGGCCCGGGTGATCGGCGTCGGTGCCCCGCCGGTCAGCGACGGCCACAGCTACGAGGGGGAGTAACGGAGTCGGTCACGCCAGGACGTGATCGACCAGCAGCACTGTCCCGACGAATCCCACGCCGAGACCGCCGACGATCGACGCGTTCGAGACGAAACGGAGCAGACGCCCCTGTGTCGGCGTGACATCCAGCGGTATTCGACCCGATAGCTGGAGCGCACCCAGTGCGAACGAGGCCGCGGCCAGGAACGCCGTCGTCCACGCCCCCACCGGATCGGCGCCGGAACCGAGGTAGTTCGAGATCGCGAGCACCGCCTGACCGACGCCCAGCGAGCAGAGCCCGAGGCCGAACCGTCGTTCGAGAGACACGTTCCGAGTGGCGTCCGCTCGCCCTAAATCGGTTTCGCGGGACCCCCGGCCGGACCGACGGAACCGTTTTGCTCCTCTGGTCCGGAGCGCGCCCATGCCCAGCCTCGAACAGATCTGGACCGCGCCCGAGGGGGGCGCGCCGATGGAGGCCAGCGAACGCGTCCGTGCGGTCGCCGACGGCGGACTGGCCGGCGACCGCTACTGCCACGGCCGCGGCTACTACTCGCCGTACGACGTGTGCCAGGTCACGCTCGTCGATAGCGGGGCGCTCGAAACGGTCCGCGAGCGCTACGACATCGACCTCTCGGACGGCCGCCACCGCCGGAACCTCGTGGTCGACTGCGACGTGGTCGACCTGCTCGACACCCGCTTTTCGGTCGGCGAGGCCGTCTTCGAGGGGACCCGCCGACGGCCGCCCTGCGCCCACGTCGAGGAGGTGGCCGGCGAGGAGGGGCTTGCGGACGCGCTCTCCGAGGAACGCGGGGGGATCTGCGCCGACGTGGTCGAGGGCGGCGAAGTCGCCGTCGGCGACGAACTGGCAGTCGTCGAGCGGCTGGACGACCCCGACTCGCTGGCCGCCGCGATCCGCGAGCGACACGAGAGATGAGGACGAAACGATTCGCTACGCCGCCAGTTCGTCGGTCGCGTCCCGGAGCAGTCCGTCGATGATCTCTGGGGTCGTCGGGTGGTAGGCGCGGTCGGGCACCTCCCGCACGTCGAGTTCCATCTCGACGACGACCTGCATCGTCTTGGCCATCACGTCGGCGTGATAGTGCAGGCCCTGCCAGCCAAGCACCGTCGCCGACTCGCGGTCGACGACGAGTTTGGCGACGCCCTCGGGGGTGTCCTTGGCCTCGAACACGCCGTCGTCGCTGGCCCGCCGCTTCGCGACGGCCACGTCGTAGCCCGCGTCGCGGGCCTCCCGTTCGGTCATGCCGACGCGGGCGTAGGGGTAGACGCCCAGCCCGGAGAAGATGACGTGGTGGGTGACGTTCTCGTAGGCCTCCAGAGGTTCGCCCCGTTCGCGCCGGAGGATGTTCTCGGCGGCGGTGAACCCCTGCTCCTTGGCGACGTGGAGGATCGGCTCCTTGCCGTTGGCGTCGCCGACGACGAACACCCGGTCGTCGTCGCGGGCCTGCATCGTGTCGAGCACCCAGTCCGGCCCCGGCTCCAGCGCGGAGTTCTTCAGCCCGAGCCGCCCCAGGCACGGCCGCCGGCCGGTGAACAGGTAGAGCTCGTCGGCCTCGACCACCTCGTCGTCGCCGTCGGCGCCTTCGAGGTACAGGCGGACGCCGCCGTCGTCGGTCGGCTCGACGCGCTTCTCGTAGCACTCCGTGGGGATGGTCACGTCGAACGCCTCGCGGTAGAGGTCGAGGACCGTGTCGCCGAACTCCGGGTCGGCCTCGTCGATGGGCCGCTCGTCGTGCTCGACGACGGTCACGTCTGTCCCGCCCACCTCGCTGAGGTACGGGACCATCTCCAGGCCGATGTAGCCCAGCCCCATCACGACCGCCGAGTCCGGGAGCTCGGTGGCGTCGAGCAGGTCCGCGCTCGTCTGGTGGGGCACGTCGTCGATCCCGGGGAGGTCGGGGATGTTGACGGCCGACCCCGTCGCGATCACCACGTAGTCGCCGGTGATCTCGCGACCGCCCGCGACGACCGTGTGGTCGTCGACGAAGCGGGCGGTGTCGTGGACGAACTCCACGTCCGACCGCTCGGCGATCTCGTGGATCGACTCCCGGCGGTGTTCGGCCCACCCGAGCGTGTGGTCGTCCTTGCGCTCGATGGTGCGGTCGAGGTCGACCTCGTGGGGGTCGCCGAGCAACCGCTCGTCGTGGCGGGCCTGGAAGCGGTGGGCGCCGGCCGACAGCACCTCCTTGGAGGGCATACAGCCCCGCAGGATGCAGAGGCCCCCACCGGGGTCGCCGTCGTCGATCAGCGTCAGCTCCACGTCCGGTTCCTCGGCGAGCGAGTTCGCGACCGCCGCGCCGGCGCTGCCGTAGGCGCCGACGATGACCACGTGAACCATAGCCTCGATTTCGCGGACCAGCCCTAAAGCGTTCAGGGGGTGTGCGCGGAAGACGGGAGCGCGACGGCGACCGCCGACGCGGTCACTCCTCGACTGCTGTCTCCGGAGTGGGGTTGCTGCCGCGCCCGTAGAGCAACTTGGCCGCCCGCGAGTGGTTGACGACCCGGTCCCACAGCACCAGCGTCGACGGGAGGACGAGGATCGAGGCGATGTAGGCGTAGACGACCGACAGCGCGGTCAGGACGCCGAACGCGCCGATCGCGGGGTTGAGCGCGAAGACGAGCATGCCCATGCCGGCGACGGTGGTGAGCATGCTGCCGGTGAGCGCGCCGCCGGTGCCCCGGATCGCCCTGTCGAGGGCCGTCTCGATGCCGTGGTCCTCGAACTCGTCGGCGAAGCGGTGGACGACGTGGACGGAGTAGTCGATGCCGAGACCGATCGTCAGCGAGAGGATCACCCCGTTGATCGCGTTGAAGTCGATACCGAGATACCGCATCGACGCGACGACGAAGGTCACCGTCAGCGCGATCGGGACGACGTTGGCGACGCCGAGCGACGCGCGCCCCTCCAGCACGTGGTAGACGACGATCAGGAACGCCGACGCGCCGACGAGCGTGATGACCAGGCTGGTGATCACCGTGCTGAGGATGAGCTCGGAGGCCTCCTCGAAGATGATAGCGTTGCCCGTCGGCGTCGCGTCGAGCGAGGTCTCCGCGGCGATTGCCTCGGCGTCGGCCGCGATCTCGCCGTTGGTCGCGTCGGCGTCGACCGAGTAGGTGACGAGCGTGCTCCGCCGATCCTCGGAGAGGACGCCACTCACGCCGGAGGCCGGCGCGGATTCGAGCGAGTCGTACACCTCGCGGAGGTTCTGCTCGGGCACGCCGTCGTCGTCGGGGTCGTTACGCGCCACCAGGTCGGCGAACTCCGGGTTCCGGTCGGCGTACGACCGGACGACCGTGACGACCGACTGACTCTCGGCGTGGCGACCCTCGCGGAGGACGGTCGGCGGCGGGTCATCGCCCATCCGGTAGACCTGATCGAGCGCCGCCTCGCGGTGCATCCGCGTCTCGACGAACAGCAGGACCGAACTGCTCTGTGGGAAGTTGTCCTCGATGTAGTTGGTCTTCGAGACGTAGCTGTACTCCGGCGGGCTGAACGGCCCCGGAAGCTCCTTCTGCCAGTCGGGGATCTCCTCGTACTCCGGCGGCAGGAAGTCGTCCTGGCTGAAGCCGGTGCCGACGCCGGTCGCGTAGACGCCCGCGGCGCCGCTCGCGACCAGGATTACGAGCATGAACAGCGCCGGCGCGCGCTGGGCGATGACGACGCCGCCGCCGAGCGCGCGACCGAGCAGCGACCCCTCCGACCCGAGCGGGCGCTCGCTCATCGTCGGGATGGGGTACCTCGCGCGCAGGCGGTCGGTCTTGACCTTCGCGGCCGGGAGGAAGATCCCGAAGATCAGGAAGGTGAAACAGATGCCGATGGCCGCGACGAAGCCGAAGTCGCGGATGGGCGCGAGCGCGCTCGGCAGGTTCGACAGGAAGCCGATGACGGTCGTCCCCATCACGATGAAGAACGCGACCAGCAGCTGGTCGGTGGTGACCGCCATCGCCGTGCCGACGGGCTGGTCGCGCTCGCGCTCCTCGCGGTAGCGGTTGACGGCGTGGATCCCGAAGTCGATGCCGACCGCGATCAACAGCGGCGGCACCGCGACCAGCAACGGGTTGAACGCGATATCGGCCAGTCCGAGGAACCCGAACGTCCACAAAAGCGTCATCAGGATCGCGACGACGCCCAGGATCAGGTCGACCAGGTCGCGGTAGGCGACGACCAGGAAACCGACGATGAGGACGAACGCCGCCGGGAGCACGAGCGCCAGCGACGACCCGATCGTGTTCGGGGCGCTCCCGACGATGTCGATGTCGCCGCCGACGGTCCCGACCACCTGCTCGACGCGCTCCTCGCGGGCGTCCACGTCGCGGTCGTGGGTGACCGACGCCTGCGCCGCGCGCGCGGCCGCGCTCTCGGTGTCGAAGTCCTCGCTGACCTGCGAACGGAACCCGGGCGTCTCCGCCGCCCGCCGGACCGCCCGGTCGATCTCCGTCGCCGTGGCCGCCTCGACGGCGTCGATCTGCGCCTCGACCGTCGTCGCCTCCGGGTCGAGCTGCTGTGCGACGGTCCGGGCGGGGCTGGAGACGCCCGTCACGCGCAGGCCGTCGTGGTCCTGCAACCGCTCCTGGGCCCGCAACATCCGCAGCATGCTCGTCCGCGAGAGGACGTTCGCCTCGCGCTGGAGCAGCTGCGTGCTCGTCGAACCCCCGCCGAAGCCCGTGCTGAACTCCCGCTGGATGTCCTCGAACGCCTCGAACGAGTCGAGGTCCTCGACGAACTGGTTGCTCCCGCTCTCGGTCTCGACGTTGCCGAGACCGGCGACGAAGACGGCGGTCAGCAGGAGGAAGGCGAGGCTGATCCGCCCCGGGTAGGAGGCGATGGCGTCGCCGACTTCGTCGGTGAACCACTCGAAGACCATCTACCTGTACCAGAGGTATCCGGCGACGAGGGCGAGGGCGACGACGACTCCGGCGACGACGGGCACCGGGAGGCCGCCCCCGCCGCCGTCCTCGGGCTCGGTCACGTCGACGGCGAAGGTGTAGCCGCTGGAGAGGGTCGTGTCGCCGTCGGCCTCGTCGTACTGGAAGTCCATCTCGACGGGGTAGGACTTCGTCAAGGCGCCGGACCCGGTGCTGACCTCGAAGACGAGCGTCTCCGACTCGCCGGCCGGGATCTCGTCGGCGTAGGCCTCGGCGTCGTCGACGCTGATCGGGTCGTCGGCGTACATCGCCGCCGACACGTCGGTGACGGGCTCCTCGCCGACGTTCGTGACCGTCACTTCGAGGACGCGGCCGGCGCCGCGCTCGACGGTCCCGTTGGCGACCGACACGTCGAAGGCGTCGCGCTGCTGGCGGACGCGCAGACGTGTGTCGAAGCTCTCCGCCTGGCGGCGCTCGTCGTCGGCGTTCCGGTAGGTCGGCCGCAGCGTGAACTGCTTCGGGCCGGCCTCGCCCGCCTCGCTGACCTCCACGTCGAAGGTGAACTCCTTGGACTGGTTGACCCGGAGGTTGCCGACCGAGTACTCGCGTTCGAGCGGCGAGACGCTCTGGCTCTCGGACTCGAAGACGACCACGACGCTGTCGGCCCGCGCGTCGCCGACGTTGGTGATCGTGCCCGACAGCGTCCCCTCCTCGCCGACCCGCAGCGACGAGCTCAGGTTGCTCGCCGCGAACTCGTACTCGACCTCGGGGTCGGGGCGGACGCCGAACTGGAGCGTCCCGGACTCGCCGGGGTCGCCCTCGCTGTCCTCGTAGCTCACCGAGGCCTGCAGGGAGTAGCTGCGCGACTCGGCCTCCGGCGTCGCGGTCGCCTCGACGGTTATCTCCCGGGTCTCGTTCGCCGCCCAGACCCCGACGTACTCGCTGGCGGAGGTCGACCCGCCGAAGGTGAGCGCGGGGCTGGTCGAGCTGACTGACACCGACGCGTCGCGCACGTCGACCGGGCCGTCGTTACGGACGGTGAGGGTCACGGGCCCGTCGTCGTCGACGGCGAGGTCGCTCTCGGTGTCGACGATGGTGAACGTCTGCTCGCGGGCGGGCGTGACGCCCAGCGAGAGGCTGCTTGATTGCAGCGGCGTGCTGTCCTCGTCCTCGTAGTTGACGGTCGCGCCGAAGGCGTAGCGCTGCTGGCTCGCCGTCCCGGCGGCGCTGACGCGGTAGGAGACGGTCCGCGTCTCGCCGGGCGCCCAGGCGCCGCCGACGTAGCGGGTCGACGACGACGAGGCGCCGAACGTCAGGTCGGCGTTCTGCGAGGTGAGCGCGACCGAGGCGTTGCGGGCGACCGCCGTCCCGGTGTTGCGCACCGTCAGGTCGACGGTGCCGGTGGCGCCGATGCGGGCCGTCGACTCCACGTCGGTCACGCGGAACTGCGCGGCCTCCTCGATCGTCACGTCCACCGTGAAGTTCTTCGTCGTGCTCGTGCGGTTGTACTCGCTCGTCCGCGGGTTCACCGACTGCGTGTAGTTGTACGAGACGTTGATCGGCAGCTCGTAGGTGCCCGGCTGGGCGGACCGGTCGATATCGATCCGGAACTCGACCGGCGCGGAGGAGCCGTCGGGGAGGCGCGCGACGGCGCGCTCGTTGGTGTTGACCGTCAGCGGCGCGTCGTGCTCGCCGACGCTCGCCCGGACCGCCCGGGCGGTGGTCACCTCCTGTTCGAGCCCCGGGTTCGACAGCGACCCGTTCGTGACGTTGCCGTCGTTCAGCAGGACGACCCGCAGCGCGGTCTGTGTCCCGGGGGCGAAGTCGGTGTCGGGCACCGACACGTCGATCCCGGGGTTGCCGGTGACGTTGTCCTGCTGCTGTCGCTGCTGGGCCAGCGGCGTCGATACGTCTGCCGGTCCGGCCGCCCCCGTCGGACCGGGCGCGTCGGCCGAACCGGGTGCCTCCGCCGACGGCGCGTCCACTCCATCGGCGCCGACATCGTGGTCAGTGACCGCGCCGGCGACCGGCGACGCGGCGAACAACAGTGCGACTGCGGCGACTATCAGGACCTGTGTCCGTTGCATGGGTTCTCGTTGTCCACCCACCGTGCCGCGGGGACCAACGGCGGCGACGCAGGTGTCGTCGCGTGGTTGCCGCCCGAACCCTGTCAATCATTGTAAACAGGAAGGAACTTTCCGGGCGTTTATCGCGCCCGCACCGACCACCGTCGCCCGACCGGCGGTCAGTATCCGATCCATTGGTAACATTTAACAAGGTATAGGGCGTAGCTACCGATAGCGTCGAACCGACAGACAGCGACGGAACGTAGACCACAACAATGGCAACCAACGAAACTCGCTCCGAGACGAGCCGCTACGACGAACTCGAGATCGCGAACGGCGACATCGTGATCTACGACGTCGACAACCACCGGGCGTGGATCCAGTCGGACGAGACAGTAACCGGCGACGAGATAGCCTGAACGGCTCGGAGCGACCGCTCCACCCCTGGCCCCGGGGTGGTCGACCGCCCCCGCACCGCCCTCGCATCGATCTTTTCCGCATCCGCCGGCCAGCTCCGCGATCGCCGGTCAGCCGCGCTACCGACGCCACCCTGGGAGAGTCCTACCCGCCGTCGCGGTCGGCGGCACCGCCGCTGTCGCGGTCGGTGTGGCCGCCGTCGTCGTCGGACTCACCGTCGTCGTGCTCGGTCGAGCGGCCGCCGTCGGTCGGGCGGTCGCCGGTCGCGTCGGCGTCGGCGAACTCGTCGGCGGTGGCGCCGCCGTCGTCGCCGACCTGCGCCTGGAGGCGGGCGATCTCAGTCTCCAGCTCCCGGATGCGCTCGTCGTAGTCGTCGTCCGAGCGCAGCCACAGCGCGCCGACGACGGCGATGAGGACCAGCGGGAGTCCGAACACGATCAGCGCCACCACGAGGACGACGAGCAGTTCGATACCGCCGGGCATCCCCATCTGGGCGAGCATACCCGCGGTTACGTCCGTACGCGCGAAAACCCTTCCGACGTGACACTCCCGCGGTCACGCGGCTGCCCGTCGGGCGTCCCGCCGAGGTCCGTCCGGGCGGCCGCCGCTCAGAAGTCGGAGATCGACGTTTGCAGTCCCGCGACGAGGTTGGACTTGCGGCGGAGCCGGCCCAGCGGGACCGGGACCGCCGGGAGCACCGCGTCGAGCGCGTCCCGGAAGCTCTCGGCCACCCCGTGTTCCCCGTCGAAGGCGTGGCGGACCCCCTCCCGGACCTGCCAGACGCCCACCGGCGCCCAGTACTCGTCGGTGACCTCCCGCAACACGAGGGCCTTGGCCTGGCGCTCGCGCTCGTGGAGGTGCTCCAGAACCGCCAGCCGGGAGGCGTAGTAGGCGCCGGCGGTCTCCTCGACGTACCCCGTGCGACCCTCCCAGCCCTCGTGGGCGCTGGCGAGGTAGTAGTCGTCGGCCGCGGGGTTCCAGACGCTCTCGGGCGCCTTCATCTCGACGAGTTCGAACTCCCACTGGCCCGGGGCGAGGATCACCCAGTAGCGGTTGCCCATGTACTCGTTGGTCCACACCGACACCTCGTCGACGGTGTCGCTGTGCTGGAGGCCGCCCCGCAGGTACTTCCCGACGGTGTCGTCGACGGCGGTGATCGACCACCGCGTCGGAACGAGCCTGCGGTTGTGCCCCTGGCCCAGCGCGCCCGCTGAGAGGATCGTGTTGATGTCGTACACGTCGAACCCGCGCCGATACAGATAGGTCATCGCCCCCTCGGCGGCCCAGTCGTCGTCCTCCAGGGTCTTCTCGACCGGCCGGGGCACGTGGGGGTTCTCCGCCAGGTCGGCGTTCGTGGCGCGGGCCCGGGGCCCCGTCGGCGTCGAGATGTCGTCCAGCGAGAGGTCGATGTCCGGCGTCCCGTCGAGGCCGACCTCCACGTCGACGGGGTGGTCGGCGATGGCGACCTCCCGCTGGGTGCCGACGAACCCGTCCCACACGTCCGACACGTCCACTTTGGCCGACCGCGTGGAGTTGAGCATCCCCGTCCGCCGCTGGAGCACGTCGTCGATCCCGTAGCCCTGGCTGTACCAGTCGCCGCTGGTCGCGAAGTCGGCGGCGTCGGCGTCGCCGCCCATCGGCGAGAGCACACCCGTCGACACGTCCGGGTAGCCCGACCGCCCGACGAACACCTCTGGAGCTGTGGACCCGAACATCGAGTCGCCCTGCACCGCCTGCTGGAACTCCCGCTCGACGTCGTCGAGGTACTCCGTGATCTCGTAGGACTTCTCCTCGGCCAGCCGGCGCTTCTCCGCGGCCTCGTCGCGCTGGAAGTCCTCGATGAAGTCGTCGAGGCGCATGCCCGCCATTCGCCCGACCCTACCGTCCCCACGGGCTTGAATTGGTCGGTGCCGGAGCCCGTGACCGGGGTCGGGACCGGACCGACCGCGACGGGCCGGTCGGCCGCCGGTCGCTGCCCGCTGGTCGGCGGTCGGTCGCTGGCCGATCGTCCCCCGTCGCTGGCCGAGCGCCCGCCGTCCGTCAGTCGTCGGCCGCCCGTCCGGTCGGTGCGCGCTCGGCCACGTCGTCGGGGGCGAGCCCGAACCTGGCCAGTCTTGACTCGACGGTGGGATGGTCGGCCGTCACCCGTTCCAGCCGCGTCCGGCGCGCGCCGAACGGGGAGCGGCCGGCGACGGCGTCGTCGGCGTCGCCGAACTGTCCGACTGCGTAGAGCCCGGTGCAGAAGTCGGCCGCGCTCGTCGCCCGGACGGCAACGTCGTCGGCGTGGTACTCCTCCAGGCGGTTCGCGCGGGCCGCGAGCGCCCCGACGACGAGGACGGTCCCGGCGCTGGCGAGGACGTACAGCAGGCGGTTGAACTCGTTCGAGCGAGCGACGCCGGCGGCGAGGAAGGCGCCGCCGCAGAGCGCGGCGACCGCCGGGGGAAGGTGGCGGAGGGCCACGAGCCAGCAGGCCGCCAGGCCGACGGCGTGGGTGGCGCCCTCGCGGAGGGGCACCCGGCGGACGTGGCCCAGCGAGAGGTGGGCGAGTTCGTGGGCGACGACAGCCCGGAGCGCCGCGTTGTCGAGGCGCTCGGCCAGCGGCGCCGAGACGACGACGGCCGCGCGGTCGCCGTCGCCGAGGACCGACACGCCGCCGGCGCTCTCGCGGTCGACGACCACCGACGGCGTCGACACCCCCAGGTCGGCGGCCACCGCCGCAACGGTCCGGCGCAACCGCGGCGGCGCCTCGTCGGCCAGTTCGAGCCCGCGGAACAGGCCGTCGGTGACGACTCGCCCGACGGCGAACTCCAGCCCGAAGCTCGCGAGCGCGAGTGCCGCGACCGTCGCCGGCGCCATCCCGACCGCGTAGCAGGCGGCCAGCGCCGCGGCCAGGACGGCGAGCAGCGCCGCGTCGACCAGCCGGTAGGCCGCGGGCAGGCCGGCCTCGCGGGCGAGTCTGCGCGTCGGCGACACGATACCGGTCGTTCGGTCCGGTGGGTCAAAAGGAGTCGGTGCGGGGTGTAGCATCGGCCGCAGCCGGTCCGAGCGGATCCGAACCCATATGGCCGCCGGCCGGCGAGGTGTAGGCGATGCCGACAGTCGACTGTGACGTGGCGGCGGCGCGCGAGCGGCTGGAGGAGGCGGGCGTCGAGGTCGAGCCGGGCAACACCGACCACGAGCGCTGGCGCGCCGAGCGGGGCGACGCGACCGCCGTCGCCTACGACGACAAGGTCGTGATCCAGGGGGCCAACCCCGCGGACCTCGAAGGGTTGATCCGCGAGGGCGGCGGGCGCGCGCACGTCTACTTCGACGGCGCCTGCCGCGGCAACCCCGGCCCCTCGGCGGTGGGCTGGGTCGTCGTCAGCGGCGACGGGATCGTCGCCGAGGGCGGCCACACCATCGGGCGCGCCACCAACAACCAGGCCGAGTACGAGGCGCTCATCGAGGGGCTGCGCGTTGCGAGCGACTACGGCTTCGACGAGGTCGACGTGCGCGGCGACTCCGAGCTGATCGTCAAGCAGGTCCGCGGGGAGTGGGACACCAACGACCCCGACCTGCGGGAGTACCGCGTCACCGTCCGGGAGCTGCTGACCGGCTTCGACGAGTGGTCGCTCGAACACGTTCCGCGGGAGATAAACGACCGCGCCGACGAACTCGCCAACGAGGCGCTCGACGAGGCCTGACCGGGCCGCCGAGCCGGACATTCACCATGCCCGACGAGACACCCGACCCCAGCGAAGCGCCGGACGTACTGGCCGACGAGGAGAGCGACCCCGACGACCTCCCGCCCGAATCGGTCGTCGACGAGGCCGAACGGCTCACGAAACTGGCCAGGGAGGCCGCCGTCGACGCGGAGGCGGCCGCCTACCGGAGCGACCGCGACGAGCGGCTCGCCGACCACGACTACACCGCCCGCGTCCGCGAGGACGAGACCCGCGACGTGCTCGTGCTCCACCCCGAGGAGTGGGTCGAGGACGGCGAGATCCGGACCGAACGGATCGAGGAGATCGACCGGGGGATCGAGATCCCCCTCTCGGGCCCGGGAGAGGGCGACGACTGGGCGGAGATCGACGAGTACAACCGCGAGGTCGTCGCGGACGTGCGCGCGGAACACGGCGACGACCACGCGGCCAACGTCGCGGCGCTCGCCGACTTCATGGGCAACCACTACGCCAAGCCGGTCCACGACGCGACGGCCGACGAACTGGAGGAGTTCCTCGCGGACTACTACAAGCGTAACGCGTGGCCGACGGCTGCCCAGCGCGAGGTCGTCGAAAAATCGGTTCGGGTCGCGTTCGCGGTCGCGGACGAGCGCTGTCCGCTGGAATAACCTATTCCTGAACGGCGTCGACGAGTTCGCGGAGGTCGTCGGCGCGGTCCTCGCTCGTGACGAGCTTCGAGAACTCCCAGGAGAGCTGGTCGAGCACCGTCTCGTAGCCCTCGTCGGTCAGCGCGTACTGGTTGGTCCGCTTGTCGAGTTCGCTCTTCTCGACGAGACCCATCTCGACGAGGTCGTCGAGGTTCGGGTAGAGTCGACCGTGGTTGACTTCGTCGTCGTAGTAGTCCTCGAGTTCACGTTTGATAGCCAGTCCGTACCGGGGCTCCTCCCCGAGGATGACGAGGATGTTCTGCTGGAACGCGGTCAGTTCGCGTGCGATTCCGGGGCTGTCAGTCACCGATTGTGCCTCTGACATGGTTAGTGGAATGTCATCTGGCTATTTAACACTTGTTAACTTTCTTCCGTTATCCGTGAGGATACCCCCCGCGTCAGCCGCTTATCCGGGTGATATCACCCAATGATAATCCTACCGCTACCCGAGAGTTCGTCCGGATCCGGGCGGCGAGCGGACGAAACGGAAAGGCCTTTGCCGGCGCCAGGCGAACTCGCGGGTGATGTCGAACCTCTGGGAAGACCTCGAGACGGGGCCGAACCCGCCCGAGGAGATCTACGCAGTCGTCGAGTGCCTCAAAGGCGAGCGCAACAAGTACGAGTACGACAAGGACATCCCCGGCGTCGTCCTCGACCGCGTGCTCCACAGCAACGTCCACTACCCCTCCGACTACGGGTTCATCCCGCAGTCGTACTACGACGACGAGGACCCCTTCGACGTGCTCGTGCTCGTCGAGGACCAGACGTTCCCCGGCTGCGTCATCGAGGCCCGCCCCGTCGCGCTCATGAAGATGGACGACGACGGCGAGCAGGACGACAAGGTCATCGCCGTCCCCAGCGAGGACCCCCGCTGGGACCATATCGAGGACCTCGAGGACATCCCCCAGCAGACCCTCGACGAGATCGACGAGTTCTTCGCGACCTACAAGAACCTCGAGGAGGGCAAGGAGGTCGAGACGCTGGGCTGGGAGGACCGCCAATCCGCCTACGACGCCATCGAGCACGCGCAGGACCTCTACGACGAGGAGTTCGCCTGACGCTCCGACCGGTTTTCGCGGTCAGCCGTCGATCCGCTCGGCCCGCTCCACGTAGCGGCCGATGTAGGACTCGGCCCACTCGCGGACGACCGGGTCGTCCGTCTCGAGGACCGCGTCCGGGCGCCCGTCCATGCCGCCCGAGACGAGCGCCACCGTCTCGTCCATCACGCTCACGGGGAGTTCGAACGGCTCGGGCGTCAGGTACAGGGCGACCTCCTCCGCGGCGGCGACCGCCTCGTGGGCGGCCGCGTACTGGTCCTCGGACTCGGCGGTCTCCAGCGACGCCGGCGTGAGGACGACCTCGATCTCGACGTCCTCGCCGGCCTCGACGCGGTCGGCGATCTGCTCGACGCTGCGGCGCTCGACGCCGGGGGCGAGTTCGCGGATCCGCGACGCCCCCCGCCGGAGTTCGAGCGTCCGGTCGAGCGGGGCGTAGGAGCCGCCGGGCGTCGCCGCCGTCACCTCGGCGTCGGCGAGCCGCGCGAGGTCGAAGTCGACGACGCCCGCCGGGACCGCCGCGAGGAACGACGCGACCGGCGCCACGGCGTCCAGTCCGTCGACGGCCGCGGCGTACTGGTCGTGGACGTGCGCGCCGAGCGCGGTGAGGCGGTAGCCGTCGTCGGTCTCGCGGAGGTAGCCGCGGTCGGACAGCTCGTTCACGACGCGCAACACCGTCCGCCGCGACGCGTCGACGGCCGACTCCAGGTCGTAGCGGTCCCGCGGGGCGCCGTCGGACAGTGCCGCCAGCACTCCCACGCGGTTCTCGGACTGGGAGAGAAACGCGAGAGCGCCGTGCGGACCGTCCCCAGACTCGTCGGTACCCGGGTACATCGTCCCCCACACTCGACGCCAGCGGCAAAAATCCTCGCCGACCCGCGGAGACGCGCGGCTGTCGACGCCGCGAGGGGGAGGGGCGCTTCGGGGAGCGCCCGCGCCCGTCCGAACTGACAGGCCCGCGGCCGCCGGACCGCCACCGCGCCCGCCGCGCCAGCCCGGACCCGTTCGGCCCGCGCGTCCACCCACCCGAGCCGGCTGTCAGAGGCTGTCGGTCACACGTCCCTGTCGGTCGCGAGCACCGCGGTCGCCGGTCGTCCGGTCCGGCGGCCCTGGTTGCCTGTCGCCCGATCGATCCGCGCGATGGGTAATAGTGTCACGCGCCGTCGGGACGACACGCCGTGTCGTGGCGCGGCCGGCAGGTGGGGGCGCGTAAAGCGTTTAATCGCGGGACAGCGAGGCGGTATGAACGGTCGTGAAACGACCTGAAGCGGGGTGAACTCACGTACGAGGTCGACCCCCTATATGGCCCGTCGGGTCCAAGTCGTACCCGTCCGAGGTGACCCCGATGCAGAACTCAGACCCTCCCTCCGCGGAAGCGTTGCGCGAACAGGTCTCGGCCGTCTCCGAACGCTACGTCGCCGTCGAGTGCGACGACGAGACGGTCGTCTTCGACACCAGCGAACCCGACGGCTGGATCGTCTCCGACAGCGCCGTCGACCGCGAGGCGATGCGCTGAGCCGTCGACGACCGTCGCTCCGGTCCGCCGGGCCTCGCCGTCTTCCGCCGACGGGCCACCCCGCCGATATGCCTCCCGCGCATCCGACCCCGCTCGCCCCATGAATTATGAGCATGGGTAATTACTTGGGGACGGCGCGCGTACGTCGACGTGTATGGCGACCAGAACACCGACGTCCGGGATGGCGCACCTGACGGTCGTGCCCGAGAACTTCGCGGCCGGCGACGAGCCCGAGGAGCGCGGCGAGCGCGACGAGGCGACGGTCGACCGGTCGGTCGGCGACAGCGCGGAGTGACGGCCGGAAGCGGCGGCTGAGCGCGTCACCGACGCCCCCCGAGCCTGTCCGCGAAAAGAAGCTTCTTGTGCCCCACCGCGGTATCGGGAGGTATGGGACTGTTCGACCGTATCCGCGGCGGCGACGACGAGCCGCGGGTCGCTTTCTTCGGCATCGACGGCGTGCCGTATAGCCTCATCGCCGACAACCGGGAGAAATTCCCGAACCTCTCGCGGCTCGTCGACGAGGGGTCCGCCGGCGCCATCGACAGCATCGTCCCGCCCGAGTCCTCGGCCTGCTGGCCGGCGCTGACCTCGGGGAAGAACCCCGGCGAGACGGGCGTCTACGGCTTCCAGGACCGCGAGAACGGCTCCTACGAGACGTACGTCCCGATGCGCCGGGACGTCCAGACGAAGCGGGTCTGGGACCGCGTCCACGAGGCGGGCCGCGACGCCACCGTCATGAACGTCGTCACCACGTTCCCGCCCCAGCGCGACGTTCAGCGGATGGTCTCGGGGTTCCTCTCGCCAGGCGTCGAGAAGTCCGCCTACCCCGACGACTTTCGCGACTACCTCCAGTCGATCGACTACCGCATCGACACCAACGCCAGCCTCGGCCACACCGACAAGGGCGAGTTCATGGAGGACGCCCACGCGACGCTCGACGCCCGCCAGGAGGCGTTCAGACACTACGTCGAGGAGGACGACTGGGACCTCTTTTTCGGCGTCTTCATGGCGACCGACCGGGTCAACCACTTCCTGTTCCGCGACTACGAAGAGGACGGCGAGTACAGCGAGGAGTTCGTCGAGTTCTACCAGAAGGTCGACGAGTACCTCGGCGAACTGCGCGAGCTGCTGCCCGACGACGTGACCATGATGGTCGCCTCCGACCACGGGTTCACCTCCCTCGACTACGAGGTCAACTGCAACGCCTGGCTGCGCGAGAACGGCTGGCTGTCCTACGAGGGGGACAGCGACTACACGTTCCAGCTGGGCGCCTGGCTCCGCGAGGGCGACCACCTGGAGTTCGACGCCGACTACGCCGGCGACCTCGACGAACTGGTCGACCCCGCGACGCTGGCGGCCGAACTCGAGGACGGCCGGCTGGTCGCCGACGACGAGGACGCCCGCGACGAGGCCGTCGCCGCCATCCACGACGCTACCCCCGCCGTGGTCGACGAGGGCGAGGAACGCGCCGTCGTCGTCGACGCCGACGACGTGGACGTCGACACCCACGTCGTCGACGAGGGCGAGGACGAACAGTTCCACGTCGAGGCGGACCTGGTCCGCGCCGAGGGCGACGCCTACCCGCAGGACGGGTCCGTCGTCGCGCTCACCGAGGACGCCCGCGAGTACGTCCTCGAGGAGCTCTCCGGGGTGACCCCCAAGTCGCTCGGCGCCGACAAGGCCGACACCACCGAACTCTTCGAGGACGTGTCCGTCGACGACTCGGACGGTGGGTTCCGTATCTCCGTCACCGCCGCCGAGGGCGTCGACCTCGGGACGGACCTGGACCCCGACCGCGAGGTGCTGGAGTACACCCACACCGAACTCCCGGACATCGCCGACGACGCGAAAGCGTACTCACTGATCCCCGGTCGCTTCTATCTCAACCTCGAAGGCCGCGAGCCCCGTGGGACCGTCCCCGACGAGGAGTACGAGGAGGTCCGTGCCGAGCTGAAAGAGGAGCTCGAGCAGCTCGAGGGGCCGAACGGCGAGCCCGTCGCCGACCGCGTGGTCACCAAGGAGGACGCCTTCCGCGGCGACCACGACGACATCGCGCCGGACCTGACCATCGTCCCGAACCACGGCTTCGACCTGAAGGCCGGCTTCAAGGGCCGCAAGGACCCCTTCGTCGAGTTCGGAGCCCGCAACGGGATGCACAGCTTCGACAACGCCACCCTCCTGATCGACGACGAGGAGGCCCGCATCTCCGACGTGGATCTCTTCGACATCGCGCCGACCATCCTCGACCTGATGGACATCGACTACGAGCGCGGCGAGTTCGACGGCTCCTCGCTGGTCTGAGCTGACTCGCGGCCGTCCCGAGGACTGACCGGCCGCTTTCGACCTCCGTTCGACGGGGTCTTTATCCGTCGTCTCCCACCGTAGCCGCGCCGTCCCGGAATTTTCAGACCCCGGGAACGCGCTCCCGTTTATATGCACTCTCACCCGCAAGCTGCACATGTGAGGTGACGACCATGGCAACCAACACGGCGAACCCGCTGGGCGAGGAGTTCGCGTTCGACATCGGTGGCCCGGTCGCGAAGTACTGGGTCGCGATGCTCAGAGTCATCGTCGGCTGGTGGTTCTTCCACGCCGGCGTGACGAAGCTCATCGAGCACGGGCTGGCCTACGGCTACGGGCCGGCGTACCTGCAGGAGATGACCGGCACGGCGCTGGGTCCCATCCCGGTGTTGATGGGCGAGCACCTCGCGTGGCTGATCAAGCCGGGCGTCCCGCTGTTCGAGATGCTCATCGGCCTCGGGATCATGTTCGGGGTCCTCACCCGGCTGGCCGCCTTCGGCGGGGCCTTCTTCATGACCCTGTTCTGGGTCGGCAACGCCGGCTACGGCCACGGGCTCGTGACGGGCGACTTCATGGGCCTGCTGCTGATGATCACGATGGCCGCGCTGGCCGCCGGCCGGTACTACGGCGGCGACGCCATCATCGAACAGACCGGGTTCGTCGAACGGCACCCGAAGCTCAAGTACATCCTCGGCTGACGAGGTGAGACCAATGAGAGAAACCATCATCACCACGGTCGACAGAGCGGCGATGGCACTCGGTGCCGGGCTGATCCTGCTGGGGGTCGTCGGCCTCGGCATCGTCGAGATACTCGCGGGGCCACCCTACGGCGCGGCGCCCACGACCAACGACGCCGGTGAAGTGATCGCGACGCCGATGGTCGACGCCAACCTCAGGGTCCTGCTGGTCGTCACCGGCCTGGCGGTCCTGCTGCTCTGGCAGGTCTACCGCATGGCCGCCGTGCCCGGGGGTACGGACACCGCCCAGCGCGTCGAGATGACCGCGGACTAGCTCCCCCCGTTCCCCCGCTCCGTTTCTGCGCGAGCCCTTCACGGTTTCCCGTTCACGTCTCCGCGTAGGTTCCCGGCGCCGGCCAGTTGCCACACCGGCCGACGACTCCCCCGTCGGACGCGCGTCTGACGGGTCGTTATGGTCTCTCACGGAGACGGTCACGTATGGCAAGCCTGACCGAAGTGTACGAGGGGCACCTGCGGACGGTGACGACCTCTCGTCGGTTCTACGCGGGGGCGACGCTCTTCGGGGCGGGCGCGGCGATGGTCGTCGCGAGCATCGTCGTCGCGACGACGGACGTGGGGGCAACGCTGGGACTCGACCGCATCGCGGCGCGCACGCTCGCCGGCACGCTCGCCGGCCTCGGCCTCCCGGCCACCTTCCTCGGCGTGTTCGCCGTCCTCCCGGCCGGGCGGGCGACCCGCGCGGCCTCGGTCATCGGCGCCAGCGTCGCCGTCCTCGGCGTCGCCCTGTTCCGGGTCGCCTACCCGGACCAGTGGTTCGGCGCCGGCGACCCGCTCGGGCTCGCGGCCGTCGTCGTCTACTTCGCCGGCGCGCTGGTGTCGCTCACCTGCCTGTTCGCCGGCCTCGCCACGTTCAAGACGCGCAACGACCCCGGCGGCACCGCGCGCATGGAGATCACCGAAGAGGGCAACATCCGCCTCGTCGACGACGCCGAGCCCGCCGGCGGCTTCGGCTCCGTCGGCCTGTTCGGGAAAGAACCCCAGGGCGAGGTCCGCACCCAGACCAACCGCGACCAGCCGCCGAGTTCCGAGCCGACCGGCCACGGCCGGGACGCCGAGATCCTCGCCGACGCCACGGGCGACCGGTCCGGTCCCGCCGGCCAGTCCGGCGCCGCCGCCGACGGTGGCTCCGCGACCGTCGAGAACGGCGGCGGGGACGCCGGCCCCCAGGACGGCGAGTTCACCGACGCCGAGTTCGTCGAGGCCGCGAGCGAACGGGGTCGTCCCGACGCCTACTGCGGCAACTGCGCCCACTTCGAGTACGTCAAGGTCGACGGGAAGATCACCCCCTACTGCGGGCTCAGCGACGAACTCATGGAGGACATGGACGCCTGCGACGAGTGGTCCGAAGCGAACTGAGAGCCGGACCGGCGCGCGAACCCCGCGGTGTGTCACTGCTTCTCCGTATCGTTGCTTCCCCGTATCGCTCCCGTCCGGGGACGAGCCGGGCGTCACCCAAACGCGAGGAACGAGGCGACGCCGACCGCGAGCATCACGAGCCCCAGCGCGACCGCGAGGACCGCACCGCCCCAGTTGCCCAGGCGGTACGCCAGCGAGTGGTCACGGTCGAAGTCCTCCCGGTCGAAGAGATTGACGAGGCCGAGGACGAGGCCGATCGTCGACGCGAGTGCGACACCGCCCGTCGCCGGTGAGCCGGCGAGCGCCAGGCCGGCGGCGGTCGCAACGCTCCCGACCAGCCCCAGTCCGATGCCGACCGCGTACACGTGGCGGACGCCCGTCGTCACACTGAACCGACAGTACGGCGATCGGCCGGATGTATCTGTCGGCCGGCCCCACCGTCGTCGCGCCGGGCGTCCGATACCGCGAAACGGGGGATTTTTCAGTCGGTGGCCCGCTACGGCGGGTATGAAGTTCTGCGACGAATGCGGCTCGATGATGAAGACGGAGGGGGACGCCTGGGTCTGTGGCAGTTGCGGCTACGAGGAACTGCGCGACGAGGCCGAAGAGGCCGAGACCGCCGTCACGACGCAGGGCCAGGAGGAGACCGAGGTCATCGACACCTCCGAGGTCGACGCCGAGGACATGGGCGCGACCACGGAGATCCGGTGTCCCGAGTGCGGGAACGACCGCGCGTTCTGGGAGATGAAACAGATCCGCGCGGCCGACGAGAGCGAGACGCGCTTTTTCACCTGCACCGAGTGCGAGCACAAGTGGCGCGAGGACGACCACTGAAGTACCCCCGGTTCTGAGGGGCGGACGTGCCACGCGCTCCCGACGACGGCGACGAGGTGCCCGCGCCCGCCGTCCCCGTCGACCGCCTCGACGGGGCCTGGGAGCGCGTCGAGGACGCGACGGAGACGCTGTTCGGCGTCGAGGGCGCCGACGTACGCGGCCACACGGTCGTCTACGAGGACACCGCCCTCCGGGCGGCCGTCCGCGAGGCGACCGGCGGCGGCGTCGACCAGTCCTGGCGGTTCTTCTTCGCGACGCGGCTCGCCTTCCGCCCGCCGCTGGCGCCGGGGATCGGCCCCGCGATGGTGCTCCCGTCGGTGAAGACCGAAGCAGTCCGGCGGTTCGCCGACGACCTGGCCGACCGCGGCGTCGTCGGCGTCGAGCGGGGCCGCCGCGAGCGGATCCGCACCGAGGACCGCTCCCGGATCGCGCTCCGACAGGTTACCGGCGAGGTGCCGCTGCCCGAGAACGACCCCGTCCCCGTCGAAGGGTGGGTCGGCGCCTGGGCCGACGACGCCATCCGCCTCGCCGGCGGTGCCTACCCCCGTTCGTCGCTCGCCCGCCGGCTCCCGGACGCCGCGGACCCAACGCTCGACGGATCGACCGGCGACTACCGCGAAGAACTGTTCGACCTCGTGCGAGCGACCGGATGACCGCCGGTCGACGACGACCCGTCTGCCGACCGGCGGGTCGTGAAAAGGGAGTCGTCGACCCCCGGCCGCCCGCTACACCCGCCGCGCGAAGGTGAGGTAGCCGGTGTGGCCGACGCCCGCGGTCGACGGCCGCGAGCCGCGGTCGTCGAAGTCCATCTCGCGCTGGATCGTCTCCAGCGTCTCGACCTCACCGAGCCCGACCTCGTGGGCGGCCGAGACGGCCTCGCGAGTCGCCTCGACGAACGGCGAGTACACCGCGACGTAGCCGCCGTCGCGGAGCAGGTTGGGCGTCCGCTCGACCATCGTCGGCGCGTCCTCGGTGTCGAGCGTCACCACGTCGTACCGGTCGAGGTCGCCCAGCTGGTCGGTCACGTCGCCGGTCCGCACGTCCACGCGGTCGCCCACGCCGGCCAGTTCCATGTTCTCCCGGGCCACCTCGGCGAACTCCGGGTCCCGTTCGTAGGTGGTCACCGACGCGCCGCAGCGGCCGAGATACGCCGCCAGCACGCCCGTCCCGGTGCCGGCGTCGAGCACGTCGTCCGCGCCGGAGACGCCCGTGTGGCCCACGATGAGCCCGATGTCGCGTGGCATCATCGGCGCGCCGGTCCGCTCGAAGTGGTTGAAGAGATCCGGCCCGCGCAGCTTCCGCGCGGTGAACGCCTCGCCGATGTGGGTCTCGACGACCTCGCCGGGCTCCACGTCGTCGGGCACCTCCAGCACGCCGAGGTCGCACTCCAGCGTCTCGCCCGGCGACAGCAGGTACTCGCGGCCCTCCGCCTCGTGGACGAACAGCAGGCTCACTCTAACCGCTCGATGGCCGCCGCCAGGTCGCCGCTGGTCTCCTCCAGCGCCTCGCGGGCCTCGTCCTCGCTCGCGCCCGCTCGCGTCGCGACCAGTTCCACGTCCTCGTCGGGGATCTCCGCTGGTCCGCCGTCGCCCTCGCTCTCCTCGATGGCCGGCTCGTCGCTCCCGCCGCCGCCCTCGCCGCGCTCGTGGGACTCGGGCTCGCCGACGATGGTGTAGGTCTGCTGGCCCTGGGCGTCCATCCGCTGGACGTCCGCGTCGGTGAAGACGAGCTCCTCGTCGGGCGTCCGGATGACGACCTCCTCGGCGTCGAGGTCGGTCATGTCGATGCCCATCTGCTTCATCATCTGCTGCATCTTGCGGTCGTCCATGCCGCCGCCTCCTGGGAACATACCCCCACCTCCGTCGCCCGGCGCAAAAAGCCTTAACAACCACCTTTTTGCCGACCGGGGTTCCTCGCGCGTCGAAGGCGCGCTGCGGGGACCCCGGCCGGCAAGAACGTAGGCAAAAAAGGCCGGACGACTCGGTCGCTCCGCTCCCTCGCGTCCGGTGTCTGCGGGAGTGAGCCCCGCGAACGACCCCGGGCTCGTCAGAGCTGTGCTCTCGCCCGATCCCGGAAACCTTCGATTTCCGGTGACAGAGTCCCTGAGCGCGGCGAGAGGTTTCAGCGCTTGCTGTCCTCCGGGTGCTGACCCCAACTAGCGCGCCCTCCCGTTTCAACGCTCACAATCGGGGACAGCGATTCCGGACGAGCGGCACAGAGAACTTGAGGACGGTGGCCGTACGTACCGGCGATGTCGACGAAAGTCAACTACGAGGAGGTGGAGGCCGTCGGCGGCGGGCTCCACTTCCTCCGCGACGAACTGGACTGCGAGAACCTCGGGGTGTCCGTCCTGGAGTGCGAACCGGGCTGGACCGGCAAACCGCACGACCACGCCGACGACGGACAGGAGGAGGTGTACGTCCTCGTCGAGGGCGCGGCCACCGTCACCGTCGCCGGCGACGAGGTCCCGATGGAGCCCGGCGACGCCCTCCGCATCGACCCCGACGAGCGCCGACAGATCGAGAACGGCGACGCCGAGAGCACGTTCGTCCTGGTCGGCGCACCCTGAACGCACCCCGACCGAAACCAATTCGGTATTTCTACCGTTTTCGAATGTATACCAGATATTGAATCATAGTTCCTACGTTATTATAGGAGCTCAAAATAATCCGGTTTGAGCGATTGAGAACTAATTCTATAGAAGCCGAAGATCTTGAACAACCGGATATCATCCGTAAAATCCGGCACGAAGCCACTCTAACCGCATTTATCTCCGAACAGGGGCAGAAATATAAATATAAATATAAAGACTGGATACTATACAGAATATAGTAAATAGACGAACCGAGCGCGACCGTCGGGCCAGCCGGTGACGGCCGCCGCGGTAGGCGGGTCTTACCGGCGGGGTCGTCGAGCGGGACGGTCGCAACGGTGGGGGTGCCGCGGCGGGACGGGGTTCCGGATTTATACTCGGACCGCGGCTAGAGGGAAGCGCATCCTCACGGGTGGCCGACACACATGAGACGGAACTTCCAGGGAACCGACAGGGGAAAGCGAGTCGTGGCCGACGACGGGACGGCGGTCGGGACGATCGTGCGGACCGACGGCGACCGCGCGCACGTCCTCCTGGACCCCGGCCGGTCGAAACCGGGCGACCCGACCGCCGAGGCCGGGTCGCGGACGACCGTCACGATCGACCGCAGGGGCGTCGCCGAGAGCACGAACGACCGCGTCCAGCTCTCGGAGGGGATCGACCCGACCGACGCACGGAAGCACGCGTGACGGACCCGGACCGTCCCTCGGAGACGCGCCTGGCGGACTCTCACTGATCCCAGCGGGCGCGTGGGGCCGACTCCAGCGGACACACGGACGACGAAGCCTATCGACCACCGTGGGACGGGCCGTCTAGATCCCCGTGACGCGGTCGTGGGCCGTCTCGACGGCGGCCGCGTCCTCCTCCAGCAGCGCGACGACGAGGTAGTCGGCGTAGTCGGCGAAGTAGTCGACCAGGTCGGCGATCCGCTCGGCGTCGATGGCCTCCAGCGAGTCCAGCAGGAGGAACGGACACTGCCGGTGGACGTCGTGGACGAGGTAGCCGGCCAGCGCCAGGACCAGCCCGACCACCTCCCGCTCGCTCTCGCTCAGGTTGGCCGGCGAGTCTTCGAAGCCGCCAGCCTCCCCGTCGCGGACGACGCGGAGCTCGAAGGTTCCCACGTCGGCGCCCGACCGGTCGGTGCCGGTCGTCCGCGTCAGGCGCACGCGGGCGACGTTCCCGTAATCGAGCGCGTCGACGAGGGCGTCGGCGTGCTCGTTGAACGTCTCGACCGCCTCGGCCGCCGTCCGGTCGAGCCGCGTCCGGCACTCGACGAGGTCGGACTGCAGCTCCTCGCGGCGTGCCTCGAGGCGGTCGCGCTCCTCGCGGCACTCGTCGAGGGCGGCCAGCTCGGACTCGACGGCCGCCAGGTCCGACCGCCGCTGTTCGAGTTCGACCTGGCGCTCGTTGGCCCGCCGGTGGAGGTCGAGCAGGTCCGCGTAGTCGTCGGTCCGCAGGTCCTCGACCGCCGCCTCCAGCTCCTGGACGCGCTCGTTGAGCTCCCGGCGGCGCCGTTCGAGGTCGCCGATCCGACCCTCGCGGCGCTGGAGTTCCGACTCGACGCGGTCGCGTTCGGTGCGCAGGTCCGCCCGCCGCGACCGCCGCTCCTCCAGGCGCTCGCGGCGGGCGTCGAGCCTGTCGATCCGCTCGGTGAGGTCGCGCCGCCGCGCGAGCGTCCGCTCCCTGAGGTCGCGCAACCGGTCGAGCGTCCCCTCGATCGCCGCCCGGTCGACCGTCGACCCGCACGTCCAGCAGGTGACCCGCTCGGCCCCGGACAGCTGGTCGGTCAGGTGTCCCTCCTCGTCGCCCTCCACAGGGCTCCCGACTGAGTCGTCGACCTGACCGCCGCTCCCCTCGCCTCCGTCCCCGTCCCGGGGCTCCCCGCCCTGTGCCAGTTCGTCCCGGTCGACCCCGGCGAGTTCGTCGAGGCGGCCCTCCTCGAGCTGTTGCTCGTTGAACCGGACGATCCCCTGGAGGGCGCTCACGTCGCCGTCGAGCCGGCGCTTGCGCTCGCGCAGCGCGCCCACGTCCTCTGCGAGGGCCTCGATCTCGGCCTCGTCGACCGGCGACACCCCCGCGAGGTCCGCCTCGATCTCGTCGCGCTCGCGCTCGACCGCCGCGAGCGTGTCCCGCTCGGCGTTCAGGTCCTCGATCACCGACTCGAGCTCCGTCCGCGCCTCGCGCAGCTCGTCGAGCCGCGCCTCCAGGCGCTCGTCGCGCTCGATGCCGTCCGCCAGCGATGCGTCGGCCGCCTCGATCCGGTCCTCCAGGTCGGCGAGCTCCGATTCGAGCTCGTCGATCTCCCCCTCGAGGCGGCGCCGCTCGCCCGCGAGCTCCGCCCGCTCGTCGTCGACGCCGTCCAGCTCGCGCAGCTCCTCGTCGACCCGCCGCTTCTCGGCGGTCAGCCGCTCGATCTCCGCCTCGACCGCGTCGGTGTCGACCGGCCGCATGACCACGTCGGCGAGGTCGCCGCCGGCCCTGACCGCCCGACGGGCGTCGTTGTCCTCGAGCAGGACGGCGTAGGTCTCCGCCGGCACCGGGTCGTCGAGGTACGGGTCGCCCGACGCGACCACGCCGCCGTCCGTCCGTTCGAGGTGTCTGGTGTAGGTCTCCCCGCCGAGCGACAGCTCGACGCTCCCCGTGTCGGCCCCGCGTCGCAGCGGTGTCGCGTCGCCGCCCAGCACCGCCCGGACCGCCCGGAGGAACGATGTCCTGTTCGTCGCGTTGCGCCCGGCCAGCACCGTCACGCCGCGGTCGAGTGCGACCGTCGTCTCGCGGATGCCACCGACGTTCCTCACCGAGACCGTCGCGGTCCCTGCCCCTGGGTCGTCCCCTGGGCCGTCGCCGGTCGCCGAGCCGTCGCGGTCGACCAGTTCCTCGTTCGCCGGGTCGTCCGCCGGACCGTCGCAGTCCGCGTCGTTCCCCCCGGCCGACTCCCGGGCGCCGGGGCCGCCGCTGTCGAAGGCGGCGCCGTCGGGGTCGGCACCGTCGAGGTCAGCGTCGTCCGAGTCGTCCGCCCCACCGTCCATGTTCGACCCCGGGAGCGGCGGCCCTAAATGCGTTCGTGTGTCACCGAGCGCGGTCGTCGTCGCACGCACAGCCCCCGTCGCGGAGCAGCGAGACCGCGTCCCGGTCGGCGCCGCAGTCGTGACAGAGCACGCGCAGGTCGAGGAACACGTCGAACTCCCCGAGGGTCACGCGGTCGGCGTCGCGGTGGCGGGCGAGCGTGCCCTGCGCGACGGTGGTCGTCCGCCCGACGAGCCGCTGGAGCGTCTCCACGTCGGTCGCGACCGGGTCGGTCGTCGACTCCGGCGGGGTCGCGTCCCTGACCTCCGTGAGGTAGGTGTGGACCGCCTGGTGGGAGACGAAGTCGTCGCGGAGCGCGTCCACGTCGACGCCGGCCCGCGAGAGGTCGTTGCGCAACTCGGCCTTGCGCCCCTCGCTCGCGTCGTCGTCGGCCAGCGTCTCGTAGGCCTCGGCGACCGCGTGTTCGGTCGGGTTGCGGCCGGCCCGCCGCAGCGCCGCCCGCAGGAGCGCCCTGTTGAACTCGTCGGCCAGGTCCCTGAGACTCGTCCGCGACCCCTCCGGGCCCGTCCAGCTGTCGACGAGCTCGTCGCCCATCCCGTCGAGCCCGTACGCCGCGACCAGCCGTTCGACTTTGGACCGCCGACCCTCGACCGCGTCCTCCGAACCCATGGGCGGCCCTCGTCGGCCGGGACCGTATACCTGTCGGTGGTCGGAGAATACTCGTAACGCGGTCACACCGGGCGTGCCGCCGGCCCTCGGGTCACGGGCTGGGTAGCCGGCGGCGCGCCGCGGACCGCTGGTAGACGAAGCCGTCTTCCCGCGTAGCGCCCCGGGCGGGGGCACCACACCGAAGGAGCGGCCGACCGGTGGGCTGGAAGCCGACGGGAACGGGAGCCGCGTCGGCGATGCACAGGGGTTCGGGCGTGTCAGGTGGTGCCGGTCGATGGGTCGACGGCAACCGGAGAGTGGGGTGTGAGACTGTTAAACGGGTCCAATCGTTCACGGCGGTACGCACCGGGTAACCGCCCGAGACGGCCGGTAACCGGCGAGTTCGACCCTCGACCGAGGAACGACCTGCTTCCCCGCGCCCGCGGCCGACCGCCGAACCGCACGGGGCGAGCGCCGCCGCTCCGTTCGGGTGGTGGGGGCGGTCGAGATGCCGACGGTGTCGACCGTATCGGACCCGAAACCGGTCGTATGGGGAGTATAACCAAGTGTGATCCGTCGCTGCCGCCACGTGGGGGTCGGGGGAAGACCCTGCCACCGCCGATTCGCCGCGCGGACGCCCGCGGGCCCGGTGCCCGTCCCGGACGCCCGCGGGCCCTCGCCTGATTCCCCGCTCCATTCTTTGGCGCCGCCGGCGTAGCCGACCCATTACTATCCGGTCCGCCGCCCTGACGGACTGGCAATGAGCGAACGGACCGAGCGACTCGTCGTCGAGGGCGGGACCGTCGTCACGCCCGACAGCACGCTCGACGGCGGCCGCGTCGTCGTCGAGGGCGAGCGGATCACCGCGGTCGAACCGACCGATCCCCCCGACGGCGCCGACGACCGGGGAACCGACGGCGCCGGGAGCGCGGCCGAACGGCGGATCGACGCCGGCGGCCGGGTCGTTCTCCCGGGGCTGGTCGACCTGCACGGCGACGAGGTCGAGCGCTACCGCTTCCCGCGGTCGGGCGAGCGCGTCGACGCGGCGACCGCGCTGGCGACGGCCGACCGGCTGGCGCTGGCCGCGGGCGTGACCACCAAGTTCGACGCCATCGCCTTCGAGGACGCCCCGGAGAAGAACAGGTCGATCGAGGGGGCGACCGAGCTCCTGGAGGCCGTCGCCGCGGGCGCGGACCTGGTGGCCGACCACCGCGTCCACGCCCGCTGCGAGCTCACCGACCCCGCCTCCGTCGCGGCGGTCGGCGACCTCGTCGAGCGGCCGGTCGTCGATATCGCGTCGCTGATGGCCCACGCGCCCGGCCGCGGCCAGTTCGAGGACGAGGAGGCGTTCGCCAGCCGCTACGCCGACGGGCGCGGGGCCGCCGCCGACGAGGCCGCCCGCGCCGGACGCGAGCGACGGGGCGTCCCCGAGACGACCGTCCGCGAGCGGGTCGCGGACCTGGCCGAGGAGCTGTCGGCGGCGGACGTACTGGTCGCCTCCCACGACGACGCGGACCCCGCGGCCGTCGACCACGCCGTCGAGCACGGCGTCGATCTGTGCGAGTACCCCGTCTCGCTCGCGGCCGCCCGCCGTGCGCACGAGCGCGGCGCCGCGACCGCGATGGGCGCGCCGAACCTCGTCCGCGGCGGGAGCCTCTGGGGCAACCTCGACGCGCGCGAGGCCGTCGACGCCGGCGTCGTCGACCTGCTGTGTTCGGACTACCGCCCCCAGGCCCTGCTGGCCTCGGTGTTCGTCGACACCGGCGAGCCGCTCGCCCGCCGCGTCGCCCGCGTGACCAGCGAGCCCGCCCGCGTCGCCGGCCTCGACGACCGCGGGCGACTCGCGCCCGGCGCCCGCGCCGACCTGGTCGTCGTCGACCCCGACCCGACGCCGACGGTGACCCGCGCCGTCGTCGCCGGCCGGGAGGTCTACCGCTGCGGGCGGTAGCCGTTCGGGCGGTCTATCCTGCGGGGGAGACCGCCGCGAGCGCCGACCCGTCACCGAACGTGACGGTTGCGACCGTTTCCGACATTTCTGCGGTTTTAACTTCTCTATACGGGATTTTCCGCCCCTGTAGACGACCAATTACAATAGGTCGGGGAGCCGTCCGGGACGATATGTCGACGGACACGACGCCGCGGAGTCAGGGCGAGCCCGAGGCGCCGACCCGGGAGCTGCGTGCGGTCGTCGAGCGCTACGAGGACGCCCCCGACGAGTGCACCATCTACCCGAGGGGAGTCGACGAACACACGCGCATGGCGACCTGGATCTCGGCGACCGCGCCCGCGTTCGTCGAACTGGACGCGGTCCGCTAGGACCGGCTCGCCGGCCCGCCGACCCGGTCCGAACCGGTCCCGTTTTTCGACGCGTGTCCGGCGGACTCGACCGATAGCCGCCGCTGTCGACCGTCGATCCGACTTCTCACGGCCGCGCGACCGACGACTCGCTCGGAGAGCCGTCGCTTGTCGGCGCGAAAGAACGGAGAAGATGGACGCGACTCAGTCGTCGCGGTGGTCGAGCGTCTGTGCGGCGGCGACGCCGGCGATCCCGAGGAGCGCGACCGTCGCGACGACGGTCGGCGTCAGGCCGACGGCGGCGGCGCCGAGCTGGCTCGCGACCAGCCCGAGGACGCCGGCGCCCGTGAGCGACCCGTAGTAGAGCGGCCACGGACGGTCGGTGCCGTCGGACTCCTCCAGGTACTCGTACAGCTGGACCGCGTTGGGGCCCAGCGAGATCCGGCCGCGGTTCTGGTTGAACTCGACGATGTCCATGTCGTCCATCTTCGGCAGGTGGCACTGGTAGAGTCCGACGTACACGCACTTGCGCTCGTTGGACGTCACCTGTGCGACGGTCGTGCCGTTCTCGACGGCGGCGACGTGCTCCGCGAGCTCCCCCAGCGAGACAGTCCCCCCGTGTTCCTGCAGGTAGTGGAGCACCGTGCGGCGCCGTTCGTTCTTGAGGATCTCGAAGACGTGGTCGAGCGGCAGGTCGGCGACCGCCTCGGAGTCGGCCTCCTCCTCCGGGACGGATTCGGTCTCGTCGACCGCCTCCGGCTCGGGGTCGTCGGCCTCCTCGGAGAGGAGGTCGCCTTCGCTCGCGCGCTGTGACGACGACGCCATCAGGCGTTCACCTCCCGATACCCGCGTCTCCGGTCCCCGGACACGCCCCGGGCGACGGGCGCTCGTGAGCGGTCACTCATGAGTCGCCCGCCGGCGCGTGTCCGTGGCAGTTCGCGTTCGATTCGTGATTCCGTGGGATATGTCGGCGTTCATGTGTCCGTACCCCCGGCGCTGGAGACCCCTCCACAGAGTGCGTTGCGCCGTGTGTGCGTGATGGCGTACGCCCACTTAATCTTTCTTGATTGAACAATCAGCAGCGGGCGCATAACGCGGCGATTACTCCGGTCGGTCACGGGGCCCCGCGAGTACGGAGGGGATTACGAACGAACCGGCGACGGTATGGGTCTCGTTCGTATCGTAAGGGGGTGGTTTCCGCGTGTCTCAGCGCGTGAGACTGATGAATCGGAACCGTTCGAGCGTGCGAGGGTGAGCGCCGGGGACCGGCCGGCCCGCCGTCGTTCGGGAGGGGTTACGCCCTGCGTCCCCCCCGCTTACCCCGGTCGCGGCTCCGGGCGCGATTTTCTGTCCGGTACGCGACCATTTTTCGGCGGCCCCGTCCGGACGGAACCGACGCGTGGGTCCGCGGGTGACGGCGTCGCCCGGGTCGAAGCGCCCTGATCCCGAAGATTCTTTGTGAAGGGGCCGAAGATTCAGGGCAGTACTGGAATGGTGTCCGAAACGACTGCTGGACGACGCAGGGAGGGGTGAGGATGGCGGAACGAACCACCGACAGAGAGGGCGGCGCGACCGCTCCGGAAGGGGGTGCCAGCGTGGTCCACTCCAGGGCCGCCGACAGGCCGGCCGGGACGGACCTGAGTATCGCCGTGGTCGAGGCGGTCGCCGAGGCGAAGGGCGTCGCGCCGACCGAGATGGAGGAGACGCTGTACGACGCCGTCGACCCGGACGCGCTCGACCGGCTGTTCACGGACCGCGAGACCGGCGAGCTCGCCGGGCGCGTCGTGTTCGAACTCGACGCCCACGAGGTCACGGTACAGTCCAACGGGGATATCCTCGTCAGGCAGACCGGGCCGCGATAATCGTCCGCCGCCCGACCCGCGCTAGTTCTCCGCCGACCCGTCGCCCAGCCGGGCGACCGGGTGCGGGACGGTTTCGGGGTCCAGTTGCCGCCGACCGTCGAGGACGACCAGGTCGTCGAACGCCGCCCAGGGCACCGACTCGAAGGCCTCGTGGGCCGTGGCGATCACCGCCAGGTCGAGCTCCCGCGCGCCGATGTCGTCCAGCCCGACGCGCTCGACGCCCGCCGGCGGCGAGTCCGTACAGACCGGGTCGACCGCGTACACCGTCTCCGCGCGGTCTGCCAGCAGCTCGGCCACGTCGACCCCCGGGGAGGCGCGCGTCTCGTCGACGCCCGGGCGGTAGGTAAGCCCGAACACCGCCGCGGTGGCCCCGGCCAGGTTCCGCCCCTCGGCGGCCAGCGCGTCGGCCGACCGCTCGACGGTGTACTCCGGCATGGACTCGTTGACGCCGCGGGCCGTCTCCAGCAGCGGCGTCGCCCCGTCGACCTCGGAGATGACGAAGTACGGGTAGTAGGGGATGCAGTGGCCGCCGACGCCCGGCCCGGGGTCGTGGATGTCACAGAACGGCTGGGTGTTGGCCACCCCGATGGCCTCGGGCACGTCTACCCCGAACTCCCCCGCCAGCGTCGCCAGTTCGTTCGCCAGCGCGATGTTCACGTCGCGGTACAGCCCCTCGAACACCTTCACGCACTCCGCCGTCGTGGGGTCGCTCACCGCGTAGATCTCCGCGTCTGTGACCTCCCCGTAGACCAGCTCGGCGACCCGCCGGCTCTCGGCGTCGGCGCCGCCGACGACCTTCGGGTGGGCGCCCCGGATGTCCTCGAGCGCGCGGCCGCTCATCGTCCGCTCGGGGCAGAACGCGAGGCCGAACTCCCCGGGTTCGAGGCCGCTCTCGGCCTCGAGCCACGGGACCACGCGGTCGCGACAGGTCCGCGGGGGCACCGTCGACTCGACGACCACGGTGTCCCCGGGGTCGAGCCCCTCGCCGACCGACCGGACAGCCGCCTCCAGCGCCGACAGGTCCGGCCGGTCGTCCGCGACGAGCGTCGGGACGATGATAACGTGGACGCTCGCGTCGGCGGCGGCGCCGGCCGCGTCGGTCGTCGCCGACAGGGACCCGTCGGCGACCAGCCGCTCGACGAGCGCCGGGAGTCCGGGTTCGCCCCCGACGTGGCACTCGCCGGCGTCGACGGCGCGGGCGACCTCGGGGTCGATGTCGACGCCCGTCACCGCCCCGGTCACGTCGGCGTAGACGGCCGCGAGCGGCAGTCCCATCTTCCCGAGGCCGTAGACGGCCACGGGGACGGATCCCCCGGTGAACGCGCGGCGCTGGTCGGATTCGCCGGCCTCAGCACCGTAGAGAGCGGTCGGTTCGGGGCGCTGGCTGCTCACGGGCTGGACACCTCCGCGGGCGTCACGTCGGCGTCGCGCGCGATGGCCGCCTCGATCCGTTCGGCCAGTTCGACCGCGCGGATGCCGTCCTCGCCGGTCGTCTCCGGCTCGGTCCGCTCGCGGACCGCGTCGGCGAACGAGGACAGCTCGTTTTTCAGCGGCTCGCCCGTCTCGACGGTCGGCCGCTCGATGACGCTCTCGTGGCGGTAGCGCACGTCGCCGTCGGCCGCGACGTACTCCGGCAGCGAGTGGCGGTGGATCTCGACGGACTGGTCGATGTAGTCGACCTCGACGTGGCAGTCCTCGGCGGTCACCGCCAGGTCGCGGACCCGCTCCTGGGTGACGCGGCTGGCGGTCAGCGACGCGACGCGGCCGTCGGCGAACTGGAGCTGCGCGACGACGTGGCCGCCGTCGGCCGCGCCGGCTGCCGCCACGTCGGTCACGGGCTCGTCGGTCAGCGAGCAGATCACGTCGATGTCGTGGATCATCAGGTCGAAGACGACGCTGTCGACGCTGTCGCGGTCGACCGGCGGCCCCTGGCGGCGGGCGGCGAAGGCGATCGGGTCGGCCTCGACCATCACGTCCCGCAGGGCGACGACCGCGGGGTTGTACCGCTCGACGTGCCCGACGCCGACGAGGCAGTCGGCCTCGCGTGCGTCGGCGAGGATGTCCCGGCCCACCTCGGGGTCGGTGACGAACGGTTTCTCGACGAGGATGTCGGTCCCGGCGTCGATGGCCGCCCGCGCGACCGCCTCGTGGAACCGCGTCGGGACCGCCACGGAGACGGCGTCCGCCCGGGCGAGCAGCGCGTCGCGGTCGCGGGCCGTCGTGTCGAACTCCGCGGCGACCTCGGCGGCGCGGTCGGGGTCGGCGTCGGCGACGCCCACCAGCTCGACCCCGGGGAGCTCGCTGTAGACCCGCGCGTGGTGGCGCCCCATGTTCCCGACGCCGACGACGCCGGCGCGGACCCGCTCGCTCATGACTGCCCTCCGTCCCCGGCGCCGACGCTGCGACGCGGCGGGAACGGCGCGGCCGGCCCCGACCGCCGCTGGACCTGCGCGAGGGCGTCGTTCGACCCGCTCCGACCGTGATTACACAACGGGGACCTGACCGCCGGCGGCGACCGTCCGTGCTTCATGAATCACCCGGGGGTAGCGCCGAGCGTCGGCTTTGTTATGCGTTTCCTTTGACTGGTAGCCGGTCGATACGGGTCAACCCGGGGGACGAGCCGCCCCCGGTATCCCCGGAACGGACGGTAGATCGGCCCCATCGGGCGATCCGTGGCACCCGGGCGGGCGGGGTCGAAGTAACCGGTTCGTAACAAAGTGAGACCCACTAAACTCCCCGGTTGTGTCGAGATACGACAATGGGGTGGCTGCCAGTAGTGCCAGTACCCCGACAGACCGACGCGGGGGTTGCTGATGGATGTCGACGGACGAGGAGACGCTCACCCAGGACGTCGTCTTCGACATCCTCAGTAGCGCCAGACGCCGCTACGTGCTCTACCTGCTCCGCACCGAGGACGCGCCGGTCGAACTGACGGAGCTCGCGGAGGACGTGGCGGCCTGGGAGAACGACACGACTGTCGAAGAACTGACGAAACAACAGCGCAAGCGGGTCTACGTCTCGCTGTATCAGACCCACGTCCCCAAACTCGAGGACGCCGGGCTGGTCCGGTACGACCAGGACACCGGCGAGGTCGAGCTGACGCCGGCGGCCAACGACGTCGACCAGTACCTGAACCCGGGCGAGCGGGAGGTGCCCTGGCAGTACCTGTACCTCCCGCTCGCGCTGCTCGGGATCGCCCTGGTCGCCCTGTCGAACCTGAACGTGTGGATCTTCGCGGACATGACCGAGGTCACCCTCGGGGTCATCATCTTCTCGGGCTTCCTCCTCACGGTCAGCGCGCACGTCGTCGTGTGGACCATGAACCGCCGGCAGGTCCCCGACGACCTCCGCCGGCACCCCTGAGTTCGGGGAGCCACCGTCCGGCCGAGTTGCCGCGGACGGCCAGTGTCCGTCGTCGCCCGGAGCCGAACCGCTGTTCGTCACGGTCGGTGACCACCGGGCCCGACCTCCGTCGTGGTCGGGCCGCGCTCGCGAGCGCACACGTGCGCCTCGACGGCGACAGCGAACCGGGAAGGCCGCCGGTGACCGGCCGACGCACGCCTGCACAGAGCCGCCGGTCCGGTGCGTCGGCCGGCACAGCACCGGCCGGGGTCGGTCCGGCCGCGCCGCCGGTCGAACGGCAGTCCGGCCGCGCCGCTGGTCGAGCGGAACGAGGCCGGCAGAAGACGGCGGTCACGTGACGAGGACCCGGCTGCGACGGCCGGTGGCTACCCCTCCTCGATGTCCTCGGGCAGCAGCTGCTCGGGTTCGCGCTCGTAGGCCGGCGTATCCACGAACTGGGCGATCCGCTCCAGGTCGCTGTCGGAGAGGTGTTCTGTCATCGGCTGTGATCCCGTCCTATCGACCGATAGTAATCCGGGCCCTAAAGCCACTTCGCGCCGCGTGACCGTCGGACGGCGTCGTGGCACGCGACCCGCAGGCACTCGCTAGCCACCGGGTCGCCACGCCGCGAGACCGCGGAGCCGACCCGCACGGTGTCCGCATCCAGCACGCACGGACTCGACACGCGGTGCGGTTCGCGCGCGCTCGACGCCGCCGAACGGTCGACCGGGCCGTCACCGAAACGGCTCCGAATGGACCGTATTCCGACCCGCCCGCCGCCGAACGGATCCCCTACCGGCGGGGTATCCATTACAAACCTATGTCTGTAAAGCCAGTCGCGATCACAGAGATTCACGGACGCGAAACGGGGCGGTAGCGTGCGAACGGGACGGGAATAAGGTGACCGTACTCGGCGGTCGGACGAACGACCGAGGGAGATGCAGCAGGACGAACGAGCGTCCCCGGATGTGACGGGGACGGACCGCTCCGGACGGGACGGCGGAGAGCGGCGGCCTGTCAGCGGCCGACAGCTGCGCCGCGGGCCGGCGGGCGGCGGGGGTGTCAGACCATGTTCTCGGCCTCGATCTTCTCCCACACGTCGCGGCCCTGTTCCGTGAGACCGTAGACGCGGCCTTTCTTGCGGTCGTCGGAGACCAGGAGATCCACGAGCGACCGTTCCCGGAGGCGCTGGAGCGCCCGCGAGACGTGTGCGATGCCCACGTCCTCGTCGGAGGCGATCTGCGACGGCGTCGAGGGGCCGTCTGCGAGTCGCTTGAGGACCGCGACGCGATACCGCGAACTGATGACGAAGCTGACGTCGTCCCAATCTGTGCTCATTGTTGCGATGTAGTGTCGGACGGGTGCGTCCTGCTGCCGGTCTGTGACCGGGAACTCACGCGGAGATTGCCGTCGGGACCCGCTTGTGTCCCACTTTCCGCTGTACTCACACCGAGTCGGCTACCACGTAAAGAGGTTTCGACGCTCCAGAAATTTCGCTCTCCGTACTGCGATTCCGTCGGTTCGAACGGTCGGCCTGATCCGCGAGTCCTGGCCGTAACCTCGCCATAACAATCCCGCTGGCTCGCGCGGCCCCGCGCATGAACGGTTCACCCAGAGTGTCGCTCGCCCCGCGCCCGCCGGACGACCGCGCCCGACCGGCCGGCGGGCGATAGCATGTGGCCGTGGGAACACCTCGCCGTCGGCTACCTCGCCTACGCCGTCGTCGGGCGGTTCGTCTGGCGCGAGCCGCCGACGGGGGCGACCGCCGCCGCCGTCACCCTCGGGACGCAGTTCCCCGACCTCGTCGACAAGCCGCTGGGCTGGTGGCTCGGCGTGCTCCCCGGCGGGACGACGCTCGCCCACTCGCTTCTGACCGCGGTCCCGCTCTCGCTGGCCGTCCTGGCGGTCGGCGCCGCTGTCGGCCGCGAGCGACCCGCCCTCGCGTTCGCCGTCGGCTACCTGAGCCACCTCCCCGGCGACGTGGTCTACCCGATAGTCCTCGGCGGGGACGCCAAACTGTGGTTCCTGCTGTGGCCCCTCCGGGCCGCGCCCGGCGACGGCCCCGCACACACCGCGGCGTACGTGCTGGCGCTCGTCGAGCAGTTCGTCGCCTTCCTCGCGACGCCGCTGGGACTGGCGTACCTGGTCGCCGAGCTCCTCCTGCTGGCCCTCGCGGGGTGGGTCTGGACGGTCGACGGGCGGCCGGGTCTCCCCCGTCCGCCCCGGCCCGACCGCGCACGGTGACCGCGCGTCCAGCTATCGGGCCGACAACCCCGTGGTAGGGGGCGAGAATATATAACAGCGGGGTGAGAAGTAGTGAGTATGGGGTCAGAGCAGCCACCGGAGAGCCGGTCGAGTGACAACCACCGGGGAGCCGGCGATCCGAGCGAATCCCGGGGGGAGAGTGAGGCGTCCGGCGGGGGCGCGCCAGATACGACACCCGAACGGGGGGACAGTGACGCCGCCCGCGAGAGCGACGTCTCGGTCGACGACCTGTTCGAGTTGCTGGCCCGGCCCGGCAACCGCTACGCGCTAGCGTACCTGCACCGGGCCGACGGGCCGGTCCCCTTCGAGGAGCTCGTCGAGAACGTCGTCGACGGGGCGGCGGTGCCGGACGGCCTCTCGACGGCGGAGTTCCGCGACCGCGTCGCGACCAGGCTCGTCCACTCGAACCTCCCGAAGCTCGACGACGCGGGGCTCGTCGAGTACGACCGCGAGGCGGGGCTCGTCCGCCCGACCGGGGCGACCGCGGTCGCGGTCCCGTACCTCGAACTCGCGATGGACCAGTTCTCCGCGGAGTGACGGGAGCCGACGGACCGACCGGCACGACGCGCGGCGACCGGCGACTGGCGACGTTCGGCGGCCACAGCCACGCGGTGCCCGGGAGCGTGTCGCGACGACGGCCCCCCGCAAGCGCTCCATAACAAAGGTCGCACGGTGCCGACCGTCGACCGTCACATGAGCGAGCACGACCTCCCGACCGTCCGGACCGGCGACGACTGCGAGATCGCCGAGACGGCGGTCGTCGGCGAGCCCGGGGGCCCGGGCGACGCACCGACCCGCATCGGCGACGGCGCGACGGTCCGCGGCGGCACCGTCGTCTACACCGACGTCGAGATCGGCGACGGCTTCTCGACCGGCCACCACGCGCTGGTCCGCGGCGGGACCACCGTCGGCGACGACGTTCTCGTCGGGAGCCACGCGGTCCTCGACGGCGACGTGGCCCTCGGGTCGCGGGTCAGCTGCCAGACCGGCGTCTACCTCCCGCCGGAGACCGTCGTCGGCGACGACGTGTTCCTCGGCCCCCACGCGGTCGTCACGAACGACCCGTACCCGGTCCGCGAGACGAGCGAACTCGTCGGAGCCACCCTCGAATCCGACGTTTCGGTCGGCGCGAACGCGACGATCCTCCCCGGCGTGACCGTCGGCGAGGGGTCGTTCGTCGCCGCCGGCGCGGTCGTCACCGAGGACGTGCCGCCCGGGACGCTGGCGATGGGCAACCCCGTGCGCCACGAACCCCTGCCCGACGAGCTGGACGGGGGGAACGAGCTGTGAGCCTCGAGGACCACCGACAGATCCCCATCGCCGAGCCCGCCCTGGGCGCCGAGGAGCGCGAACGGGTCGGGGAAGTGCTGGACAGCGGGATGATCGCCGACGGCGAGGAGGTCCGCGCGTTCGAGCGGGAGTTCGCCACCGCCTGCCACGTCGACCACGGCGTCGCCACCTCGAACGGGACGACGGCGCTGCACACCGCCCTGCGCGCCTGCGGGGTCGGCGAGGGCGACACCGTCGTCACGACGCCGTTCTCGTTCGTCGCGACCGCCAACGCCGTCCGCTTCTGCGGCGCCGAACCCGTCTTCGCCGACATCGAGCCCGAGACCTACAACCTCGACCCCGCGGCCGTCCGTGAGACCATTGAGGTCCGGAACGGTGACGTGGACGCCATCCTCCCGGTCCACCTCTACGGCCTGCCCGCGCCGATGGAGGAGCTGACGGCGATCGCCGCGGAGTACGACGCCGCCGTCGTCGAGGACGCGGCCCAGGCCCACGGCGCCCGCTACCGCGGCGAGCCGGTCGGGTCGCTGGGCGACGCCGCCGCCTTCTCGTTCTACCCGACGAAGAACATGACCACCGGCGAGGGCGGGATGGTCGTCACCGACGACGAGTCGGTCGCCGACCGCGCCGCGCGGTTCGTCAACCACGGCCGGAACGACCAGTACGACCACGTCGAACTCGGCCACAACTTCCGGATGACCAACATCGCCGCCGCCATCGGGCGCGTCCAGCTCAAGCGCCTCTCGCGGTTCGTCCGGGCTCGCCGGGACAACGCCGCCGCGCTCACCGGGGCGCTGGCCGACGCGCCCGTCGACCCGCCGACGGTCCCCGACGGCGTCGAGCACGCCTTCCACCAGTACACCGTCCGGACGCCCGACCGCGAGCGGCTGGTCGCCCACCTCGACGACCACGGGGTCGATACCGGCGTCTACTACCCGACGCCGATCCACGAACAGCCGGCCTACGACGGCGTCGACGAGCGGTTCCCCGTCGCCGAGCGCGCCGCCGACGAGGTCGTCTCCCTGCCCGTCCACCCCGGCGTCTCGGAGGGCGACCGCGAGGCGATCGCCGACGCGCTCGCGCTCTACCAGCCCCAGTAGCGAGAAGGAGTCCCGACCGCGACCGACCGCTTCCTTTCGGATACCGACCGCCGACCGACCGTTCTCAGTCCTCGACCGACCGCCGACTCGGGTTTCGACCGCCGACTCAGGCCTCGACCGTCGACCGCTCGCGAGTAGCGGCGTCGTCGAGGTGCCGACGCGCCCACAGTTCCAGCCCCGTCAGCGCCGCGACCGGCGTGAACGTCGCCAGTTCGCCCGCCGCGAGGCGGTCCCGGAGCGCAGCCACGGCCTCGCCGTCGAGCGGGTTGCGGTCGGCGACGCCGTCGAGGAGGTCGTCGACGAACCGCCGGAAGCGGTCGTCGGTCGCGTACCGGCGGACGTAGGCGTCACCGGTCGTCACGTCGGGCGTCGCGTCGGGTACCTCCCCGGAGCCGTCGCTCCCGGGCGCGGACCCGTCCGCCGGTCCGGCACCGACCGGGCCGGCCGGGAGCCCCGCCAGGTCGGCGTCGAGCCGCTCGACGACCGCCCGCCGGATGGGTGGGGCGCCCGCGCCGACCGGCGCCGAGATGGGGCGCGTCCCGACCCGGTAGGCGGCGGGCATCCGCGCGGCGGTGTCCAGTAGCGGGCCGCTCGCGAGCGACCTGGTCCCGACCTGCGCGCGCTGGACCGCACGACCCCGCAGTTCGGTCGCCGCCCGCACGCGCGCGGCGGCGTCGACCGCCGTCCGCTCGGGCGGGCCGTCGACGCTGGTCTCGACGAGCGCGTCGACGGCGGCCAGCGGATCCACGTCGGCGGCGAGCAGGTCCCGCACCGCGTCGGCGGGGCAGACGCGCTCGTTCTCGTAGAGCGCGCCGGCGACCGAATCGTCGGCGCCGACCGCGCCGGCCCACGTCGCCGCGTCGAGTGCGGCGTCGCCGTGGACGAGCACGTCGGCGTCCGCGTGGAGCCGGTCGGTCACGTACGGGAGCGCGTCGACCGTCGACCACGCGACCATCGCGTCGGTCGCCGCCACCGCGTCCGCGACGGCGTCGACGAGGTGGTGGTCCGGGTCGCCGTGGGCCTGCGTGTTCGGCGCCCCGAGCGACGCGGCGACCTGTGCGGCCGCCTCCCTGTCCCCCCTCGACTGGGTCCCCGCGGTCAGCGTCCGGACCGGCGGCGACCGGTCGGCCAGCACCGCCGCTGCGATCCGGCTGTCGGCGTCGCCGGGGAACCACAGCGAGGGGTCGCCGGCCGTCGTCACGGCGTCCGCGAGCGCGCGCCGGTAGTCGCCGAGCCACCGGTCGGGGTACCCGGACGGCGCCAGCCCCGGCGACGCCGGCTCCCAGTAGCGCTCGGTCGACACCCCGTCGTCGACGGTCACCCGTGTCGCCGGCGGGAGGCTCCCGACCCCCTCGACGAGCGTCCGCTCGCCGACGACGCCGCCGAACAGCAGCAGGTCGCTCACCGCGCGGGCGTCGAGCGCCGGCTCCGCCCGCTCGGTGACCAGCGGGCCGAGTTCCGAGGCGAAGGTGACCGCGGGTGCGTCGGTGTCGTCGTTGACCTCCCCTCTGTCGTCGACCGCGTAGTAGAGCGGGCGCGTCCCGGCCCTGTCGGTCGCCAGGTGGACCGCGCCCGCGCGGGTGTCGATACAGGCGAGCGCGAACGGCCCGTCGAGCCGGGAGAGGGTGTCCCGCGAGTCGTCGGCGACCCCCCGGAAGAGGTCCGCCCACGACAGCGCGAGCCGGTCGCGGTTCGACACGACGCCGTAGACGACGCCCAGCAGGCCGTCGCCCCGCCAGACGACGTTCGCGTCCGGGTCCCGGGTCCCGTGTTCGAGCACGCCGGCGGCCGCCGCTCCCTCCCGTACGCTGTCGAGTTCGTACCAGTCCTCGCTCGCCATCGTCCCGGCCAGCTCGTCCAGCCGTTCGCCGCCGGCCGACCGTCCGATGAGTCCCGTCATGGCCCCGACGTGACCGCATCCGGGTATTGTTATGTGGCCCCTGAACGCCCCCGTCCGTCGATATCGGTCGCGATACCGGTCCCCGGCGTCCGGGAACCGAACTTCGACTCCGCACTTCCGGCGCCTCCGTAAAACATCAGAATCACGTGTCGAAACTCGAAAGATAAGAATTAGTATATTTACCAGGCCTCGATCGGCAATTCGGACTGAGTATCCGATATAACCCACTAAACTCTCTTTCAGCGGGTATCTACGCTCGGACCGGCGCTCCCCAGGTGAAACGAATCAGCCACTGCTCCACGAATGGAATCGCAGTATTTGGGCCATTAGAGACGAAAAACCGCGATCTCCGGGAGGTACTGAGTCGAGGTCAACTATCGTAGATTCACTTGTATATTTTTTCTATTATAAATACTGAAACGGTATATCGGTGCGTCGGCGTAGTGGTCGCGCCGGCGAGCGCTCGGTGGGTCCGGACGGGAGTTCGGCGGGGTAGTCGTGCCATTACAATCAGCGTGTGGGGCCTCCGGAGGGGCATGAAGGGGAGTCGAGACGCGTGGGATCGGTAGTCCTGTCCGTGGACGCGGAGCTGGCCTGGGGGTTCGTCGACTACGACGAGCCGCCGGGCGACAGGGTCGAGAGCGGCCGGTCGGGGTGGCGGACTCTCCGGCGGCTCTGCGAGACCTACGACGTGCCGGCGACCTGGGCGGTCGTCACCCACCTCCTCGAGGACGACTGCGACGGGCGCCACGCCGACCACCCGGTCGGCCCCGGCTGGTTCGCCCGCGAGCGCGGTGAGTGGGCCGACCGGCCGGACCTGACGCGAGGCCCCGAGCTCGTCGAGGAGCTCCGTGACTCGCCCGTCGACCACGATATCGGCTGTCACACGTACGCGCACGTCGAGTTCGGCGCGCCGGGGACGACCCGCGCGATGGCGGCCGGCGAACTCGCGCGCAGCCGGGCGCTGCTGGACGAGTGGGGGATCGACGGCCGGTCGTTCGTCTTCCCGCGGAACAACGTCGGCCACGCCGACCTCCTGCCCGAGTACGGCTTCGATGTCTACCGCGGCCGTCGCCCCGTCGAGCGGCGGTCGCTCCCGGAGAAGCTGCGGACCGTCGCCCTCGGGGACGGGCGCCCGCCGCTCGTCCAGCCGACGGTCGAAGCGAACGGCCTCGTGAACCTGCCCGCGTCGCTGTTCCTCTACAGTTTCGAGGGGCTGGCGCTGCGGGCGACGAAGCGGTTCGTCGGCGACCCCGTCGTCGAACTCGTCGAGCGTGGGCTGGACGCCGCGGCGGAGGGCGAGGGCGTGCTCCACCTCTGGCTGCACCCGAACAACCTGGTCGACGACGCGGCGGTCGACCGGATCGAGGCGGTCCTGCGGGCGATCGACGACCGCCGCGACGCCGTCCCCGTCGAGACGATGGCGGAGGTCGCGGCCCGGCGCCGCCCGCGGGTGGAGTCGGGAACCGACGACTGAACTCGCGAAGGCGGTGGATAACCGCCGGTTCAGGCGACGTATAACTATGCGGACGGCGCGTCGACACGGGGCAATGCGTCTCAGTCACGGACCGGGCGGGCCGGGCGTCGCGGCCCCGCACAGCGGGGAACGGTATCGAATCGGCGGGTCGACCGAACGGATCCACGGCGCGGGGGTGACCCGGCGTGGGGAGTGACCCGGCGAGCGGCCTCGACGGGGCGTCGGTCCTCGTAACGGGCGGGGCGGGCTTCGTCGGGAGCCACCTCGCGGCCGCGCTGACCGACCGCTGCGAGGTCACTGTGCTGGACGACTGCTCGACGGGCGACCCGGCGCGCGTGCCCGATGGCGCGGACCTTCTCAGGGGCGACGTGCGCGACCCGACCGACCTCGGGCCGGCGATGCGCGGTGTCGACGTGGTCTTCCACCAGGCGGCGCTCTCCGACCCCCGCGCGTCGGCCCGGTCGCCGGTCGAGGGCCACCGCCGGACGGCGTCGGGGACGGTGAAGGTCCTCGACGCGGCCCGACGCGAGGGCGCCCGCGTCGTCACCGCCTCCGACGCCGCGGTGTACGGCCGGCCCGACACGCTCCCGGTCCGCGAGTCCGACCGGAAGACGCCCCTGTCGCCGTACGGGATCGACAGACTGGCCGCCGACCAGTACACCCGCCAGTTCGCCGACCGCTACGGGATGGAGACGGTCGCACTCCGGTACTTCGAGGTCTACGGGCCGGACCTGACGGACGACCGCGGCGACACGACCGGGGCCGACGGGGTCGTCGGCACCTTCCTGGACCGTGCGCGCTCGGGGCGCGTGCTCCCGGTCGAGGGCGACGGGACGCGGACGCGCGATCTCGTCCACGTCGACGACGTGGTCCGGGCCAACCTCCTGGCGGCGACGACCGACGCGACCGGGCGGGCCTACAACGTCGGGACCGGGACCGGGATCCCCGTCGGGGAGGTCGCCCAGCGGGTCGTCGATCTTGTCGATTCGGACAGCGAAGTCGTCCACGTCGACCCGCGGGAGGACGCGGTCACACACAGGCGAGCGGCGCTCGGCCGCGCGCGGAGTCGGCTGGGGTACGAGCCGACCTGCGACTTCTCGGAAGGGCTGGCGACGCTGGTCGACCGGGCGGCCGTCCCGAGCTGACCGGCCGTCTGCTCCGAGCCGGCCAGCCGACTCCCCCCGAGGGACCAGCCGACTGTTCCGAACTGGCCGGGCGTCCGCCTGGGGCTCGCCCGCCGGTTCCGGCCGCCTCGGGCGCCGTATGAGAACCATAACAAAACCCGCGGTTCGCCTAGGACCGACCGGCGACACCCACGCACATGTATCAGGACACGACAATCGGCGTCGTCGTGCCGGCGTACAACGAGGCGGGCTTCGTCGGCGACGTCATCGACTCGATCCCGGCGTTCGTCGACCGCATCTACCCCGTCGACGACGCCTCCACGGACGGGACCTGGGCGGAGATCCGCGAACACGCACAGCGACAGAACGCGCCGACGCCCGAGCTGGTCGGCGACGGCGGGACCATGCGGCGCGTCGTCCCGATCCAGCACAGCGAGAACAGGGGCGTCGGCGGCGCGATCAAGACCGGCTACCAGCGCGCGGTGGCCGACGGGGTCGAGGTCGTCACCGTCATGGGCGGCGACGGCCAGATGGACCCCGACATCATCGAGCGCATCATCGACCCGGTCGTCGACGGCCGGGCCGACTACGCCAAGGGCAACCGCCTCCTGCTGGGCGACCACGCCGACTCGATGCCCGCCTTCCGCTACGTCGGCAACGTCACGCTCACCTACCTCACGCGCATCGCCAGCGGCTACTGGGAGATCGGCGACCCCCAGAACGGCTACACCGCCATCTCGGCCGCGGCCATCGAGGCCGCCGGCGTCGACGAGATGTACGAGTTCTACGGCTACTGCAACGACCTGCTCGTCCGACTCAACGTCGCCGACATGCGCGTCGTGGACGTGCCGACCCCCGCCGTCTACGGCGACGAGGAGAGCCACATCGACTACTCGACGTACATCCCCCGGGTGTCGGGCATGCTGCTGCGGAACTTCCTGTGGCGGCTGCGCGCCAAGTACCTCTCCGGCCGCCCCCACCCGGTCGCCCTGTGTTACCTGCTCGGGGCCGGCGGCGTCGCGACCGGCGTCGGCGCCGGCCTCCTGGCCCTCCTCGGGGGAGCGGTCGTCCCCGCCGTCGCCGCGGTCGTGTTCGGACTGCTCTTTCTCGTCCTCGCGATGGTTCTGGACAGGCGGTCGAACGATCACCTCACGAACGTCGTCTCGCCGACACGCGCCGACGCCCCCGGCCCGACAGCGGAGTAAGCGACACCTACAGCTCGGAGCGGTCGCTGCGAGCGAGGCCTGATTCGGCGGGTCCACCGGTTCCGCGCCGGTAGCCTCGGTCTATGGTAGCAGTTCTCAGTGTTACCACGTGGTACGTATCCCGCAGTTGACCCGCAACCGTCTCTCGGACAAGTCATCTCAAACGGACAGTAGCGTTATACGAGTAGGTGGGCACTACCGCAAGTGTGACCCCCGAGTCGTGGCGGGCGCGGCCGCCACCGGGACGAGCCACGGAGCAAGCATGACCGAAGACAACGAGAACGCAGACGTGTGGACGGACGGACAGACCAAGTCGCGGGGCGAGCGGTCCCTCCCGACCGACTGGCTCGACCAGCCGGTCGACCCCGACCTCGAAGAGAACCTCGGCTACGAGCTGGTCGCGTGGGAGAAGATCAACGTCGTCGACGACCCGGACCAGGTCATCTTCCTGCCGGATTCAGAAGAGCAGCTGCGGGACGACGCCTTTATCGTCTCCTCGGAGAGTGCGGTGTGTGACCTGACGGACAAGCGATGAGCCGCCGGGCGACGATGGCTCGCGGCTTCGGTCAGCGCGACGAGTAGCGACGGGTCACTCCACCGTGACGCTCTTGGCCAGGTTGCGCGGTTTGTCGACGGGTCGGTCCAGCAAGGTCGCGGTGTGATAGGACAGCAGCTGGAGCTGGACGTTCGCCAGGACGCCGACGAGCTCGGGATGGGTTTCTGGCACCCACAGCACGTCGTCGGCGGCCTCGGCGACCGCCCGCTCCGAGCGCGGGGCCACCGCCACGACCGGCGCGCCCCGCGCGCTCACTTCCTCGATGCTCCCGACGAGTTTCTCGGTGTGTTGCCCGGTGCAGACCGCGAACACCGGGGTCGACGGCGTCACGAGCGCGAGCGGCCCGTGTTTGAGTTCGCCGGCGGGGAACCCCTCGGCGTGTTCGTAGGAGATCTCCTTGAGTTTCAGCGCGCCCTCCAGCGCGACCGGGTGGGCCGTCCCGCGGCCGATGAAGAAGTACGCGTCGCTGTCGTCGTAGCGGTCGGCCAGCGCGCTCGCCGAGGAGTCGGCCAGGATCGTCTCGACCCCGTCGGGCACGTCCTCGAGCGCCGCCGGCAGGCCAGGGGGCGCCGAGCCCGACCCACCGGTCTCCGTCGCGATCCGCTCGGCGAGCAGGCCGAGCGTCGCCACCTGCGAGGAGAAGGTCTTCGTCGCGGCGACGCCGATCTCCGGGCCCGCCCGGATCAGGACGGTGTCGTCGCACTCGCGGGCTGCCGTCGACCCGACGACGTTCGTGACTGCGAGCGTCCGCAGACCCTCCGAGGCCCCCTCGCGCAGCGCCGCGAGCGTGTCGGCGGTCTCGCCGCTCTGGGTGACCCCCACGAGGACTGTCCCGTCCTCCGTCGGCGGCGCCGTCACCGCGTACTCGCTGGCGAGGTACGCCCGCGCGGGGACGCCCCGCTCGCGCAGCAGTTGCGCGCCGTACAGCGCCGCGTGGTAGGAGGTCCCGCAGGCGACGAAGTGGACCCGGTCCACGTCGGCGAAGGCCCCGTCGGACAGCGACTCGAAGGTCACCTCGTCGCCGTCGGCGCGGCCCCGCACCGCCTGGGCGATGGCCGTCGGCTGCTCGTCGATCTCCTTGCGCATGTAGTGGTCGAACGCCCCCTTCTCCACGTCCTCGGAGGTCCACTCGACCGTCTCGACGGGGCGGTCGACGGCCCGGCCGTCGGTGTCGGTGACCTCGTAGCCGTCGGGCGTGACCCGGACCACGTCGCCGTCCTCGAGGTACACCACGTCGTCGGTGAACTCCAGGAACGCGGGCACGTCGCTGGCGAGGTAGTAGGCGTCCTCGCCGACACCGAAGACCAGCGGCGAGCCCTGGCGGGCGGCGTAGACGGTCTCCTCGTCCTCGTGGACCATGGCGATCGCGTAGCTCCCCGAGAGGTCGTCGACGGCCTGCCGGAAGGCGGTTTCGACGCTCGCCCCCTCGTCGACGTAGGCCTCGACGAGGTGGGGGACCACCTCCGTGTCCGTGTCGCTGGAGAAGGTGTGACCCATCTCGGCGAGGCGGTCGCGCAGCTCGCCGTGGTTCTCGATGATCCCGTTGTGGACGACAGCCAGGTCGCCGTAGCAGTCGGTGTGAGGGTGGGCGTTAGCGTTCGTGGGCGGGCCGTGCGTGCTCCAGCGGGTGTGTCCGAGCCCGACGCGGCCGGCGACCGAGCTGCGCGAGAGCAGGTCGGCGAGCTCTTCGACCTTCCCCTCGCGCTTGACGACCTCGACCCCGGCGCCGTTCGCGACGGCGACCCCCGCCGAGTCGTACCCTCTGTATTCGAGGTTCTCGAGGCCAGTCAACAGGGTCGACACCGCGTCGTCGGCGCCGACCGCGGCGGTGATCCCGCACATCAGGACCACCCCGCCGAGGGCGGCGCTGCTCCGTCGGTTCCGGTCCGGTCGGTTCGGGCGACAGGCGACTCTGCCATGCCTCCGCGTAACCGAGAACGTGACATTGTTATGTATCGACTTGCGCACGCCTGCGCGGGGTAGGCGGTCGATACGCACGTCGGCCGACGAGGCGCCGGATCCGGTGACGGCCCGGCGATAGCTCTCTACGGGTCGGCGACGGTCCGGCGTCAGCGCTCGACGACGAGCTGGCGCTCCCCGGCGAAGCTGTCGAGCGCGTCGACGAGGTCGGTGACCGCGCACTCGCGGCCCCCGATCCGGCAGGGGAAGACGCCGGCGAGCGCGTCGTCGCAGTAGAGCGCGGCGCTCACCCGCGGCGGGACGAGCGCGCGGGCGGTCTCGCCGGCGATCGAGGAGTCGAGTTCCCGCGTCTCGAAGAAGGGGCTGGCGGTCGCGTCGTACTCGTCGCCCCACTCGTCGAGCTCGGCGACCCGGTCGATGAGGTCGCCGCCGGCGTCGGTCGCCGAGCAGGTGTCACACAGACAGAGGCGGTTCCCGGTGACCGTCAGGGAGACGGCGTCGAGCGCCGATCCCTCGGCCAGTTCGTCGAGCCGCGCGATCAGCTCCTCCTGTCGCGACTTGGCGCCCAGCGGCGGGAGCATCGACCGGACGAACACCTCCACCCGGCGCTCGTCGGCGGCCGCGAACCGGTCGGCCGTCGCGTCCATCCACGCCCGGAACCCGGGACGAGCGGTCGGCTCCGCTGTCTCCGTCGAATGCGTGCGGTCTCGTGTCACAGTCGAGTCGGACAAGCCGCCGGACCCCCTTGAACGGCCCCGACTGTTCACTCCGGAACGCCGAGTAAGCGGCACGAACGGCGCGGTAACGGCCTCTGGATGGGCGAGTAACCGGACCAGTATCGCTCGACCGCCACGCCGTTTCGACCGTTCGCGCGCTCCCGGGACCGACCGCCGACGCGCCCCACGGACGCCGACCGCTCGGTCACGCCCGGGTCGAGGCCGGAGGGACGGGCCCGAAGGGCCGGTATCGACCGGCTACCGTCCGGTAACGCTCTCCTTCCCGACCCCACATAGCTTTCCGTCCGGACGCCCCACCGGAGCGTATGCCACTGACCAGCCGTCTGAAGGAGAGCTTCGTGGCCGGGCTCATCCTCGTCGCGCCGCTGGCGATCACCCTCTACATTCTGCAGATCCTCGTCTCCTTCTCCCTGCAGTTCGTCAACCCGCTGGTCGACAGGTTCGGCCTCATCGAGACGGCCGCGAACGTCGAACTCGCCGCACAGGTGCTCGCAGTCGTCCTGATCGTCGCGGTGGTGACCGGGCTCGGCCTGGTCGCCCAGTGGTCGATCGGGCGCCACCTGTTCGGCAACCTCGGGCGGACGATCAACATCGTCCCCCTGGTCAGCACCATCTACGGCGGCGTCCGGCAGGTCGCGACCTCCCTGGTCGACACCGGCTCGCAGTTCGAGCGGACGGTGCTGGTCGAGTACCCCCGCGAGGACCTCTACTCGATCGGCTTCGTCACCGGCGAGGGCGCCGAGGCCTTCGACGAGGCCACCGGCGACCGGGCCCACTCGGTGTTTCTCCCCAACAGTCCCAACCCCACCGCCGGCCGGCTCGTGATGGTCCCCGAGTCGGAGATCCACGAGACGGACATGAGCGTCCGCCAGGGGATGCGGATGATCGTCACCACCGGCATCGGCAGCGAGGCCGAACAGGTCGACGCCTACGACGACTACGCCGTCCCGGAGCCCGAGCGGGCGGACTGACCGCCCGACGGGCCGATACCCCCACTGCTCCCGCGACTTGCTACTCCGGCAACACGTCGCCCAGCGACGCGCCGACGGCCATCACGACCGCGGTCACGAGACACTGGGCGGCGGCCACGTCCGGCTGGCTCCAGTCGACCCGGCGCCACAGCGTCATGAGTCCGACGGCCATCCCCGCGGAGATGCCGAGGATGCCGACCAGCCGCCGCGGGACGACGCCGGCGATCAGGTCCGCCTCGACCGCCTCGAACCGGGCGGCGTGGAGGATCCCCAGCACGACGAGGAAGCCGAGGGCGGCGGTCAGCGCGACGGCGACCGGCGAGTCCTCGATGGCCACGCCGATCTCCTGGGTGCCGCCCTCGACGACCATGGGGATCCCAAAGAGGAAGGCGCCGACGACCGCCTCGCCGGCGTCCCGCAGGTCGAAGGCGTCGCGGATGCGCCCGACGACGCGGGGCCTGTTCGCCCGGCGGGCCGTGCGCATCGCCTCGCGGACCCGCTCGCGCTCCTCCGGCCGGTCGACCAGGTCCTCCAGTTCCTCCAGGTCGTCGAGCACGTCGTCGATATCCGGGTCCGGGTCGCGGTCCCGGTCCGGGTCGTCGCCCGCGGCCCCGTCGCGGTCGGTCATGACTCGGCCATCGGCGGACCGCTTCAAAAGCGTGTGGCCGCGGCTGTCGGGTCGCGTCGACGGGAGAGGAGGAGGTCCGCGCTCAGGCGGCGGCCTCGAAGGCCTCGCGGAAGTCGTCGGACTTCTCGATGACCCGCTCGGCGCCGGTCTCCAGGGCGTCCAGCGCGTCGGTGTTCTCGTCGGTCTTGATGGTCAGCACAGGGTCGGTCTGGCCCCCGGACTGCTCGGGGTTGACGTCGTAGGTCGCCGCCGTGATCCCCTCGGTCTCCAGCAGCGCGCCCTTCAGCACGTTCATGAACGTGTGGTCCTCGCCCGCGATCTCGATAGAGATCATCGTCGGCTCTTTCTCGATGACCCGCAGTTCCATACACGTGTCCAGCCCCCTCGCGCGCATGAAACTTACGTTCCGGGCGCCCGAGCCCCGCTCCCGCCACCTCGGGAGGAGCCCGAACACACGTTCCCGGCCCCGCCGACGGGAGCGGTCAGACCACAGCGTACACCATCAGCAGGCCGAAGTACAGCAACACCAGGATCGCCAGCGCCTTCAGCCGGAAGCGCCCGAGCTGACCGGACTCGGCCTCGTAGGCCTCCTCGTAGGCCGCCCGTTCGTCGTCGGTGATCGCCGCCTCGTGGGCTCGCCCGCGGTGCAGCGCGAGCAGCCCCTCGGACTCGAAGGGGCGCCCGCAGTACTCGCACTCGGCGGCCGTCTCGTCCGGCGGCACCTCGTATGCGATATCGTCGGCTTCGGGACCGTCCGGTACCTGGGTATCATCGCTCGCCCCGGCGGCGTCGGTGGGTGGTTGCTCGGTCATGTGAGGTAGGGGAGCGGCACGTCCGGTCGGGTGACGATCCAGAGGCTGGCCATCGTGTAGAAGACCATGACGGCGATGAACGGGTACTGGCTGCGGATCGCCTGCAGGCGACCCGGGAACAGGTCGAAGGCGGTGACGTGGGCGGCGAGGATGGCCAGGAGGTGACCGCCGAGCACGCCGGCGATGGCGACGCCGCCGAACCAGCCGGGGACGACGACCAGCGGGGGGTTCACCGTCGCCGTCGGCGCGGTCACCGCTGCCACCAGAGCGGGGATCAGCGAGAGGAAATAACCCAGGAAGTGCGCGACGTGGTAGCCGGCGGCGATGGCCAGCAGCGGCGGGGCGAACCGGCGAGCGAGCGTCTCGCTCGCGACGTACGTGGGCGCCGTGCGGCGGGCCAGCCGGGCGGCGAGCAGGTAGACGCCGAGGAAGAGGACGAACCCGACGACCATCGCGCCGGGGTACAGCAGCGGGATGGGGTAGCCCAGGTTCACCAGCGAGCGGGCGAGCCACCGCCAGGCCGGCGTCGCGACGAAGCCGTCGAAGGTGGTCACCCAGAGGACGGCGACGACGAACGCCGCCTCGTCGACGCCCGCCAGCCGGTCGCTCGTCAGCGCCGCGCCGGGGACGCGCAGGGAGAGCGACCCGTCGGCGTCCCGGCCGACCGGCGCGACGGCGCCGTAGTAGCGGAACACCCGCGAGACGGGGTCGGCCTCGCGGAACCACGTCTCGGTCCCGTAGACGACCGCACCCGCGAGCGTCACGACGGAGTAGGCGACGACCGTAATCGCGAGGACGCGCGGCTCGTCGGCCAGCGGGCTCACGACCTCGACCCAGACGAGCGCGAGCAGGCCCGCGACGCTCGGCCAGGCGCCCAGCGTCCAGCGGTACTCCCGACCCAGGTCCGGCAGCGGCCCGGCGATCGCCCGCCAGGGGTTGACGGCCGGCCAGGTGTTGCCGACGAGGTACGTGCTCATCGCGAAGCCGGCCCACCACCCCGCCCAGACGATCACCACCGCGGGGTTCGAGAGGGGGTCGGTCGGGCCGACGAACCCGGTGACGACGATCCCGGCCAGCGCCGCGACGCCCAGCGCCCCGGCGGCCCACCGGAGCGCGGTCGGCGCCGGGAGCGCGAACCGCTTGCGGGTGTCGACCAGCCAGTCCAGCGCCGACCGGTCGGTCGCGAACGACGCTAGCAGGAACGAGGCGCCGACGACCGCGCCGCCGGTCGCCAGCATCAGCCACGTCGGCACGGTCAGCGACTCGCGGGCCGACCCGCCCAGCGACCCGCCGTGGGCCAGCACCGGCCGCGCAGCGAGCGCCACCGCGAGCGCGCCGGCCAGCGCGAGCGCGGCCGCACGGACGGCATCGGTCGTCGGAGTCCGTCGGTCCATCCGTCGGGAGTTAGACCCCCCTCCCGGTCAAAGTATCGAAGCCCGGCCGGGCGGGCGGCCCTGCCCGCGACCCGCGACGAACACGTTCGGAGGGCGCGTGAGATCCGCTGGACGCCGGTGGGCTGGGACGGTTTGGGAGGCTTTTTGGTGCTGCTGGCGCAAGCCGGTAGTATGAGTCTCGCGGACGATACGTCAGAGGACCACGGGGACCACGGCGGGCACCACCTGCCGGCGGTCGAGGACTGGCCGCGCGGGTTCGGCGAGGCCAGCTGGTGGCCGTTCGTCACCGCCGTCGGCGCGGCGGGCATCTACGTCGCCGCCGCGCTGTTCGTCCTCGGTCGCGGTCAGGAACCGCTCGTCGACCCGATCTACGGCCCGGCGGCCACCGTCGCCAGCGTCGGCCTGTTCCTCGTCGGTCTCTACGGCTGGCTGTACCACGCGTTCGTCGTCAACTTCTGGGAGAAGGGGACGGACGAACACGGCGCCGGGACGCTCCGGCTCGCGATGATACTGTTCCTCGGGTCGGAGATCGCCACCTTCGGCGCCGGGTTCGTCTACTACTTCTTCATCCGCGTCGGCACCTGGTCGACGGACACCTTCCCCGACCTGGTCGGGAGCCTCGTCCTGGTCAACACGGCCATCCTGATCGTCAGCAGCTTCACGCTGCACTTCGCACACACCGCGCTCCGGAAGGGCAACCGGACCCGGTTCCTGCAGCTGCTGGGGCTGACCCTGCTTCTGGGCGTCGTGTTCATCGGCGGCCAGGTCTACGAGTACTACGAGTTCATCGTCCACAAGGGCTTCACCCTCACCGGCGGCGCCTTCGGTTCGGCGTTCTACGGACTGACCGGCCTCCACGGCCTCCACGTCTCGCTCGGGGCCGTCCTGCTGGGCATCGTCTTCGTCCGCGCGCTCAAGGGCCAGTACTCCGCCGATCGACACACCTCCGTCAGCACCGCCTCGATGTACTGGCACTTCGTCGACGTGGTCTGGATCTTCCTCGTCGTCGTCCTCTACGTCGGCGCCGAGATCTAGAGTTTCAAGACCGTTTCTCCCCATCACGGGATATGGAGCCGCTCGACGTCGAGGACAGTTTCGACGTACACGAGTACCGCCACGGCCTGAAACTGAAGAGTCAGGACCGGGCGACGATGCACCTCGAAAACCGCGAGGGGTTCGCCTGCCCGGCCTGCGGCGACGCCTTCGAGGCGCTGTTCGTCTCCGAGAAGCGCGAGAACACGTTCGGGAACCCCGGCGGCCCGTTCTGCGTCGTCCGCACCGACGACCAGGTGCTGTTGCTCACGCACTGACGGCGGTGTGGTTCGTCCCCGGCTACGCTGACGCCGGTGTGTCTGGTCCCGGCTACGCCGGCTTCGGCTCCCAGACGCCAGCGACCAGCAGCGCCAGCAGGACGAAGTACGTCGCCAGTCCCCAGCAGGCCGCCGCGACGAGCCACGCGCCGGCGGTCCACACCGCGAGCGCGGCGCCGGCGACGAGCGCGAGGGCGCTGCCGACCTGCACCGCGGGCCGCTCCCACAGGTCCGTGGCGGGCGTGTCGGCGACGAACAGCGCTTCGACGGCCAGCGCAGCACCGATACCCGTCGCGACGGCTGCAGGTCGAGTCAGCAGCGGCAGCGACCCCGTAGCCGCGAGGACGGCGAGCAGGACGGCGGCGCTCGCCGCGGCGAGCAACGCGTCGCGTGTCGTCGACTGCACGGGCGATCCGCGGGGTCGGGGAGAGATAGGGATTGCGCCGCTCAGGTCGTGAACCCGGACTCGGCGTCGTGTTCTTCGAGCACCCACTCCAGTTCCTCGATGGCCCGGAGGATCGCGACCTCCGCCTCGTCCTCCAGCTCCGAGGTCGGCGGGTCCGTCCTGTCGTACGCCTCTTCGAGTTCGGCGATCCGTTCCCGGATGTCGTCCTCTGACCGCATATCCCGATCCACCGACCCTACCCGCTTGATGCTACCGGTCGATCGGTCCGACCCGGCGGAGTCACGACTCGCCGGCCTGCGTCCGAGAGAAAGAGCCGGTGGAGGGATTTGAACCCTCGACCTAATCCTTACGAAGGATTCGCTCTAGCCAGTCTGAGCTACACCGGCGCGTTCGGTGGCTCCGTTTCAACGTACCGCCGATAACCGCAATAAGGATTGCGAATCGGGCCGGCTCTGTGAGGCAGTCACTCGGGCCGGCTCTGTGAGGCAGTCACTCGGGGCGGCGCAGTCGCACGTCCAGACAGATGTTCAGCTCGTGCGGGGCGTACGACCGCACCGTGTGGCGCCGCTCGACGGTCACCTCGTACTCCGGTTCGGCCGCCTCGCGGACGGCGCGCTCGCCGGGGCCGTAGGGGTCGTCCTCGTGCTGGATGTCGTAGTAGTGGACCACGCAGTCGTCGCCGGCCAGTTCGACGGCGGTGTCCAGAAACTCGTCGGCGCTGTGGGGCAGGTTCATGACGAGCCGGTCGGCCCAGTCCGCGTACTCGCCCGCCACCTCGCGCACGTCCCCGCAGATCGCCGTCACGCGGTCCGCGACGCCGTTGCGGCGGGCGTTCTCACGCAGGTACTCGATAGCGTCCTCGTTGATATCGACGCCCACCGCGGTCGCGCCGCGCTTCGCGAAGGGGACGACGAAGGGGCCGACCCCGGCGAACATGTCGAGGGCCCGTTCCCCCTCCCGGACCTGTTCGGCGACGCGGTGGCGCTCGGTCGCCAGCCGCGGCGAGAAGTACACCGTCGCCAGGTCCAGGGCGAACTCGCAGCCGTACTCGCGGTGGACTGCCTCGGTGCTCTCGCCGGCCAGGACCTCCCAGTCGCGGACCCGCTCGGTCCCCTTGACCTTCGAGGCGCGATTCACGACCGTCTTCACCGGCAGCGCCGACTCGACGACGGCGTCGGCCAGCGCCCGCGCGCGCTCGGGGTCGTCCTCGTCGACGATGACCACGTCGCCCAGCCGCTCGTATGAGGGGTCGAACGCCAGCAGGTCGGCGGGCATCGTCTGCGTCTCCCGCGCCTCGACCTCCCGCGTGACGACTTCGAACTCCTCCGGGACTGCCGCGGCGTCGGTGACCGGCACGTAGAGGGAGCCGTCGGCGACCTCGATCTCGTAGTCCTCGGCGACCAGGTCGGCATCGGCCAGCCGGCGGCGCGTCGCCTCGCCGTCCTCGCGCGGGACCCGAACGCAGGGGACTTCCATACCCCCGGTAGGTCGCCGTCGCGCGGTAAGCCTGACGCTTCCGTCGTCGCCGTCCGCCGTCCCGGGCCGCCGGGACCGTCCGCCGCGGGGGTCGCCGGCTCGCCCCGCGCCGCTTCGCGGGACTTAATCGGTTCGCCGCCGGAGGGGCCGTATGCTCACCTTCGTCGGACTCGGCCTCTACGACGAGCGGTCGGTCACCGTCGCGGGCCGCGACGCCATCCGGTCGGCCGACCGCGTCGTCGCCGAGTTCTACACCAGCAAGCTCGCCGGGGCCACGATCGAGGCCCTCGAAGCCGCCCACGACACCGAGATCGAAGTGCGGGACCGCGCCGGCGTCGAGCAGTCGCCCGACGACATTCTCGACGACGCCGCCGACTCCGAGGTGGTGTTCTGCACTGCCGGCGACACGATGATCTCGACGACCCACACGGACCTGCGGCTGCGCGCCCACGAGCGGGACATCGAGACGCGCGTCGTCCACGGGACGACCGCCCAGGCGGCCGCGAGTTCGCTCACCGGGCTCCAGAACTACCGCTTCGGCAAGGCGACGACGCTCCCTTTCGAGCGTTCCCACGCCGGCGACGACCTCCCGGCGAGCGTCGTCGACACGGTCGAGGCGAACCGCGAGCGGGGACTCCACACGCTCGTCTTCCTCGACATCGACGCCGCGAACGAGGACTACATGCCCGCCGACCGGGCGGCCGCCCGCCTGGCCGACGCCTACGAGGACACGCTCGGCGTCGTCGTCGCCCGCGCGGGCAGTCCCGACCCCGTCGTCCGCGCCGACCGGCTCTCGACGCTCGCCGGGGAGTCGTTCGGCGACCCGCTGCACCTGCTGGTCGTTCCCGGCGACCTCCACCTCATGGAACGGGACGCCCTCGCCGCGGTCGGCGGCGCGCCCGACGCGCTTCTCGAAGAACTAGTCGTCTGAGCGGGTGCCCGCCCCCGCACCGACCTCCGGGTCCCCCTCGGCGACGGCCGGGTCGAGGTCCAGCGCGGCCCGCAGGTCGTACTCCGACCCCGTCACGACGAACAGCAGGTCCTCGACGACGGTCAGCACCTCCGGGAGCTCGCGGACGACGAGGTAGGTGATCCCGACCAGCGCGACCACCGACAGGCTCTGGGCGACGATGCGGTCGATGACGATGTACGAGACCTGCCGCGGGTCCGACAGCCCGAAGACCGACATGATCAGCTCCGGGAACAGGTGGAAGCGCTGTTCGCCGAACCCGACGGCGATCATGACGTTGCGGCCCAGGTTCAGGGCGTAGATGACCGGCAGCGACACCGCGAGCGCGCGGAGTTTCCGGGCCAGCGGCGCCTCGACGGCCGCGATCAGTCCGGCGAAGATCGCCATGCTCCCGATCCCCGTGCAGGCGATGACGATCGTGTAGAAGATCGGGCTCTCCCCGTCCGCGAAGACGAACGTGTTCTCGTAGAGGTGATGCTTCTCGCCGACGATGTAGCCGTCGTACGCGATGACCTGCTGCCCGTCGACGACTGTCTCGTATCCCGTGACGAGCTCCGGGTTCGATCCGACCAGCGAGATCAGGACCGCCGTCTGGTCGGTGACCGTCTCGACCAGGAACTGCCGCAGTACGGGGATCGACTCGAACGGGAAGAAGACCACCCCCATCAGGAGGATGGCCCGCGAGAGGACAAAGAGCGAGTCGCGGCCGGACCACAGCAGGTAGCCGACGTAGAGGGAGGCGGGGACGGCGACGAGCGTCCCGACCCCCTCGATGACGCTCCGCTGGACGACGGCGAAGTGGTAGATGAGCGTGAACCAGAAGACGCCGAACAGCACCCAGGCCGCGACCCCCGCCAGCCGGGCGTGCTCGCGCCGGTCGGTCGCCTCCAGGACGGCCGTCACGAGAAACGCCCCGAGGACGAGCCACGCGAGCGGGTCCGAGAAGCGCGTGGCCCAGTCCAGCCCCGAGAGAACGGCGTCGAGCATCGGTTGCTCCAACGTAACGGTATCGGGAGTATATGCTTTGTCGTTGCGTGCCCGGCGCGCACACGGGCGGTCGCGGGCTCGGAGTGTGCCCGGAGCGTCTGCGACGGACTCCAGACCGGCGAGCGGGACGGAGCTGTCGCTGACCGGGTAGCGTCCGAAAAAATGTCGAGCGGTTAGGGGTCGGGCGTCAGCCCGATAGTGCTACCTTATTCGCGACGGCGCGCCGCGAGGAGCGCAGCCGCGAGCAGGGCGATGAGCGAGACGGCGACACCGAAGCCAGCACCGTCACCGGTGGTGGTCGGCGACGGGGTGTCCTCACCGTCACCGCCGTCGGCCGGCTCGTCCGTCGGCGTGGCCGTCGGCGTGGCCGTCGGCGTAGCCGTCGGCGTCGGCGTGGCCGTCGGCGTGGCCGTCGGCGTAGCCGTCGGCGTCGGCGTAGCCGTCGGCGTGGCCGTCGGCGTAGCCGTCTCGATGTCCAGCGAGACCTCGGCGCTGTCGGTCACTGCGCTACCGTCGGCAGTGTACGGCGCGTCGGCCTCGGGGAAGTCGTACAGGTTGTTGGAGTTGTCGTCGAGGTGCGGCATCGCGACCAGCGTGGTGGTCCCGTTGACCGGCTCCTCGAGGTCGACCCGCACGTCGGAGTGCTGGCCGGCCTGGAGGTAGCCGCTCACGCCGATCACGTCGCCGCTGGCACTACCCTCGTGGATGGCGATGAAGCCACCGTCCGAGAGCGTGACGGAGTCGACGACGACTTCCTGGTTGCCCTCAGCGACGGCCTGGTCACTGAAGGTGACCGAGGCGGTCGGCTGGGCCAGGATGACACCGCTGTAGGTGCCGTCACTGATGCGCTCGCCACCGCGGCGGACCGCGACAGTGAAGTTGATGTCCGAACCGCGCTCGCTGAAGTCACCCGTCGCCGCGAACGTGCGGTCCTCGGTGACGTGGGTGTTCAGCGTGGTCAGGAACGGACTCGTGTCCGACTGACTGTTGATGCGGAGGCCGAGCTCCGTGCCCGGGGCGACGTTCGTGTCGCCGCGGATGGTCTGACCGACCTGGTTGCGGATGACGACCTCGTCGTCCGCGTTGGTGTCGAGCGTCGCCTCGGCGAGCTCGTACGTCCAGTCGGAGCCGACGGTGCCGGAACCGTCGCCGCCGATCTGCGGACCGACCGAGCTGTAGCTCCGGAAGCGGAACGAGGCGTTGTACTCGATACCGTCCTCGAGCTTGTTCTCGTCGACACCGCTCAGATCGACTGCGATGTAGTAGGTGTCGTTCTGGTAGTCCGGGAGGACGACCGTGTTAGTCGTATCCAGGTCGAACCGTTCGCGCGGCTGGTTCGGGCCGGGGTTCAGCTCGGCGAAGCTGGCGTTGAAGACGCCGTCAGGGCCGACCTCGCTGAGGAAGGCGGCCGTCTCGTTCGCACCACCGGCGGTGCGGTTCTTGAGGACGCCTTCCAGACCGGACGCGCTGATCTGGTGGACGATCAGCTCGTTGCTGGCCACCAGGTCGGACTGCGTGAGGTTCCCGTCGATCGGGTCCTCGTTGTTGTCGGTGTTCTCGTCGATGAACGTGAGGTCGACCTCGTCCTTCTTGCCGGACGGGACGACCCACACGTTGCTGCTCTCGGTCGCGCGGGCGTTGATCGACACCGCGCCGACCGCGTCAGCGTCGACTTCGGTGAAGTTGAACTCGCCGTCGTTGATGAGTTCGGACTGGTCCTCGTCGTTCGCGACGACCGAAAGGTCGTACGACGCGGGGTCGAGGATGCCGTTACCCGCGAACTCGAGGCTGGAAGCGTTGGGCGCTTCCGTATCGTTCTCGAAGACACGGACGGCCTCGACGAAGGAGCCACTCTCGCCACCGAAGTTGGTGACGTTGTCATCACCCTGCGCGGTGAAGATGTGGTCGCTCTCGCCGGTGCCGGCCATGTAGGTGTTCCATTCGAGGACGACCTCACCGTCACCGTCCTCGTCGGCGACCGTCACGTTCGTGACGTAGCCGGTCTCGGATTTGTCACCGATGGCGACCGTCGCCAGAGCGCCCTCCTGACTGTCGCTCAGCTGGATGGGGATCTCGACGACGTCACCGCGTTCCTCCTCGAAGACGCCGCCACCGAAGGAGGCGGAGTCAGCGGTCGGGAACTCGTCGACGGAGAACTCGCCGGCGGTGACGTCGATGCCGGTCTGGACGTCGGTGACCGTCACCGTGTAGTCACCGGCGTCGAGGGAACCGGCGTCGTAGCTGTAGTCGGCGTTGACGATCTCGCCAGCGTTGTCGAGGCTGGCGCTCTGGTACTGGGTCGAGGGACCGTCGACGGTGACGGCCAGTCGCGAGTTACCGCGGATGGCGTCACCGCTGACGTCGACCTCGACGTCCTCGTTGTGCTCGAAGAGGTTACCGTCCTGCTCGAGCGATGCCGAGAGGTCGAGCGAGTCGATCGTGATGTACCGGACCTTGCGGTCGCCGGTGGCCGGGACGTTCTGAGCCTGGCTGGTCGGGTTGTACACCAGTCGGTAGGTGGTACCCGAAGACAGGCGGTCCGTGTTGAAGACGTACCGCGAAGTGTCCTCACCGGTCGACCCTTCCAGGATCGTCTGGTTCGTGTCGGCGTTCTGGAAGAGGAACGGCGTGTTCTCGCCGGAGTTCGAGGCGTCGATGGTTATCGGCGTCCCGGCGTAGACACGCTGGGCGGTGTCCTCGGAGTTGTAGGCGTTCCCGCTGTGCTGGAGAACGGCCGCCGAGAGGTCAACCGTGATGTTCCCGGTGTCGTACCGGAGGTCGTCCGATTCCGGACTCGAGAGGTTCTGGATGTTGACCTTCACCTCGTCGGCGGGACTGAGGTCCTCCCATCCGTTACTGGCGGGGAGGACGATCTCGCCGGCGGTACTGCTGTCGACCGTGGCGAGGTCGTTGTCAGCGGCCGAGTCCGTGCTGTAGTTGACGAACTCGGAGTCACCGGCCGTCCGGACGTAGACTTCGACGTCCTCCGGTCGGATGGCACCGGTGGAGTTGTCCGCTCGAACCGTTTCTATCGTGCTACTCGTGTTGAACTCGACTGTGATGTCGTCGAGGGACTCCGTAGCGCTCGTTACGCCAGGGTCCGTATTCGCCGCAGCAGCCGTTCCCGCGAACGCGATGGAGCCTCCGAACACGGAGACGACCATCAGCATCGTCAGGAACAAGCTACGCAGCTTGTCGTTGGTTCCTGTCATAGTTTGTTGGATCTTCTGTCAGCGGCCACAGCAGCTTTCCGACCACGCGGACACGCGACCATCAGTCGGCCGCGCCGAACCGCCAGTGGTGTACTCAATACTGCAGCCATGGGTAGGGGTACGGTAGGAACCACCGGCGGATGTAATAAATGCTTTGTGGTCATAGCCGAGGGAGGAACGACCCCCTCACGCCGCATATCGGCCCGCAGAACCCGTTTGTGACTGTTTCACGTGCCCTCGGCACGTGTCAGACGCCTGTCCCACAGGCCGCCGACGAGGGGGTGTATTAAATACCGAAATACGGGAGTACGCCGTGCTTACCGCGCCGGAGCGCGGCGCGGTCGCCGCCGCTGTCGGCCGACGGGTCCCTGCGACGTGACGATCTCGACTTCGTGACCGTCCGGATCCTTCGTGAACGCGTAGTTGTCGTGCGCCCACCTTTTCCCCTCGGGTGTCCTCGCTCGCGCGGCTCGCTCCGGGCACCGCTCGCGGCAAAAGATGGGGCAAAAAGCGGCCGATCACTCCGTTCGCGGCCGTACTGCCGTCTACGACGTGACGATCTCGACCTCGTGACCGTCCGGATCCTTCGTGAACGCGTAGTTGTTGTCGCAGCTCTCGGGGTCGCGGTAGTCCTCGGCCTCGCGGGTCATCAGCTGGTCCCACCCCTCGTCAAGGTCGTCGACGCGGACGGCGAGGTGCCCCCAGGCGTCGCCCAGTTCGTACGTGCGCCCGTCGTAGTTGTAGGTGAGTTCGACGGCCATCGCCTCCTCGGCGGCGCCCTCGGGCTTGACGAAGTAGTTGGCGAAGCTGTCGGCCTCCCAGCGGCCGGTGTGCTCGTACTCGAACTTCCGGGTCCACCAGCCGAGGTGTTCGTCGGCGTCCTCGACGCGGATCATCGTGTGGTCGATGCTCCAGCGGGCGCCGAAGTCGCGCTCGACGATCTCGATCTCGTGGCCGTCCGGGTCTTTCACGAAGGCGTAGCCGGGGTTGTCCTCCGGCCGGCGGTAGTCCTCGACGCCCTCGTCCATCAGCTCGTAGTAGGCGTCGTGGACGTCCTCGACGCGGACGGCGATGTGGCCCCAGCCGTCGCCCATCGTGTACGAGCGGCCGTCGTGGTTGTAGGTGAGTTCCAGCAGCGCGCCCTCCTCGTGTACGTCCACGGGGCCGAGGAAGACGTTGGTGAACGTGTCGGCCTCCCAGCGGCCCTTCTCCTCGTAGTCGAGGTGTGTGGTGTACCACTCGAGTGACTCCTCCAGGTCTTCGACGCGCATCATCGTGTGATCGAGCGTTCCGTCCATACGCGATCGGTGGGAAGCCAGCTAGAAGAGGATACCGAACCCGGCACTCAGGGCCGACTCGTCCAGGCCGCGAGCGCGAGGAACGCGGCCCCGAGCGGGTAGGCGACCGTCCGCAGCCGCGGCGAGGAGAACCCGACTGCGGCGTAGCACACGTCGAACGCCGCCAGCGCGAACAGCCCCGCGGTGACGCGGCGGTCCTCCCGGTCGATCCGGGCGAGCGCGGCGCTCGCGACCCCGGTACCGTACAGGAGCGAGGCCGTCGGCCAGGCCAGCAGCGCGGTCGGGATGTCGCGCGTGTACACGAAGACGTAGTGGTAGACCGACGTGACGGCGCCGGTCCCGGGGGAGACCAGCGCGAGGGAGTGGACGAGGCTGACGCCGCCCTCGTAGGGGATCACGAGCCACGGGACGAGCCCGGCGGCCAGGACGGCGAGCCCGCGGCGGTACCGGAGGAGCGCGCGCCGGTGGCGGGCGAACGGCGCGACAGCCCCGGTGCGTTCGGTCATCGCGTGGTGAGGATGCGGAGCACGTCCTCGTCGGCGAGTTCGTGGTCCTTGCCGACCTGCTGGTCGTCGTGTTTGGCGCTGGAGCCGGAGACGCGGGCGAAGCGGAACCGCTCCTCGAACTCGCCGCCGAGCTTCTCGCAGGCGTCCGCGACGGTGTCGCCCTCCCGGAGGATGAGCGGCTCCTCGTAGTCGACGCCGCGGCCCGGTTTGTCCATGTAGATCCGGATGAGTCCCAGCTCCTCCCAGATCGTTTCCTTGAGCGCGTCGAGGCCCTTCCCCTCCTCGGCGCTGATGAAGATCGCCTCCTCGGGGTCGATGTCGTACTCGCGCAGCTGGTCGTGGACGGTGTCGAGGTAGTCGGGCTCGATGAGGTCCGCCTTGTTGACGGTGACCAGGGAGGGGAGGTACTCGCGGTTGTCCATCACGCCGTCGAGCAGGCGGTCGATGTCGACCTGCTCGCCGATGTTGACGTTGGCGTTGACGTACCCGCGCTCGCGCAGGACGCTCTTGATGGTCTGCTCGTCGAGGTCCAGGTCGACGCTGGACGTGACGCTGATGCCGTCCTTGTGTTTCTTCCGGACGGAGACGTTGGGGGGCTCGGTGTCGAGGCGGACCTTGTTGTTGTACAGTTCGTCGTAGAGACGCTGGTACTGGTCGATCTCGAACACCGAGAGAACGAACACGACCAGGTCGGCGGTCCGGACGACCGAGAGGACGGCCTGGCCGCCGCCGCGCCCGTCGGCGGCGCCCTCGATGAGCCCGGGCACGTCGAGGATCTGGATGTTCGCGCCGTTGTACTTGAGCATCCCCGGGTTCACGTCGAGCGTGGTGAACTCGTAGGAGCCGACCTCGCTCTCGGCGTTGGTGAGGGCGTTCAGCAGCGTCGACTTGCCGACGCTGGGGAAGCCGACCAGCGCGACGGTGGCGTCGCCGGTCTTCTCGACGGCGTAGCCCCCGCCGCCGCCGGCGGAGGTCTGGTTCTCCAGCTTCTCCTTTTTCTCCGCGAGCTTGGCCTTCAGCCGACCGATGTGCTCCTCCGTCGACTTGTTGTAGGGCGTCTCGGCGATCTCCTCCTCGATCTCGCGGATCTCCTCTTCGAGCCCCATTACCTGTGGGTCGGCAACCGGAACCGAAAAAGGTGTTCTTCCGCCCCGGTGGCGACCGGCCGGCGACGACGTGCAAGTCGAGCCGCCGGGTCCCTGTCATATATAAATGTTCACGGTCCGGAATGAATCGTGTTTCGACACACTAATACCGCGAGCGTCGAACAACATCGATCATGTCCGAACCGGCCCGACTCCGTGACAGTACGGAGATCCTCCTGCCAGCGGACGCCATCGAGGGGGTCCGCGAGGACCTCGAACGGCAGTTCACCGTCACTATCCGACGGGAGGAGTGCCGGGTGCGGATCATCGGCAGTCCGGTCGAGATCAAAAGCGCCAGCGACTTCCTCGCGCGCAACGGGATCTCCGTCGCCTGACGGCGACACCGGAAGCAGAACAGCGGTCGGTCCTCGACGATATCGGATTCTCGCCGGAACTACGCCGACCCGCGAGCGGACGGCCCCGAGCGGATCGCCTCGGCGAGCAGCGGTCGCATCAGCCCGACGAGGGGGGCGCGTTCGTCGTCGGTCCAGACGGCGCTGTGGCGGTCGACGCCCGGGAGGTCGGTCTCCAGGTCGGAGCTGACGATCAGTTCGCGGCCGTCGGCCATGAGGATCGAGCTGATCTCGCCGGCGCGGATGGGGTAGTCCTCCCACCAGGTCCAGGTCTCGACGACGGCGGCGTCGGGCGCGGCGTCGGCGACGGCCGCGCGGATCTCGGGGCTCGGCGAGCCGACGGTGACGTCGACGCCGCGGTCGGTCGCCTCGGCCAGCGCCGCGCGGACCTCCCCGGTGAGCAGGCTCTCGACGGCGACGACGACGAGCAGTTCCTCGCCGGCGTCGTCGGCCAGCGCGGCCAGCCGATCGCTGACGGCGTCGTCGCCCTCGACGACCCAGACGCCGGCCCGCTCCTCGCGGGGTTCGGGCGACTGGAGCCGCGGGAGCAGCCCCTCCAGGCGGTCGAGCCGTTCGCCGTACTCGCGGCGGATGGTCTCGACGGCGTCGCGCGGTTCGGGGGCGCGAAAGCGGCGCGGCTGGGCGTCCTGTACGTCGGCGAGTCCGCGCTCGGCCAGCGACTCGACGCTGTCGTAGACCCGGGGGCGGGGCACGTCGGCCACCTCCGCGATCTCGCGGGCGGTGCCGTGGCCGATCCGGGTCAGCGCGACGAAACACTTCGCCTCGTAGCTCGTCAGCCCGAACGTCTCCAGCAGCGACGCGGTCTCGGCGACCAGGTCGTCTTCGTCGGGACCGACGGCGGACTCGTCGTTGGACATGCGGGTTCTCTCAGAGGACATTGCGCGGTCGAGGGTATAACGGTGGTCGTTCGCGACGCCGCGCTGTGAGCCATCTCTCGGTCGGCGGACGGTCAGGATATCGAGCGGCGTCGGATCGGGCGCCTGTCGGCACGGTCGTCACCTCAGGCGACCTGGTCGTCGGCGTCGAGCAGTTCCGTGTAGCGGTCGCGGATAGTCACCGCCGACACGTCGGCGGCGTCGGCGACCTCGTGTTGGGTCACCTCGACGTTGGTGAGCCGGCCGGCCGCGTAGATGGCCGCCGCGGCGAGGCCGACCGGGTTCTTCCCGGAGTGGACCGCCTCGCGCTTGCCGGCCTCCAGCAGCTCGACCGCCCGCTGTTTGGTCTCCTCGGGCAGGTCCAGGTCCGAGACCAGCCGCGGGACGTACTGCTCGGGGTCGGTCGGCTCCATCGCGAGTTCGAGCTCGCGGGCGATGTATCTGTACGCGCGCGCGAACTCCTTGCGGTCGACGCGACTGACGGTCGCCAGCTCGTCGAGCGTGCGCGGGACGCCCGCCTGGCGGGCGCCGGCGTACAGCGACCCGGTGGCCATCGCCTCGATGGACCGGCCGGGGATGAGCTCCTCGTCGAGCGCCCGCCGGTAGATGACGCTCGCCGTCTCGCGGGCGTCCTTCGGGATGCCCAGCGCGCTCGCCATGCGGTCGATCTCGCCGAGCGCCTGTTTGAGATTGCGGTCCTGGGCGCTCTGGGAGCGGAACCGCTCGTCCCAGGTGCGCAGCCGGGACATCTGCTCGCGCTTCTTCGCCGAGAGGGTCTGGCCGTGGGCGTCCTTGTTCTGCCAGTCGATGACCGACGACAGCCCCTTGTCGTGGAGCATCTCCGTCGTCGGCGAGCCGACGCGGCTCTTCTCGGCCTTGTCGCGGGCGTCGAACGACCGCCACTCGGGGCCGCGGTCGACGACGTCCTCCTCCAGCACGACGCCGCACTCCTGGCAGACCGTCTCTCCCCGTTTCTCGTCGGTGACCCCCGACGCGCCGCACTCCGGGCACTCGTCGCGCTCGCGCTCCGACTCGGTCTCCGGGTCGGTCTCCTCGTCCGTGCGTTCGATGGGCTGGACGTGACGGCCCGTGACTCGCTGGTTCGTGCTTGTCATTGTGTTTCCGGACCGACGGTGTGTCGCCGCCGACCCGTGGTTCGCATCCGATCCTTCGTGCTACTAACGTAAATAGTTACTGCTGCGTTGTTACTGTAGTAGTTACAGAATGGAGCGGGTTGCTCTCCGGTGATCTCGGGCGACCGCCGGGAGCGGAGTCGGGTCCGGATCCGGAGGGGTGCGTGACACTGGACTGACGTTGTGGGGGCGTGGGCTTGGGTACCGTACCCAACATGTGTCGGTCCCGCACGCGTCGTCCGGGAAAAGCAATTCTTAAACCCGCCCCGCCGGTTTCGTCGTGTATGGCTGGAACTATCGAAGTGCTCGTCCCGGGCGGGCAGGCCGACCCTGGCCCGCCGCTGGGGCCGGAGCTGGGCCCGACGCCCGTCGACGTGCAGGCAGTCGTCCAGGAGATCAACGACCAGACCGCGGCCTTCGACGGCACCGAGGTCCCCGTCACCGTCGAGTACGACGACGACGGGAGCTTCGAGATCGAGGTCGGCGTCCCGCCGACGGCCGAGCTCATCAAGGACGAGGCCGGCTTCGAGACGGGCAGCGGCGAACCCCAGGAGACGTTCGTCGCCGACCTCTCGGTCGACCAGATCAAGCAGATCGCCGAGCAGAAACACCCCGACCTGCTCGCCTACGACCTGAAGAACGCCGCGAAGGAGGTCGTCGGCACCTGCACCTCGCTGGGCGTCACCATCGAGGGCAACGACCCCCGCGAGTTCAAGGAGCGCATCGACGAGGGCGAGTACGACGACGTATTTGCCGAGGAAGCGACGGCGTAAGCCGTCGCAACGAGGCGAAGGCTCGTCAGAGCGTCTCTGACGGTGTGTTTGCGGACGAAGCGGCTGCGTAGGCGGCTTCGTGACCGCGCTTCGGTTTCTCCCACGACTCTCCACTCGCTGACCGCGTCGACGACTGCGAGGAGTCCCGCGTCTCGGCTCGTCGACCGCCGAGTGCCAAGGCGTGACGCTACGGAGCGGGTTCGACGACTTTAAGTGTCGCATCGGCGTTCGCCGAGATGAGACAGGCTTCGCCTGTTTCACTGACCCGTAGGAGCCGCTGGCGCACTACGGAGGTGAACAATGGCAGATCAGGAAATAGAGAACGCAGTTTCTCGCGCACTCGAGGACGCCCCGCCCCGGAACTTCCGGGAGACGGTCGACCTCGCGATCAACTTGCGCGACATCGACCTAGACGACCCGTCGAACCGCGTCGACCAGGACGTGGTCCTCCCGTCCGGCACCGGACAGGAGACCCAGATCGTCGTGTTCGCGGAGGGCGAGACAGCCCTGCGCGCCGAGGACGTCGCCGAAGAGGTCCTCGACAGCGACGATCTCGCCGACCTGGGCGACAACGACAACGAGGCCAAGGACCTGGCCGACGAGACCGACTTCTTCCTCGCGGAGGAGTCGCTGATGCAGGACATCGGCCGCTACCTGGGGACCGTGCTCGGTCCGCGGGGGAAGATGCCCGACCCCATCGCGCCGGACGACGACGTGGTGGAGATGGTCGAGCGGCTGAAAAACTCCGTCACCATCCGGAGCGGCGACCGGCGCACCTTCCACACCCGCGTCGGCGCGGAGGACATGGACGCCGAGGACATCGGCGACAACATCGACGTCATCCTCCGTCGCCTGCACGCAGACCTCGAGAAGGGTCCGCTCAACATCGACTCCATCTACGTGAAGACGACGATGGGGCCGGCAGTGGAGGTCGCCTGATATGAGCGCCGAACGCAAGACCGAGACCATCCCGCAGTGGAAGCAGGAGGAGGTCGCCGACGTCGTCGAGATGATCGAGTCCTACGACAGCGTCGGCATCGTCGACATCACCGGCATCCCATCCCGACAGCTCCAGGAGATGCGCCGGGACCTGTACGGGACGGCCGAACTGCGCGTCTCGCGCAACACGCTCATCGAGCGCGCGCTCGAGGAGGTCGACGAGGGTCTCGAGGACCTGACCGACTACGTGTCGGGTCAGGTCGGCCTCATCGGCACCAACGACAACCCCTTCGGGCTCTACCAGCAGCTGGAGGCCTCGAAGACGCCGGCGCCGATCAACGCCGGCGAGGTCGCCCCCAACGACATCGTCATCCCGGAGGGCGACACGGGCGTCGACCCCGGGCCGTTCGTCGGCGACCTCCAGCAGGTCGGCGCGGACGCCCGCATCCAGGACGGGTCGATCCAGGTGCTCTCGGACTCCACAGTACTGGACGCGGGCGAGGAGGTCTCGGACGACCTCGCCAACGTCCTCAGCGAGCTCGGCATCGAGCCCAAGGAGGTCGGGCTGGACCTGCGCGCCGTCCACGCCGACGGCGTGCTCTTCGAGCCCGAGGAGCTCGAACTGGACGTCGAGGAGTACCGGGCCGACATCGAGGCGGCGGCCGCCCGCGGTCGCAACCTCGCCGTCAACGCCAGCTACCCGACGACCCAGACCGCCCCGACCCTGCTCCAGAAGGCTCGCGGCGACGCCAAGAGCCTCGCCCTGCAGGGCGCCATCGAGAGCCCCGGGGTCATGGACGACCTCGTCTCGAAGGCCGACGGGCAGGTCCGGGCGCTCGCGGCGCAGGTCGACGACCCCGAGGCTCTCCCGGAGGAGCTCCAGGACGTCGACCAGCCCGCGGCTGACGCACAGGCAGACGACCAGACCGAAACCGACGACGACGCCGACGAGTCCGACGACGAGGAAGCCGAGGCCGAGGAGGCCGACGACGATGACGACGACGACGAGGACGTCGGCGACGCCATGGGAGCCATGTTTTAACAATGGAATACGTTTACGCAGCACTCATCCTGAACGAGACCGGCGAAGAGATCAACGAAGCAAACCTGACCGACGTACTCGAGGCCGCGGGCGTCGACGTGGAGGAGTCCCGCGTCAAGGCGCTCGTCGCGGCGCTCGAAGACGTCGACATCGACGACGCCGTCGAGCAGGCCGCCGCAGTCCCCGCCGCGACCGGTGGGACCGCGGGCGGCGCCGGCGGCGACGACGAGTCCGCCGACGAGGGCGGCGACGACGACGACGACGACGAGGAAGCCGACGCCGACGAGGGCGGCGACGACGACGACGAGGACGAGGAGGCCAGCGGCGAGGGCCTCGGCGAGCTGTTCGGCTGATCCCGGCCACACCTTCCTTCGATTTATTCGCCCGGCCAGCCGCGGCGCTCGCAGTCGTGTCGACGGAGAACGGGTTCCAGCGGGACCGACGGCGACCGCTCAGGGGCGGCGCCGGCCGACGACGGCGACGCCGAGACAGCCGACCGCGAGCGCCGCGTAGGCGGCCGTCCGCGCGGGGTCGGTCGCGGTGGCGCCGACGAAGTCCAGCGGCGTGACGGCCTGGAGCGGGCCGAGGTACCACGCCAGCAGGTAGACGGTGTCGAACGCGCGAGCGGTCCCGAGCCAGGCGCCGGCGGCGAGCGCGAACGCGGGTGCGGCCGCGAGTCCGGCGAGCAGGGCGGCGAACGCGGCGGCGTCGCTGGCGAGACCGACCCGGGCGGCGTAGCCGGCGACAGCGAGGAGGCCGACGGCGACGCCGCCGAGCCAGACGGCGATAGTCTGGCCCGCCGGTCGAGGTGCGGTGAACACGAGCGCCTCGGTGCGGTGGCGCCGTTCGCGGACGCCGAGGCCGGACCACACCGAGAGCGGGAGCAGCAGGGCCAGCGGGGCGACCAGCCCCCGGGCAGTGTCGAGCGGCGCGACGACCTGGGCGACGAGCGCGACGACGAGGGCGAGGTACCACAGCTTGCGGTGCCCCCGGAGGGCGAGGCGGAGTTCCGCGAGGGTGACGCGCGGGTCGAGGAGCCGGGGCGTCGCCGGGTCGACCCGGTCGAGTCGGTCGAGCGCCGTCCCTGCGGAGTCGTCGGTGGTGGCGGAGTCGTCGGTGGTGGTGGAGCCCCCGGTAGTGGAGTCGTCGGCGCTGGCCGGCCGAGCGGCGGTATCGTCCCCGGATTCGGCGGGGGAGTCGCCTCGGGCGGAAGCGAGCGGGTTCGGGAGTCGGGCCGCCAGTCCGGCGTCGGCGCGCAGGCGGTCGAACGCGACCGTCGCGACCCCGAGGGCCAGGGCGGCCGCGACCAGGATCGGCAGTCGGGACCCGAGTTCGGCGACCCCCCAGTCCATGCCGTGGTAGGTGAACGTCGTCGCCCGCTCGGGGGGCGCGATCCGGAAGGTGAGCCGTTCGAGGCCGGATACGTCGGCGGGGAGGTCCGCCAGCATGCTGTCGCGGACGACGACGATCCCCAGGAAGTCGAAGACCGGCACCGGCAGGAGGGAGGCGACGGACATCGCCGTCATCACGCCGAAGACGTAGACCGCCGTGCCGAGCGTCCGGGCGAGCGGCGCGACCGCCTCGAAACAGACGGCGACAGCGGCGACGAGCGCCATCGTCGGCAGGGTGATCAGCGCGAACGGGGCGACCAGATCCCAGAGGGCGAGGGGGCCGACACCGTGGAGGAGGAATCCGGCGACGGTCGCGAGCGCGAGGGCAGCGGTGACGGCAGCGAGGACGGCGAAATAGCCGAGCCAGCGGCCGAGGAGGTAGGTCGCATCGCCGACCGGCGAGGTGGTGACCAGCGGGGCGATCCCCTCGGCGCGGTCGCGCGTGATCGGGCCGCGGACCAGCGCGAAGCCGCCGAAGACCAGCAGCGTCGTCGCGACGACGGCCGCGAAAGCGCCGAACCACGCGGCGGTCGGCCGGCCGGTGTAGCCGCCGCCGACGAACAGCCGCACGTCGCCGGCCGTGAGGATCTGTGCGAGGTACGCGACGAGCAGCGCCACGGCGAGATACTTCGGCGAGCGCGACCGCTGGCGGAGGTCCGACCGGGCGATCGCGAGGACGGTGTCGAGCCGGGAGCCGTCGGTCGGGACCCGCGCGTCCGCGCCGACGGCGGGGCGACTCGACCCCGACTCGGCGCTACGCTCGCTCACGGTCGCTCACCCCCGCCCGAGTCGTTCCCCTCCAGCAGCGCGAGGTAGGCGTCTTCGAGCGTCGGGTCGACGGGCGCGGCATCGTCGGTCGGCGGGTCGTCGGCGACGGCGCGGACGTGTCGGCCGTCACTGCGGCGGGCCGTGTTGGTGACGAGGTGGTCCGGAGCCAGGGGCGCGTCGTCGCCGACCACGCACTCCCAGACTCGGCCCTCGACGGTCCCGATCAGCGTCTCTGGGTCGGTGTGGGTCCGGAGACGGCCGTCGACGAGGACGGCCACCTCGCTCGCGGTCGCCTCCACGTCGGAGACGATGTGCGTCGAGAGGACGACTACGCGGTCGCGCGCGAGTTCGGCGAGGACAGCCCGGCAGCGCGCCCGCTCGGTCGGGTCGAGGCCGACCGTGGGCTCGTCGACGACGAGCACGTCCGGGTCCGAGAGGAGGGCCTGGGCGATGCCCACCCGTTGGACCATCCCGCCGGAGAAGGTGTCGAGCCGACGGTCGGCGGCGTCGGCGAGGTTCACCACCGCCAGCAGGTCCGCCGCGCGCTCGCGGGCGGTCGCGCGGTCGAGCCCCCGGAGCGCCCCGAGGTACTCGAGGAACTCTCTGGCGGTCAGGTCGGGGTAGACGCCGAACTCCTGGGGGAGATAGCCCAGGCGCGAGCGGACAGCAGTCGGGTCCTCGCTCACGTCGACCCCGTCGACGGTAACCGTGCCCTCGGTGGGTGCCGTGAACGTCGTCAGGATCCCCAGCAGCGTCGACTTGCCTGCGCCGTTGGGCCCGAGCAGGCCCACGACCCCGGAGTCGAGGTCGAGGGTCACGTCCCGGAGCGCCCACTCGTCGCCGTAGCGCTTGCCGACGCCGTCGATTCGGACGCGGGGACCGTCGCCCGATCCGGACGGTCGGTCGGCGTCGGCGGTCGATCGGTTCGCACGGCCCAGGTCGCTCCGGAAGATGGCGTCGCCGGCCCGTCGTTCGGTCGAGCGGTCGCCGCTCGCCGATCCGCCGGTCGCCGGTCCGTCGGCGGTCGACCGGTCGGTCGCCGGTTCGTCGGTCGTCGACTCGTCCGTGGGTCCGTCACGCGTGGAGGGCGTCATCGCTGGTTCGAGCGACGACACCCACGCAAAAGGGCCCCGGTCCAGGGGTGCCCGGCGGGAAACTCGCCGAAACGAATAAGTATCAGTTCGTCAACTGGCGGGTTCGACCCGGGACAGTCTCGCCGGGTCCGCAGCGGCGTGCGCTCGGGCGGCGGCCAGGCGACGGTTCGGACGGTGACCGAACCACTAAACCCGTGGGGCGCGACTCGGCGAACGGATGGCGTTCCGGCGATTTCTCAGGGGGACGGTCCCCTGGCCGACGCTCGAGGGGGCGGTCCGAGAGGTGATGGACCGCTACGACCTGGAGGCGGCCAGAGTCGTCTTCCTCGACGCGGACAACTGGCTGTCGACCCCCTGCGTCGTCAACGACGAGCTGTTCGTCAAGGTCGTCACCGAGCAGAACTCGCTGGTCCACGCGCTGCTGACGGCGGGACGCAACCTCGGGGCCTTCTCCTCGGGGACGGAGGGCTTCTTCGAGCGGTTCGACGCGCCCATCGAGATGGCCGAGCACGAGCTGGAGGCCAACGAGCGGATGCGCGAGATCGGAGTCAGCGCGCCCGAGCCGAAGGAGGCCTTCGAGTACGACGACGTGGCCGTCATGGTCCTCGAGTACCTCCCCGACTTCCGGTCGCTGGACGAGCTGCCGCCCGACGAGGTACGGGGCCACGCCGTCGAGCTGTTCGAGGCGCTGGAGCGGATGCACGACAACAACCTCGCCCACGGCGACCTCCAGCGGGAGAACGTCCTCGTCTCCGGGGGCGAACTCTACTTCATCGACGCGACGAAGGTCCGCGAGGGCGCGATCGAGGACGCCCGCGCCTACGACACCGCTTGCGCGCTGGGCGCGCTGGAGCCGCTGGTCGGCGCCCGCGACGCCGTCGCCGCCGCGCTCGAGGTCCACGACACCGACGAGCTCATGGCCGCCCGCGAGTTCCTCGACTTCGTCAACATCCGCCCCGAACACGACTTCGACGGCGCCGCCGTCAAGGGCGAGATCGAGAAGCACGCCGCGTGAGCGCGGGCGCTACGGATCCGACTCCCGCGCGCTCGCGGTCAGGTAGATGCCGCCGAGGACGACCGCGCCGCCCGTCACGGTCCAGCGGCCCGGCACCTCCGCGAGCAGGAGGAGCGCGAGTACGGTGCTCCCGACGGGTTCGCCCAGCAGCGAGACGCTGACGACCGACGACTCGACGTGTTCGAGCGCCCAGTTGATCACCGTGTGGCCGAAGATGCCGGGACCGACGGCCATCCCGAGAAAGAGGAGCCACTCGTGAGCGGCGTACCCCCCGAGCGGGTCGCCTTGCGCGACGACGATACCCCCGAGGACGGCCGCGCAGACCGCGTAGACGACGGTGACGTACGGGACGAGCGCGACCCGGGCGCGCAGCGAGCGCCCCGCCAGCACGTAGACGGCCATCATCACCGCACCCAGCAGTGCGAGGCCGTTGCCCGCCAGCGGGTGCGGGCCGACCGCGGTCCCCGCGAGGAACTCGCCGACGGACATGACTCCCGCGCCTGCGACCGCCAGCACGATCCCGCCGACCTTCGGGAGCGTCAGGCGTTCGTCGAGCAGGGCGGCCGCGCCCAGGGCCACGAAGAGGGGCTGGGCCTGTACGAGCGTCACCGAGGCGGCGACGCTCGTCCACTCGACCGACTGGAACCACGCCGCGAAGTGGACCGCCAGCGCGACCCCCGTTGCCCCCGCCGCCAGCGCGTCGCCCCGGCCCAGCGACCGCAGTGTCTCGCCGTACCGCGAGGCGGCCAGCGGCGCCAGCAGCCCGACCGTGAACAGGACCCGGTAGAACGCCGCCACCGTCGGCGGCGCCGAACTCCAGCGGATCAGGATGGCGCTGGTCGACACCGCGAGGATGGCCACGACCAGCGCCGCCGCCGGCGACACGCGCCCCTCCAGCCGCCGCGACAGCGTCTCACCGGCCATTGGCGACCCTTTCGGGAGCGATCCCTTTCGTCTTGCGGTGGGGGAGTGAGGGGATCGGGCCGCAGTGATCCGGTCTGCGGTGCGGTCGGCGCGCGCTGTCGAGCGTGCCCGTCTCCTGGGGGGCGCCCGAAACAGCCGCGCGCGGTCTGCGGGCGACCCCCGGGTCGCCCGCATGGTCCGAGGGACCGGCGGTCCCTCGCTGTCTTCGGGAGTCTGCGACCGAAGGCTCGTCGGAGCGTGCTCCGACGGTGGATTCGCGACTCGCGTGTCGCGAATCGGCTGGGGAGGGTCGTGGCCGTCTGCGCTGCTGTGCGGGCAGTGCTGTGTGGGATGTTTGCGGTGCCGTGCGGTCCCTGGTGTCCGCGCGAACGTGTGAGCGCGGGCTCGGGAGAGCGTGCTCTCCCGGTGGACTGAACGGGCGAGGCGCGCTCGCGCGCAGTTCAGTCGCCTGAGCGGGCAACGTATCCGCGCGGGCGGCGCCGAGAGCGCGGATATCCCGCCTGGTTCGGGAGAGCGTCGCTCTCCCGTCACTGTCTGGGGAGCTGTGCGCTCGCCCGATCCCGGAGGTCTTCGATTTCCGGTGACAGCGACCGCGAGCGGGCCGAGAGCTTTCGTCGCCTGTTGTCTCCTGCAGTCGAGTCAACTCGGAGAGGGCATTCCGGGGACTTTCAGCAGTCGGTGAACCGACGACCCACCCGACGAGCCCCCTCAAGACCGATAGCGGGCGTCGTCGGAGCGGAGAACGGCGCCGGTCGGGCGAGCCAGCCCGACGCCGAGGCCGATCACGACGCCGGTCAGGTGGCCGACGACGCCCACCTGCGCGGCCCCGGCGACGAGCGCCAGCAGGCCGAAGACGGCCTGGCCGGCGATGACGGCGCCGAAGAGGACCCACAGCGGGGTGAACTCGCCGTGCCAGCCGCCCGTCGCGACCCGGTAGCGGACGCTGTCGACGACGACGAGCGCGGTCATCGCGAGGACGACCCCACTGGCGCCGAGCGTCCCGGCCACGCGACCCGACGCGCCGAGCGCGACGTACCACGCGACCTGCGCGCCCGTCGTCGCCAGCCCGGACACCGCGGCGAGCGCGAGAAACCGGCGGCGGCCCAGGCGACGTTCGACGACGCCGCCGAACAGGAGCAACTGGACGATACTCGAGACGAGGTGGCGCGGGTCCGTCGGCAGGTGCGCCAGCGGCGCGAGCAGCCACCCGACAGAGGGCTGGGGCGTCGCGATGAACAGCGTGACGAACGTCGCGTAGCCGAACCGCTCCCAGACGTACCACTCGGCGGCGAAGACGAGAACGAAGAGAGCGCAGAGAGAGACGGTCGCCGGCACGGTCCGCAGCCAGCGGAGGCCCCGCGACAGCGCGGAGGCCTCGTCCATCTACCTCAACACTCCGACCAGCCGCAGGACTCGCAGGTCTTGCAGCCCTCGGAGTAGTACAGCGACATCGAACCGCACTCCGGACACTCCGGACTCTCGCCGGCGTCGATCAGCTCCTGCTGGTCGCCCCCGGCGGACTGCCCTGCTTCCGGGCCGGACTCGCCGGCGTCACTCGGTCCGGCACCCATCGAGACGGAGGCGCCGCCGTCCGTCTCCGGCTCGACGGCCCCCACGTCCTGGTTGGGGTTGCTGTCGTCCTCGCCCGCGCTCTCGGCGGCGCGTCGCGCCTCGCGTTCCTCGGCGGTCTCCTCCAGCGTCTGCTGCTGGGGGTAGCCCTTGTCGATCTCGTCGTCGAGATAGCGCCGCAGGGCCGTGCCGATGGCGTCCGGGATGGACTGGATCTGCTCGCCCTTGTCCCAGGCGACCTTCGGACTGCGGATGCCCTGCAGTTCGTCGGCGATCTCGCGGGGGTCGACGCCCGCGCGCAGCGCCGTCGAGATGGTCTTGGCCAGCGCCTCGGTGAACGAAGCCGTGAACCCGCCCGAGTTGCCGATGTTGGCGAACAGCTCGAACGGCCGCTCGGCCTCGGGGTCCTCGTTGATGTTGACGTAGAGTTTCCCGTAGCCGGTGTCGATGCGCTGGGTGACGCCGTGGAGCACGTCCGGCCGCGAGCGCTTCTGTGCGTAGTCGGGCCGCTCGCCGTCGGCGGCGCCGAGGATCTCCTCGGTCTCCGATTCGATGGCCGCCTGGACGGCGTCCTCCTCGAGGAAGGCGTCGAAGCCGCCGAAGACCTCCTCGATCTGGGCGACGACCTCCTCGGCGTCCATGTCGGCGAACTCCGTGTTCTGGGCGCGCGTGGTGAGCACCTGCTTGCTGCGGGTGCCGTCGCGGTAGTAGGTGACGCCCTTGCCGCCGTGGTCGTAGATGTACTCGAAGACCTCCTGTGCGTCCTCGACGGTGGAGTCGTTGGGCGCGTTGACCGTCTTCGAGATGGCGGAGTCGACGCCCTCCTGGCAGGCGACCTGGATCCCCGCGTGTTCCTTCGCGGAGAGGTCACCCGTCGTGACGAACAGTTCCCCGACCGCGTCGGGCACCGTCGAGAGGCCGTCGACGCCGTCGAACTCGTTTTCGGCCATCTGCTCCTGGGCCTCCGCCTTGACGGCCTCGATGTCGAGGTCGTTCTCCTCCAGCACGCGGAGGAAGTAGTCGTCGAACTCGACGAGCATCTCGTCGCCCTGCACGTCGTCGGAGACGTTCTTGTAGTAGGCGACGTTGTAGATGGGCTCGCAGCCGCCGGTGGTGTTGCCGACCATCGAGGTCGTGCCGGTGGGCGCGATGGTCGTCGTGTTGTGGTTGCGCAGCGCGAAGCCGTCGGCCCACTCGTCGGCGTCGAGGCCGGTCTGCTTCTCGAACCACTCGCGGTACTCCGTGGGGTTCGCGAACTTCGAGTTGTCCCACTCCTCGAAGGTGCCCCTGTCCTGGGCGAGCTCGTGGCTGGCCCACTTGGACTCGTGGTTGATGTGGCGCATCAGCTGACGGGCGACCTCGTTGGACACGTCGTCGCCGTACTGCATGCCGAGCTGGATGTACAGCTGCGCCAGGCCCATGATGCCGAGGCCGATCTTGCGCATCTCCCGGACCGTCTCCTCGATCTTCGGCACCGGGAAGTCCGACATCGTGACCACGTTCTCGAGGAAGCGGGTCCCCATCTCGATGCGGTGGTCGAACGCCTCGAAGTCGATGGCCTCCTGCAGGAACGCGTCGACCGCGTCCTCCAGCGAGTCGTACTCGTCGGCGTGTTCGGCCGACCAGACGCGCCAGTCGGGCGCGTCCCGGGCCGCGAGCGTCGAGAGGTTGATGTGGCCGAGGTTACAGGCCTCGTACTCCTCCAGGGGCTGCTCGCCGCAGGGGTTCGTCGCGAGGATGCGGTGGTCGGGGTGTTCCTCCACGTCGAAGGAGTGCTCCTTGTTGACGCGTTCGAGGTAGATGACGCCCGGTTCGCCGTTCTCGTGGGCGCCGTCGACGATACGCTCCCAGATCTTTCGAGCGGGAACGGACAGCACCTCGCCGACCTCGACGTGCTCGCCGAGATCGAACATCTCGTACAGCTCCTTCGTCTCCTCGGTGGCGACGTGGGGCTCGTCGGTCCGCGGGTTCGTGAAGGTGTACTCCTCGTCGTTTTTCACCGCGTCCATGAAGTCGTCGGTGATCCCCACCGAGATGTTGAAGTTCGAGAGGTGGCCCTCGACGGCGTTGCGGAGGTGTTTCGGCACCTTGCCGTCCTCGTCGATGAGCTCGCGTGCCTCCTCCAGGGCGTCGGCGAAGGAGTTGTGCGTGAAGTCGTCCGGGTCGTTCAGCCGGAGCGTGTGCGCGAGTGAAACGTCCTTGTTCTTGGCGTGGATGAACTGGATCACGTCCGGGTGCGAGACGCGCATGACGCCCATCTGCGCGCCCCGGCGGGCGCCCCCCTGCGCGATGGTCTCGCACATCTGGTCGAACGTCCGCATGAACGTGATCGGGCCGGAGGCGATGCCCCCTGTCGAGCCGACTGCGTCCCCGTAGGGTCGCAGCCGCCAGAAGGCGTAGCCCATGCCGCCGCCGCTCTGGAAGACCTGCGCGGCCTCCTTTGCGGTCTGGTGGATGTCGTCGATGTCGTCCTCCGGCGAGTCGACGAAACAGGCCGACAGCTGCTGGAGTTCGTCGCCGGCGTTCATCAGCGTCGGCGAGTTCGGCATGAAGGACAGATCCTCCATCAGCCGCTGGAACTCGTCGGCCGTCGCCTCGACGTGGTCCCGTACCTCCCCGGGCAGCTCCGGGACGACCGTCTCGTAGGCGAACTTGTTGACGTTGTACTGGTCGAGGGTGGTCTCGGCGTCGTCCTCGGCCGTGGTGCCCTTGCCGAAGACCTCCTCCGCCAGTTCGTCCCGGCGCGGATGGTCGGGCTTGAGCTGGTCGGGCGTGACCGTGACCTCGACGCCCTGTTTCTCGGCCTCGTAGACGGCCTCCGCGAGCGCGATGTTCTTCGCGACGCGGTCGAAGAGATCCTCCTGCTCCTCGATCAGTTCCCCGTCGGCGCCCTTGCGAAGATAGCGCGCGGGCAGAATGTTGTGGTACGCGTTCCCCGTGAGCCGCTCCTCCAGTGTCTCCCCCTCGGTGCGCTTGATCGGCAGGTCGATGTCGTCGACCCCGAGATCGCCGCTACTCATGTGTCGCGCCCCTCCCACGAACGATACCGGCGCCGGATCGAGAGCGTGTCCGCTGTGGCCTCATACCTATCATCTGTGACGGAAATTCTGTTTGTCTGGGTCCCAAATAACCCTTTGGTTTGCGGGTATTCGTCGTTCGATTCATGTGTCCGAAACCGGAGAAGTCGCGTCGCTACGTGCCTCTCCGGCGATGTAACCGCGCGTTCCGTGTCATACGGCGAGTCCCTCTTAAACGTAGGTGGACCGAAGTGAAAGTAGTTCCGTCCGTCCCCAAACCGGGTGATGGCGGCCGGATCTGCAGTGGAAGTGATCGGGGGTTTCGGCTGGAGATCGGGGTTGCCCGCCTCTGATCGTCGTCGACCGCGAGTTCGGGTTCATGTGTATAATTGTTCTTATATAATCGGGTAGGTGGTGTCGGTGCGGGCTCCGGTCCGGTGATTCGGGAACGGGTCGATTATTTATATAAGAATTCTGGTTATTCTGGAGATCGGCGGGCGCGTGGCCGGGAGGGCGGAGGGATCAGCCGCGCGGGACCGAACGACGGATGTGACAAGCGGGTGGGGCGTACTCGGGACCGAACCGGCAACCCAGATCGGGATCCTGAGTCACTTCGTTGTCCCAGAGAGAAACCGTCCGGTGAACCACCGGCTTGCGAGGAAGCCCCGTCCGGAAAGACAGGTGGGTCCGCAGACCGGGGTGACCTGAATCCGTTGAATGGGTCACCCCCGAACGCTTATTCGGCAGTGCGCGTTACCATCGTTCACATGGCTAGTTCCACGCGCGACGGCGATCTCGACCGGGAAGACGAGATCCGGATGTGGCGCGAGGACGACGGGTGGGTCATCACCGACGTAGAGACGGGAGTGACCACCCAGGGTGAGACCCGGGAGCACGCACTGGAGATGCTCGACGAAGCGGTCGCGCTCCACAAAGGGGAGATCGGGCGTGAACCGACCGACGACGAACTCCGAGAGTTGGGTATCGATCCGGAAGACAACACCACCGGCGACGAAGAACTGCCGGAGTTCATGCAGTAGATGGGTCGGCGGACTTTCTCCGGGATGGAAGTCGTGAAAGTGCTGGTCAACGTCGGTGATTTCGAATGGCGTCGAACGGTCGGCGACCACGCACAGCTCTACTACGAACACCCCACCAACGAAGACGACAGGCGCCAGGTCACGGTCCCAGTCCACGACGAACTCAGGGTCGGAACGCTTCGAGACGTTGCCAGCGACGCGGGTGCGGAGGACTTCGACGCGTTCTGCGACTGGATCGATCGCAACCCATAGTTCGATCCTGTCACCGCTGCGGTCGTTACCTTCAGTTACCATCTCGTTACCGCCGCTTGCGAGAATATTCGAATTAGACCTCGAACAATCGATAAATCAAAGACGGTTCGGAGGGTCCACTGGAGTTCGTGCGGGTTGCGCCATTTTAAATAGGGCCGGATACAGACAGTGTGACAATGGACCGGGACGAAATTGATGAGTACGTCCAGCGGTGTCAGCAGCTCATCGAGTCTTCACCGCAAATGGACGAGGAGAACACGAAGGTCAAACTTGTCCAGCCGTTTCTCGAACTACTCGGCTGGAATCTATACTCTACTGAGGTTGCCCTGGAATACACGATTCCGATGGCTTCGGGAAGTACTCACGTGGACTACGCCCTTCTCGTCGGTGAATCGCCGGTTGTCTTCGTCGAAGCCAAACCGGTCCGCTCCTCGCTTACGGATACCGAAGTTCAGCAGCTCCGGAGCTATATGCGACAAGAACTCGATGTGGACTGGGGAATCTTGACGAACGGAAAATCGTTCGAGGTTTTGACCAAGAACCACCACCAAAACGGGGGCGAAGAAGTGTCCGTCGTTCAGTTTGACCTCGATGACCTCGCGGAGAATCCCGAAGTACTGGAACTACTTACGAAGGAGTCGATTCGTTCAGGCAAATCTGACGAGATCGCTGAACAGGTCGCAGAGACAAACCGAGCGATTCGCTATCTACAGGAAAACGAGGACAGCGTCACTGAGTCGATCTCCAAGGCCGTGGAAAATGAAGTGGGCGAACTCACAATCGACGTTGAGGAACAGTCCCGGGAGTTTGTACAAAGTCTTGTTTCTGTGCTTCAGGAGCAACGTCAGTTCGTTGGTGAGCCTTCACAGTCAGACTCTCCAGGCACAGAGCAACGAGAGAACAACAACCAGTCTACCACGGATAGTGTAGAGAAAGAACTGAGAAGGGAAGGATACGTGATACGATTTTCGGACGGCAAGGTGATCCCAGACTCCGGTGATCAAACACACACGCAACAGAAGCAGAATATGGGGGAGGCAATCGACTATCTGATCGAGGAATACGATTTGATTGATGAAATCGATATTCCGCATTTTCCGCCCCATGCGCAGAAAAATTGCTCCATCAACACTGAGCCAGTGCATCCAAATGGAGAGGACATGAGGATACCGTACGAACTGTCCAACGGATATCATCTCCACACGTCACTCAATGTCCGAGCGAAAAAGAGCCGTATTCGTGATCTTGCAGACTATGTCGGACTGTCCGTTGAATTCCTTGGGAACTGGTAGCTCCGAAATTTATTTGCTATGTCCGCGCACCGGAGGCGCGCGGTTCACCGGACGCGAGGGAGAGAAGCGACCGACGCGTCCGGCCTATCTCGTGAGCAGAGCGAACGAGACCTCGTCAGAGCTTGCTCTGACGGTGTTTTCACCCATGTTTTTGCGGGCGGGGTTCCCCGCAGCGAGCCGGAGGCTCGCGAGGAAACCCCGTCCGGAAAAAGATGGTAGTGGACTCGCGGGGATTTGAACCCCGGGCCTCTTCCTTGCGAAGGAAGCGATCTGCCACTGATCTACGAGCCCGCGTGTATCGCTCGCAGCGCAGAGGGGATAAGTCCTGCGCGTGAGAGCGGCTTCGGGAGACAGTCACACGGCGGCGCCGCGTGGCGGCCGGGTGACTGCGACGGCGACGGCCGTCGCCCCCTCTAGTCCTCGAGGACGATCTCGATGGAGACGTCGTTCGGGACCTGGATCCGCATCAGCTGGCGCAGCGCGCGTTCGTCGGCGTCGATGTCGATGAGCCGCTTGTGGACGCGCATCTCCCAGTGTTCCCACGTGGCCGTCCCCTCGCCGTCGGGGGACTTGCGGGTTGGGACCTCGAGCGTCTTGGTCGGCAGCGGGATCGGCCCCGACAGCTCGACGCCGGTCTTGTTGGCGATGTCGCGGACCTCGCCGCAGATCGAGTCGAGGTCTTCGGGGCTGGTGCCGGCCAGCCTGACGCGTGCTTGCTGCATGAGTTACTCGCGCTCGTTGACCTGCATGACCTGGCCGGCCGCGATGGTCTGACCCATGTCGCGGATGGCGAAGCTGCCCAGCTCGGGGATCTCGTTGGCCGACTCGATGCTGAGCGGCTTCTGCGGGCGGATGGTGACGACGGCGGCGTCGCCGTTCTGGATGAAGTCCGGGTTCTCCTCCTCGGCCTCGCCCGTCGCGGGGTCGATCTTCTGGTCGATGGACTCGATGGTACACGCGACCTGGGCCGTGTGGGCGTGGAAGACCGGGGTGTAGCCGGCGGTGATGACCGACGGGTGCTGCATCACGACGATGCGAGCCTGGAAGGTCTCGGCGACCGACGGCGGGTCGTCGGCGGGGCCACAGACGTCACCGCGGCGGATGTCGTCCTGGCCGATGCCGCGGACGTTGAACCCGACGTTGTCGCCGGGGCCGGCCTGCGGGACCTCCTCGTGGTGCATCTCGATGGTCTTGACCTCGCCGCCCACGTCGGAGGGCTGGAAGCTCACGTTGTCGCCCGTGTTGAGCATGCCCGTCTCGACGCGTCCGACCGGGACGGTCCCGATACCGGAGATGGTGTAGACGTCCTGGATGGGGAGTCGGAGCGGCGCGTCCGTCGGCGGCTCCGGCTCCGGCAGCTCGTTGAGCGCCTCCAGGAGGATCTCGTCGTCGTACCAGTCCATGTTGTCGGAGCGCTCGGCGACGTTGTCGCCCTCGAAGGCCGAGACCGGGATGAACTTCGCGTCCTCGGTGTCGAAGCGGACCTGGTTGAGCAGGTCCTCGACCTCCTCGACGACCTCGTGGTAGCGGCCCTCCTCGTAGTCGGCGAGGTCCATCTTGTTGACGGCGACGATCATCTCGCCGATGCCCAGCGTGCGGGCCAGGAAGACGTGCTCCTGGGTCTGGGGCTGGACGCCGTCGTCCGCGGCGACCACGAGCACGGCGTTGTCCGCCTGGGACGCGCCCGTGATCATGTTCTTGACGAAGTCGCGGTGCCCCGGACAGTCGACGATGGTGAAGAAGTACTCGTCGGTGTCGAACTCCTGGTGGGCGATGTCGATGGTGACCCCGCGCTCGCGCTCCTCGGCGAGGTTGTCCATGACGTAGGCGAACTCGAAGCCGCCCTTGCCCTTCTCCTCGGCTTCTTCCTTGTGCTGTTCGATGACGTGCTCGGGGACGCTGCCGGTCTCGTACAGCAGTCGCCCGACCAGTGTGCTCTTCCCGTGGTCTACGTGGCCGATGATGGCCAGGTTCTGGTGCGGTTTGTCCTCACTCATTGTATCTCACGCGCAGAGGCGCTATGTGGGAAGCCTTTGGCGGTTAGTGTTAAAACCATTTCGATAGCGACTCCACGCGATCCCGGCGCTGTCTTGCGATTTGCCAACCGCTCCCACGGACCGCGAGCGGTCGACGGACGACCGGTGACCGGAAGCCGTGCGGTCGGGACTGTCCCGGCCGGGCCGAAAAGAGAGCGGGTGCGGTTCAGTCGCCGTCCAGCCGACCCACGTCGGCCAGCACCGCGCTCGCCGTCTCGGGGCCGCCCGCACCGCGCCCGGAGATGTTGAGCCGGCCGGCGTGTTCGGTCTCCAGCTGGACGATGTTCTCGGTGCCTGTCACGGCGAGCGTGCCGTTCTCGGGGACGAGCCGCGGGCCGACGCGTACCTCGCCGTCGGACGTGACCTCGCCGATGAGCCGGACGGTCCGGCCGTCCTCGGTCGCCAGGTCCAGGGCGCTCCCGGGGATTTCCTTGATCCCCTCCACCTCGGCGTCCGCCAGCGTGTACTCGCGGTCGTCGCCCGCGAGGACGTTCGCGACGATGACGCACTTCAGCGCCGCGTCGGTCCCCTCCACGTCGAAGGCCGGGTCCGCCTCGGCGACGCCCAGGTCCTGGGCCTCCGCGAGGACGTGCTCGTAGTCGAGCCCCTCGGCGGCCATCCGCGTGAGGATGAAGTTCGCCGTCCCGTTGAGGACGCCGCGGGCGGCCGTGATGTGGTCGGGGTCGAAGTCGGCGATCGTCGAGAGGACGGGCATCGCGCCGCCGACGGTCGCCTCGAAGAGCACCTGGCCCTCGCTCGCCCGTTCGAGGTCGCGCACCTCCCCGTAGCGTTCGGCGACCGGCCCCTTGTTGGCGAGGACGACGTGGCGGTCTCGCTCCAGGGCGGTCCGGACGTGGCCGAAGCCCGGCTGGGCGTCGCCCAGCGTCGTCGGCGTCGCCTCGACGAGCGCGTCGTACGCGCCGTCCAGCGCGTCCTCGGGGTCGTCGCTCCCGACCGCGCCGTCGGTCCGCTTGGACTCCAGGGCGGTCGCCACGTCGATCCCCTCGGGGTCGACGGCGGCCGACGAGGAGTCGGCCAGCGCGGTGACGGTGTGGCCGTAGTCGGCGGCCAGCTCCGCGACGGAGGCGCCGACGGCGCCGGCGCCCAGCACGGCGAGTCTCACGCCGCATCACCCGCCGTGAGCGGCTCGACCAGCCGCAGGTCCTTCTCCGCGGCGATCTCGCGCAGCGCCGCCAGGGTCGACTCGGTCTCCCCCTCCTCGGTGGCCAGCCGCAGGCGCGCGCTGGAGACATCCTCGGTCCCCTCGGGCGCCGACAGCGAGAGGTCGGTCACCGTCGCCTCCGTCGTCTCGCGGATGCGCGAGAGGGTGTGGGAGAGGTCGCTGTCGACGATGTGCCCCGAGAGGACGATCGTCACCGACTCGCTGTAGTGTTGCGTGCCGGCCTGGATGACGTTGATGCCGGCGTCGCGGAGCGCGTCGACGATCTCGTCGAACCGTTCGGGCGTCGCCTCCAGGTCGACCTCGACGGGGATGTGACCTCTCGGCGTGAGGTTGCCCCGCTCGTGGAAGATCGAGAGGAGGTTCCCGCCGTTGTCGGCGATCGGGTGCAGCGCCCGCAGGAGCTCGCCCGGCTCGTCGACGAGTTCGAGCCGAACTGTGTAGGCCCGTACCTCGTCGGTCGAGTCGCTCATCGCCCGATCACCTCCCTGGTGCGCTCGCGTGCGCTCATTAGGGGAACGTCACAGGGGGCGGCTATATCAATCCGGTCATTCCGGTCGTCCGTCGCGGACGTTCCCGGCCGTATTGCGAGCCCGGCCGCGTCGCGCTCCCGGTCCGGTCGCGGGCCGTCGCGGACGAGTGGCCCGCCGCTCGCGGGCGACCGATACTTATTACTGACATGTCCGTGTAGACGACGATGGAATGCCCTCCATACCGACAGGCACACTGAGTAGTACAGCGGCCAAGGCGGTCGTCGTCGTCGCGTTCCTCGCGGTCGGCGGCGTCGCCGCGGCACAGATGGGCGCGATCGACGGGATCACGGACTCGCGGGACTCCGCCCTGCTGGAGCCGGTCCCCGACGGCGTCGACAGCGTCGCCGTCTTCGACGCGAGCGTCATCGAGTCCGACACCGCCGAACGGCTCTACGCGACCGGCTACAACGCCACCGTCGGCTCGGTCAACCAGTCGGCGCCCGCCGGCGACGACGGGGCGATGGACGACGGGATGACCACCGCGCCCTCGCCGGTCGAGATGGTCCCGGCGAACCTGACGGGCGCGTTCGACCAGGTCGAGAACGAGACCGGCCTCGACCCGCGTGCGGCCGAGCAGGTCATCGTCTACAGCCAGCGCCAGGCGAACTTCACGTCGCCGCCCTACCAGGGCGCAATCGTCGAGGCCGACTGGGCGAAGTCCGACGTGGTCGCCGCGGTCGAGGAGGAGGCCAACCGGTCGTACCGCAACACGACCGTCGACGGCGTGACCGTCTACAAGCCCGAACCGCGCGAGGAGGAGAACGTCACGACGTTCGGGCCGCCCGAGCCCGACCAGTGGGTCGCCGTCCTCGGTGACGGCGAGTACGTCTTCGGGACCGAGCAGGCCGTCGCCGATGCGGTCGACGTGGAGGTCGGCGACGCCGACCCCGTCGACGGCGACCTCCGCCGCGCGTTCGACAGCACCCGCGACGGCTACCTCCGCTACGCCCAGACCTCCCAGAACGTCAACGTCACGCGGATCAACGAGACGATGGGCCAGTCGACCGGCCTGAACGTCACCGCGTACGCCGAGGCGTACAACGACCTCCACATCACCTCGGGGACCTACTACATCGCCGACGACGGCGAGACGCTGGGTACCGAGTCGCGCATCCTGACCAACTCGACGGACACCGCCCGGGACGTGAAGGACCTCGCGCAGGGGTTCATCTCCATCCAGGCCGGTGCCATCCAGAACGAGACGCTCGAGTCCGAGCTCCGCGCGACCGAGGTGACCCGTGACGGCACGACAGTCACCGTCTCGCGCCAGACGGACATCGAGACGGCCGAGACGCTCATCCGCTGGTACGCGGACATCCTGACCGGCGGCCAGGGCGGCGCGGCGACCGGCGTCGCGTCGGGGACGACCACCGCCGCGGCCGCGGCACAGAGCGCTTAAGACGGCCCCCCGTCTCGCTCTTCCCGAATGGTCGCACCGCTCCTCGAGAAGGAACTGTTCTGGCTCCGCCGCAACTGGCGAGCCGTCGCCGTCGTCTTCCTGCTGGCGCCGGCCCTGTTCGGCGTCGCCACCGCGTCGTTCGACCGCACCGTCCCGCAGGACGTGCCGGTCGCGGTCGCACCCGCCGACGACGCCGTGACGGAGGACGAACTGCAGGCCGTCGCCGGGCTCGCGCGGACGGTCTCGGCGCCCAGGCAGTTCGACTCGCCGGAGGCGGCGACGACCGCGCTCCACCGCGAGCGGGTCTACGGCGTCCTCACCGTCGGCCACGGCCTCTACGAGTCGAGCGCGAACGTCACGCTCTCGCTGGCCGTCGACGGCGGGATGGTGACCTACGTCGAGCCCTCCCGGGCGGTGACGGGGACGCTCCGCGAGCGGGCGGGCGTGTTCCCGTCGACCGTCACCGTCGAGCGGCGGGTCGTCGGCGCCGAGCGGACACTCCCCGAGTTCCTCTTCGCGACCGGACTGGTCTACCTGCTCGCCATCTACGCCTTCACCTACGTCCCCTACCACCTCGCCCGCGAGCGGCGCGTGTTCGACCGCGTGCGCGTGGAGTCGTCGCTGTGGGCGCTGCTCGCCGCGAAGGCCGCGCTGTTCGCCGCGCTCGGCGCCGCCGCGCTCGCGAGCATGGGGCTGGCCGGCGTCGCCCTCGGGTATCGAGTCGCTCTCCTCGACCCGGCGGCGCTCGGCGTCCTCGGGCTGGTCGGCGCCACGCTCGTCGCGGTGAGTCTCGGCGTCTCCTTCGCCACCCGCTTCTCCGTCGCCGGCCGGTTCGTCAACGTCGCGCTGCTGGGGGCGGTCGTCGCCTTCTCGAACCCCGTCTACCCGACAGGGTTCTTCTCGGCGGTCCGCCGGACTATCGCGGGCTGGAGCCCCGTCTACCACACGACGGTCGTCGTCCGGGCGCTCGTCCTGAAAGGGCTGTCGCCCGGGTTGTTCACCGACCGCCTGCTCCTGCTCGGCGGCGTCGCCGCGGCGGCGGCCTGCTGGCTCGCGGCCAGCGTCGTCGCCTACGAACGGGGGGGTCGCGATGGGTGACGGCGTCGAGGGAGTCGACCGCGACCCCGACCGCGAGATCCGTCTCGACGGTGTCGTCAGGCGCTACGACGGCGTCACGGCGCTCGCGGGCGTCGACCTGCGGATCGCGGCCGGCGACCTGCACGCGCTGGCCGGTCCGAACGGCTCGGGCAAGTCCACACTGCTATCGCTCGTGCTCGGCCTCGACCGACCGACCTCGGGGACGATCACCCGCCCGGAGGGCCGGATCGGCTGTGGCTTCCAGACCCCCAGCGTCTACCCCGACCTGACCGTCGACGAGAACCTGCGCGTGTTCGCTAGCATGGACGAGGCCGGCGACGAGTGGCTCGCCACCGTTCGTTCGGAGCTGGGGCTGGACGAAGTGCGCGACCGCGTCGCCGGCGACCTCTCCGGCGGCTACCAGCGCCTGCTCGACGTGGCCCTGGCGTTCGTCCGCCGCCCCGCGTTCGTCCTGCTCGACGAGCCGCTGGACGAGCTCGACGACGCCGCTCGCGAACGCGTGGTCGAGTTCGTCGCCGACTACTGCGGGGACGACCGGACCGTGGTCGTCTCGACGCACCACCTCGGCGCCTTCGGCCCCTCGCTCGACCGGCTGACCGTCCTCGCCGACGGGGACGTGCGCTTCGACGAGCGCGTCGACGGGACCGACGACTACCGGGCGGTCTATCGCGACCTGGTCGAGTGACCCCGGGCGGCTCCTCGGCCGTTCGCGAAATCCTCTTCAAACGCGTGCGCCGCCCCGGAGGCATGGGGGTGCTCTCGAAGCTGAAGAAACTCCTCGGCCTCGCGGAGAAACACGACGACAGGATCGCGAGGGCGGTCAGCAAGCGCACCGACAGGGTCGACGAGAGCCAGGTGAGAGACGCGGTGAACACCGCGGCGTCGAAGGCCCGAGAGAAAGACGAGTAGGGCGCCGACGGAGAGCCGTCCCTGTGGCAAGTCGTTGAGTGCACAGAAGAGACGGAGAAAGCAGAGAGGCGGAAGAACGTCCGCGCGCCGCAGGCGCGCGGAGCGCGCCGAGGAAACCCGGGCGGGAAAAAGATGGAAACTAGATGGTCTAGAAGTAGTCGACGGCCTCGGGCAGTTCCTGCTTCATGCCCTTGCGCTCGCGGATCTCCATGATGGTCTCGCGCTGGAGGTTGTCGGCCATGACCTGGAAGCCGGCGTTCTCGGTGTTCCAGGAGGCGCGGCCCTCGGTGGCGCTCCGGATGTCGCTGGAGAAGCCGATCATCTCGTCGACGGGCGCGACGCCCTCGACGACCATCAGGTCGCCTTCCTGGTACATGTCGTCGACGCGGCCGCGGCGGCCCTGGATCTCGCCGGAGGCGGCGCCCATGTGGTCGTTGGGCACGTCGATGCGGACCTCCTGGATCGGCTCCAGCAGGCGCACCTCGGCGTCGATGAGGGCGTTGTGGATGGCCTGGCGGGTCGCCGGGATGACCTGGGCCGGGCCGCGGTGGATGGCGTCCTCGTGGAGCCGCGCGTCGTGGAGGCGGATGAGCGAGCCCTGGACCGGCTCGGCGGCCAGCGGGCCGTCGTTCAGGGCCTCCTCCATCCCTTCGAGGACCAGCTCCATCGTCTCGTTGAGGTGCTGGATACCCTTCGTGTCGTCGATGATGACGTTGGTGTTGTGGATGTGCTCGACGTTCTGGGAGGTGTCCTTGTCCATGCCGGCCTCCTGAAGCGCCTCGCGGCGTTCCAGCTCGGGCATGTCCATGGAGGCCTCGCCGTGCTGGATGGCCTCGACGATGTCCTCGTCGAGCGGCGTCACGGTGATGTAGAAGCGGTTGTGACGGTTCGGGGAGATCCCTTCGACCTCGCGGCTGCTCTCCTGGGGGGCCTCGCGGAAGACGACGATCGGTTCGCCGGTGTTGATCGGGATGCCCTGGTTGCGCTCGATGCGCTGGCCGATGACTTCGAGGTGGAGCTCACCCTGGCCGGAGATGAGGTGTTCGCCGGTGTCCTCGTTGATCTCGATCTGGATGGTCGGGTCCTCCTTGGCGACCTGCTGGAGCGTCTCGATGAGCTTCGGCAGGTCGTCCATGTTCTGGGCCTCGACGGACTTCGTGATGACCGGCTCCGAGATGTGCTCGATGGACTCGAAGGGGGTCATCTCGACCGAGGAGACCGTCGAGCCGGCGATGGCGTCCTTGAGGCCGGTGACGGCGGCGATGTTCCCGGCGGGGACGCGGTCGACCTCCTCGCGCTCGCCGCCCATGTAGATACCGACGGACTGGACGCGGTTGGTCCCGGCGGTCCCGGAGACGTACAGCTCCTGGCCCTTCTCGAGCGTGCCCGAGAAGACGCGGCCGGCGGCGATCTCGCCGGCGTGGGGGTCGATCCCGATGTCGGTGACCATCAGGACGACCTCGCCGTCCTCGTCGACCAGCTGCATCGTCTCGGCCACGTCGGAGTCGGCGTCGCCGCGCCAGATGCGCGGGATACGGCGGGGCTGGGCGTCGATGGGGTTCGGGAAGTGCTCACAGACCATGTCGAGCACCACGTCGGCCAGCGGCGTCCGCTCGTGGAGCTCCTGGCGCTTGTCCGCGCGTTCGAGCTCCATGATCTCGCCGAAGTCCATGCCCGTCCGCTGCATCGAGGGCATCGAGACGCCCCACTTGTACAGCGCCGAGCCGAAGCCGACGGTCCCCTCCTCGACGGAGACCGTCCAGTCCTCGTCGATGTCCTCCATCTCCTCGGTCATCCCGCGGATGAGTTCGTTCACGTCGCGGATGACCGAGAGCAGGCGCTCCTGCATCTCCTCGGGCCCCTCCTGGAGCTCGGAGATGAGGCGGTCGACCTTGTTGATGAACAGGGTCGGCTTGACGCCTTCACGGAGCGCCTGCCGCAGGACGGTCTCGGTCTGGGGCATCGCGCCCTCGACCGCGTCGACGACCACCAAGGCGCCGTCGACGGCGCGCATCGCGCGGGTCACGTCACCGCCGAAGTCGACGTGGCCCGGCGTGTCGATGAGGTTGATGAGGTGGTTGGTGCCCTCGTACTCGTGGGTCATCGAGACGTTGGCGGCGTCGATGGTGATGCCGCGCTCCTGCTCGTCCTCCTCGGTGTCCATCGCGAGCTGCTCGCCCGCGGTGTCGTCGGAGATCATGCCCGCGCCGGCGAGCAGGTTGTCCGTCAGTGTCGTCTTCCCGTGGTCGACGTGAGCCGCGATGGCGATGTTCCGGATGTTCTCCGGCTTGTCCATCAGCGTCTCACATTCCTGTACGATTTTCTTACGTCGGCCCATTATACGGCACTCTATCAATGGGGGCGTCAAAAGGGTGCTGTTTCAGTTTGCGTGCGACAGGATGGAGCACGCAAACCGAAGCACGTGAGAGGACGACCGGAGGGAGGACTCTCCCGGCGTTTCCACGTGAGCGTGGCACCACCACGCGAACACGGAAGCTCGACAGACGGCGGCCATCGGGGAGCCGTCTGCGGTGTTTCCACGTGAGAGTGTCACAGACATCCGAACGTGGAAGGTCAGCAGTCTCGATAGCGGCGGTAGTGGTGAATTCGTCGTCTGTCGTAGTAAGGTATAAAGATCGTCGAACCAAACGGGATGATGATGGCCGACGCTCGCTACAAATGTCCCGAATGTGGCACGGAACTGAGTTACCAGACGACCAAGCACAACGGCTGTTCCGGGTGCGGATTCGTTCCGGCCCACGGCGCGGAGTAATCGACCCGGCGTCCGGACCGACGCGTTCGACCAGCGACGAACGGGGCCGGTGCTCACACTCGTCTCCGCCTCCGTGACCGGCCCCGCTCACCGGCCCACGGAGAGTCGGGCGTAGACCACAGTAACTGCCCGCAAGAGTCATACGCCAGTAACCCCTGCCTACGTGCGTATGGACGTGCGAGTGCGCGGCCCCGGCCCGGAGGGTCCGATTCTCGGGGCGCGCGACCTGTTCGAGACCGAACGGACGCTGGAGCGACCGGTCACCGTCGAGATACGCGAGGACCCCGACGAGCGGACGCGCGTGAGCCACGACGAGGAGGGCCACCTGTTCGTCATCTCGCGGCAGGCGGCCACGTCGGCGATGGCGCGGGAACTCGCCCTCCACGAGTTCGCCCACATGCACCACTACGAACGGGACCACCCCTCCCACACCCAGTCGATGGAGGAGGTGATCTTCCTCGCGCTGGCCGGCCGGTCGGTCGAGCGCCGGAAGCTCACCCACTGCTACCAGATCGCCAACCATATGAAGGACATCTACGCCGACGACGTGTGGCTGGAGGTCGCCCCGGCCGACAAGCTCGTGGCCTTCCTCGAATCCAGCCTCGCCGCCGCCGTCGCGGACCGACCGCGGGACCCGCCCGCGTGGGACCGGCTTACCCCGGCGGCCGACCCGGACATCACCGCGGTCAACGCCGCCTTCGCGCTGGGGCTGGTCGAACGCCACGACCTGGTCGACGACGACCACCGGATCTACGACCTGGCGCACGCTGCCGCACAGGACGCCCCGGAGATCGACGTGGCGGCGTTCACCCGCCAGTTCCGGACGCTCGCCCGCGACCCCGACGACAGCGAGTACCGGAAGGCGCTGGTCGACGTGACCCGCGCCTACGCGACCGGCGGCGAGCGGGCCGCGGACTGACCGGAGACCGGAGCGGCTCGACGCCGATATCTACTCCTGAGTCAACCGGACGAGCACGTCGTCGCGCTCGCGGGGGAACTCACCCTTCGCGCGGCCGTCGCGGTTGGAGGTGATGACGTAGACGTCCCCGTCGGGTGACTGTTCGACGTGGCGGATCCGGCCGAGTTCGTTCTTCATCGTGGTGTGGACCGTCGCGGTGTATGCCTGGTCGGCCCAGTCGCCGGTGACCTGGGCGTAGGCGTTCTCGGCCGGCGGGAGCTCGCCGCCCTCGGGGGTCAGCGTCGTGACGACCAGCTGCTGGCTGATGAGTCCGCCTGTGACCATCCGGTTCCGCAGGGCGGGCACTTTGTCGCCGGTGTAGAACAGCGAGCCCGTGGGTGCGAAGCTCGTGGCACGGGTGTTGAACAGCGGCGGGTGGAAGCCGCTGCCGGGGTAGTTGTCGGGCTTGAACACCTCGGGCCAGCTGTAGTTGTCGCCGGCGACGAGCCGGTTGAACTCGTCGCGACCCGTGGGCCCGTGCTCGGAGTTGACCGGCGTGCCGTCGGGGAGCCAGACGATCCCCTGGGGGTTGCGGTGACCGTAGGTGAACACCCGCGGGTCGGCGCCGTCGCCCAGGTCGGGGTTGTCCGGCGCGGGGTCGCCCGAGGGGGTCACGCGGAGGATCTTCCCGGCAAGGGTCCCGGGGTCCTGGGCGTCCTCGGGCTGGCCGCCGTCGCCGCAGGTGATCCAGAGGTAGTTGCGCGGGCCGAAGGTGATCCGCCCGCCGTTGTGGTAGTTGTTCGCCGGGATCTCGTCGACGACCGTCCTGACCGGCTCGCCCGGAGCCTCCGACTCGACGTCGAAGGCGGCCACCTTGTTGTACTTCGTCCCCTCGTCGTTCGTGTACGTGTAGTAGACGAAGATGTGCGAGGGGTTCGGGAAGGTAGGGTGGACCGCGATACCGAGGGTCCCGCCCTCGCCGCCCTTGACCCACCAGGGTCGCTTGTCCGACCCGGGTTCGATGGAGCCGGCGTCGATGGCCCCGGCCGGCTCCGCGACTGTGCGCACGTCCTCGCCGTCGAACCGCAGGACGCGACCGACCCGCTCGGTGACGAACATGTCACTGTCGGGCGTGAACGCGATGTCCCAGGGGATCTCCAGGTTCTCGACGAGGACCTCCGTCCCCAGGGACGCCTCCAGCGGCGAACTCCTCGGCGCCTCCCACTCGGGGTCGTAGCCCGACCACTCCTCGATCGGGCGGCCGACGACCGGCTCCGGCGTGGCCGTGTCGCCGGTCGAGCCGTCCCCCGCGTCGCCGTCGGATCCGTCGCTACCGTCCGCACCGCTGTCGCTGCCATCGCCGCCATCGTCGCCGTCGCGGCCGCTTCCGCCGTCGGTCGGCGTCGCCGTCTCGGTCGAACAGCCCGCCAGGCCGGCGACGCCGGCGGCGGTCAGGGCGAGAAAGCCGCGCCGGGAACGGGGAGGGGCCGCCGCGTCGCGCTCGGTCGAGTCGGGGTTCATACCCGGTTCCTATTACGCGACCGGAATGAATCTTCCGGGAAGGCGGGCGACCAGCGGCCAGGCCGCGAGCGCGACGCCCAGGGCGGTCGCGAGGTAGTCCCGCCGCCGGAGCGCCAGCGCGGGTAGCGTCGGGTTCCAGGCGAAACAGCGCGCCCGCAGCGCGAGCGTCAGCCGGTCGGCACGCAGAAAGGATCGCTGGAGGCTCCGGGTCAGGATCCGCTCGACCCGGTCGCGGAGCGGCCGGCGCTCGCCCGCCCGCGCGTGGACCGCCTGCCGGGTCGCCCGCACGTCACGAAGGACCACCGGGAAGAAGCGGAAGACCAGCCCGACGCCGACGCCGAACAGTCGGCCGACCTTCCCCGGGACCGTCAGCTGGATGGCCGCTCGCGTCTCGCGGACGGGCGTCGTCCGCACGTAGACGGCGCTGGCGAACACCACCGGGACGACCCGGGCGACCGACCGCAGCGACTCGACGGCCGGCCCGACCCGGAACCACGGCTCGCCCAGGGCCACGCCGCCGACGAGCGGTCCGACCGAGAGAAACAGGAAGACCGGCCAGTAGGCGCGGACGACCCGCAGGGGGGAGAGCCGGCCGGCCGCGAGCGCGGTCAGGGCGACCGCGCTGCCGACGGCGAACCCCCGCACGGTCGGGTCGCCGAACACGGCGATAGCGAGCCCGAACTGGACGGCGAGTTTCGCCCGCGGGTCGAGCCCGTGGGCGAGCGAGTCGCCCGGCTCGTAGGTCAGCATCGCGGGTCGCGAACCCCGACCTCGTCCAGCCGGTCCAGCGCCGCCGGCGTCGGTTCGTCCAGCACCAGCCGGCCGTCGGCCATCCCGACCACGCGGTCGACCAGCCCGACCACGTCGCGCAGGTCGTGGGTGACCACGACGAGCCCGGTCCCGTCTGCCGACAGCGTTTCGAGGCGGGCCAGCACCGACTCGCGGGCCGACCGGTCGAGCCCGACCAGCGGCTCGTCCAGCACGAGGTGGTCGGGGTCCATCGCCAGCGCGCCCGCGATGGCGACTCTCGCCTGTTCGCCCCCGGAGAGGCGGTCGATCCGCTCGTCGCCGCGGCCGCCCATGTCGACCGATTCGAGCGCCTCGTCGACCCGCCGGTCGATCTCAGCCCGGTCGAGGCCGAGGTTCTCCGGGCCGAACGCCACGTCGGCGCCGACCGTCCCGGCGACGAACTGGTCGCGGGGGTTCTGGAACACCATCCCCACGCGCGTCCGGGCGTAGACGGGCTCGTCGGTCACGTCCCGGCCGTCGACGCGGACGGCCCCCTCGTCGGGTTCCAGCAGCGCGTCGAAGTGTCTGACCAGCGTGGTCTTGCCGCTGCCGTTGGCGCCGACGACCGCGAGGGCCTCGCCGTCGGCGACCGATAGCGAGACGCCGTCGACGGCCGCGACATCGCCGTAGCGGTGGACGAGCCCCTCGGTCTCGATCATTCCCGGAGGGCGACGGCGCCGCCCTCGACGACGGCGACGGCGACGAACACCTTCACCACGTCCGGCGGGACGAACGGCGCCATGATCCCGGCGGCCGCGCCGATCGAAACCCCCAGCACCTCGGCCATCCACGGGAGCCCGACCGCGTAGACGACGACCAGCCCCGCGAACACGGCGGCGAGTTCGACCGGCACCGACAGCTCGGAGACGGGCCGCGGCTCGACCCCACGGTGGGCGATGGCCCCGACGACGACCGCCGAGATCGCGAACCCGACGAGGAAGCCCCCGGTCCGGCCGCCGAAGTAGCCGATACCCGCCGCGCCGTTGGCGAACACCGGCGCGCCCGCCGCGCCCGCGACCAGGTACAGCGCCATCGCGAACCCGCCCCACAGCGGCCCGAGCAGCAGTCCCGCGAAGAAAGGGCCGAACGGCTGCAGCGAGAACGGCACCCCGACGCTCGGGATCGGGATCGACAACTGGGCGAGCGCCGCCGTCAGCGCCGCCAGCACGGCCGCTCCCGCCAGGTTCCGCACCGTGTTGTCGTCCACCAGATCGACTGATTCGTACTCCTGTGCCATACCTCTCCGTGCCCCGTCAACCGGTAAATAGACACTGGTTTACGACACATCGGATACGTTCGGTTCGGACCGGGATCGGTTCCGGCCGCCGCGAGCGGGGGATTTACAGCGGTTGCGAGGCGAAAGCCCACCCGTTCACGGGTGGGATGAAGCCGACAGCTGGGAATCTCTCCACGATCGTAGCTACGGCCGGGTTTGGATGCCTACATAACATCTTTAGGTGAGTGTCTTCTATATACTGACGATGCCTCGTGGGTTCGACAGGGAGCGTACCACCGTCCACAAACTCCAGTACCACTTCATCTGGTGTCCGAAGTACCGCAAGTCGGTGCTCGAAGGCGAGGTACGCGACCGTCTCGAAGAACTCATCGAGGAGAAGGCCGACGAACTCGGCTTAGAGATACTGGAGTTGGCGATTCGCCCCGACCACGTACACTTGTTCATCACGGGCGACCCGACGCTCGCCCCGAATAAGATAATGCAACAGGTCAAGGGATACTCCTCGCGCAACCTCCGCGACGAGTTCGACTTCGGCTTGCCGTCGCTGTGGACGCGCTCATACTTCGTTTCAAGCGCAGGCGACGTATCCAGCGAGGTTATCGAGGAGTACATCGACGCCCAAGCGGGTGAATAGCCATGCAACGGACCGTCTCGACTACAGTGCGGGTCAAACTCCACTCACTGACCAACAGGAAAGCCGACCTGCTCGCCCGTGAATACGAGGCGTTCCAAACCGAGGTACACGGCGGAGACGCCGACCTCTACTCCGCAACCGACCAACAGGCGTCGAAAGTCCAGCGACAGAAAGACCCAAATCCTGACACGGAACAACCCGTCGTTCTCCGCAACGACGTGTTCGACGTGTCCTACGACGAGGAAACCGTTCTCTCGTCGTGGTGGGTGAAAGTCCCTGTCTACGACCCCGAGCGTGGGCGGGGCAACTCCATCTGGTGCCCCGCCCACGTCCCGCGAAAGGACGCACAACTCGTCCGCGAGGGCGATATTCGGGACAGCGAACTGGTGTGCCGTGACGGTGACTGGTACGTCCATCTCGTCGTCAAACGGTCTGTGACCGTCCAAGACGAGTACGACGACGTGCTGGCCATCGACATGGGCGCACGGTGGGTCACTACCTGCGCGTTCCTCTCCGACCGCAAGACCACCTTCTACGGCGAGGAAGTTCGTCGCATCCGCGAACACTACAAGCAACTCCGAAAGTCCATCGGGAAAGCCAAACCCCGACAGGGACAGCAGGTGGTCGAACGTATCGGTGACGCGGAAGCACGGAAGGTGAACGACCGCCTCCACAAGATTGCTCGCCAAATCGTGGAGGATGCTGAGGAACGGAACGCGATCATCGTTGTGGGCGACCTGGGTGGGATTCGCAAAGACAACGACAAGGGGCGGTACGTCAACGACAAGACCCACAAGATGCCGTTCGCCCGTCTGCTAAACTACATCGAGTACAAGGCCCACGACGCGGGCATCGACGTGCAGTTGGTCGAAGAATACGACACGTCGCAAACGTGCAACCGCTGTGCCTGCGAGGGCGTCCGTGAGACGCAAGGACGCTTCAAGTGTCCCGAATGTGGGCTGGACGACAACGCGGACAAGAACGGTGCGCTGAACATCGGCAAACGAGCCTTGGGCAAGTTCTCGAAACCGCTGTCCGAGGCGGGGGCTGGACTGGCACAGCCCGAAACGCAGGTCATCGTCCACCGTGACGACGAACCTGCGAACTTCCCGCTACTCGTGGATTCAACCCCCAGTGGGGGAACCCCACGGCTTTAGCCGTGGGAGGATGTCAGGAGACGGTCTCGGCCGCGCTCGAACTCGGCTACCGGCACGTCGACACCGCCCAGATGTACGACAACGAGAAGCAGGTGGGCCGCGCCATCGCCGACTCGGACGTGGACCGCGACGACGTGTGGGTCACGACGAAGGTCACGCCGGGCAACGCCCGCCGGGCGGACGTGGTCGAGAGCACGAAGGCGAGCCTCGACAGGCTGGGGACGGACTACGTCGATCTGCTCCTGCTCCACTGGCCGAATCCCCTCGTCTCCTTCCGCGACACCGCCCGCGGCATGGCCGAACTCCGCGACGACGGCCGCATCCGCCACGCCGGCGTCAGCAACTTCCGCCGCTGGCGCCTGCGCCGCGCCCGCGAGAACTCGACCGTCCCCATCCTCGCCGACCAGGTGCGCTTCCACCCCTTCTACTCCCACGGCGCCCTCCGGGAGTACTGCGGGAAGGTCGATACCATGCTGACCGCCTACAGCCCGCTCGCCCACGGCGGCCTGCTCGACGACCCCGTCCTCGCCGAGATCGGCGAGCGCTACGACAAGACCCCCGCCCAGGTCGCGCTCCGCTGGGCCACCGGGTTCGAGAACGTCTGCGTCATCCCCAAGACCACCTCCCGCGAACACCTCCGGCAGAACGCCGCTATCTTCGATTTCGAACTCACCGACGACGAGCGCGACCGGATCACCCGCCCCTCCTATCTGAAGTCCACCGGACTGTTCCTCCGCAACGAGATGGGTTTCTGAGGGCGATAGACCGGAGTTCTCTGCGGTGGCGCGCGCTGGAGCGCGCTTTTGTGCGCGCGACGATAGCCGCGCGAGGGATGAGCAGCGCAGTTTGCGAGCAGCGCAATCGGCTGGGGAGGTTCGTGGTCGTCTGCGGTTGCTGTGCAGGGCGTTGCGGTCGCGGTGCTCTCCTGGCGGACTGAAAGGGCGAGGCGCGCTCGCGCCGAACGGGGAGTCGCTGGGCGGGTACTACCCGAGCGTAGCGAGGGTATCCCGCCCAGCGACCGCGAGCGCGTCGAGGGCTTTCAGCGCTCACCGTCGAGTGCAGTCGGGTCGGTACAGCGCTCACCGGCGAGTGTGTCACCGGTCGGATCACTCCCGTTCGGACTCCAACTCCTCGACGCGCTCCCGCAGTTCGTCGATATCCCGGCCGCGACGCAGGACACGCTTCAGGAAGACGCCGACGAGAAGCGCCACGGGAACCGACACCGCGGTCGCGAACAGCAGGACGGTCAGCAGTTCCGCGGAGCCGCCGGACTGGAGGGGGACCACGACCGACGGTGTGACCGTCGGCCGCTCCGAGTTTGCGAACGCGAACGCACTCGGTCAGGCCACTCTACCCGCCAGCGAGTCGGCGGCGTCCAGCCGGCCCGCCACGAACGCCCGCAACGCCGCCCCGTAGTCCTCCCGACCGCTTTGAGCGGGCATCTCGGGGTCGTGGACCAGCGTCAGCTCCCGCATCGCGAAGGCGGCCCGGTACAGCTCCCGCCGGACGGGGAACCCGGGGCCGAGTCGCCGCTCGCTCGCGTAGCCGTCGTAGAGCGCGCGACGGAGCGACCCGTACCGGTCGGCAGACACCGGCCGCCCGAGGAGGTCACGCTCCGCCCAGACGAGGTCGAAGCCGCCGGGCGCGGCCTGGGCGAGTTCCCAGTCGAGCAGCGTCGCGACCCCGTCGCCGTCGAAGAGAACGTGGTCGCCGCTGGCCTCCCCGTGGACGAGGACCGGCCGACAGTTCGCGAGCGCCGCCCGGTGGGACTCGACCGCCGAAGCGACAGCGGCCCCGGTGTCGGCCGAGGCCGTCACCGCCAACTCGTCGGCCCACCGCTCGACGAACCCGCCCAGTCGCGTCGGCCAGTCGACCGGCTCCGCGACCGCGAGCGGCCGCCCACTCCGTTCCAGCGTCCCGTGGCCGTCGAACCACCCCTCGGTTGCGCCGTGCAGGCGGGCCAGCCACCGCCCGACCGAGCGGAGTCGGTCCTGACGGCGCTCCGCCGGGTCGCGGTCGGCACAGGTCTCGCCGTCGATCCACTCCAGCAGGAGATAGCCGTCGCCGGAATCGATCACTGCGGGAACCCGGCGGTCGGTCCGCTCGGCGACGGCCCGCTGGACCGCGGCCTCGTGGGCCAGCGTCGCGGGCTGGCAGTCGGTCAGCTTGCAGGCCGCCCGCCGCCCGTCGACCGTCGCCTCGAAGACGGTGTTGCGGTCGCCGACGCGGACCCGTCGGTGAACGGTGTAGTCGTCGAATGCCGATGCGAGCGTCTCGCGGAGCGTGGATTCCGTCGTCATGGGTTGGACGCCGCGTGGCGTGCGGCGGCCGGCGACGGCCGCGCCCGGACCGGCCGAGCCACGGCTGTCGCCCCTGAGAAGACGGAGAAGCGGAGAGAGATTACCGGGCAGCGGCGGCGACGCGTTCCTTCTCTTCCTTCTGGTTGACGGCGTAGGCGGAGACGTCGTCGTTGGCGGCCGCGGTGAGCTGGTTGGCCAGCGCCTCCTCGGCGTCGGTCGGCGTCTTGAACGAGTCGCTGTAGACGCCCTCGGCGATGAACTTCAGGGCCTGGTCGACGCGGCGCTGGGGCGCGACGTCGACGGCCTTCGGGACGGAGATGCCACCGTACTTCAGGCGGACGGTCTCCTCGCGGGGGGCGGCGTTCTCCACGGCGGAGACGAGGACCTGGACGGGGTTCTCGTCGGTGCGCTCGTGGACGATGTCGAAGGCGTCGCGCGTGATGCGCATGACCTTCTGCTTGTCGCCGGTGTTCTCCTCGGTCTGCATGAGCCGGTTGATCAGCCGCTCGACGATGCTGATCTCGGACTTCTGGAACTGCTTGCCGGCGTGGCGGCCCATCGTGTGGGCGATGGGCGTGACCGTGATGTAGCGCTCGGTCGAGGGGTCGGAGTACTCGATGTCGGTGACCTCCCACTCGCCGAACAGCTTGGCGGGCGCGTCCTCGTCGTCGGTCCCGGCCGGGGCGTCCGGCTCGGGCGCTTCGTCGTCAGCACTCATGGTTATCGGACCGGTTTCTCCGCGTTACCGCGAACGAGTTCGATCATCGAGACGCCGTTGACTTTCTCGACCTTGTAGTTGACCCCCGAGAGGTCGCCCATCGCGCGGCCCTTCGCGCCGCCGATGCCGGCGATGGTGACCTCGTCGTGCTCGTCGATGAACGAGATGGCGCCGTCACCGGGACAGAACGCGGTGACCTGCTTCCCGTTCTTGATGAGCTGGACCCGCACGCACTTGCGGATCGCGGAGTTGGGCTGTTTCGCTTCGATGCCGACCTTCTCCAGGACGATACCGCGGCCCTGCGGCGCGCCCTCCAGCGGGTCGGACTTCTGTCCGAGACCCCGCTCGCGGCGCGCGTAGTCGGAGTCGGACCACCGATGCTGTTGGCGGTCCTTCTTCAGTTTGCGGGCGGCGTATTTGCCGTTCGCCATAGTGGCCGTGGATACCCGACGGAGGTACTTAAGCGTCCTCTTTCGGCGCGTCGCCTGTGACGCTCCCACGTGACCTGCCCGCCCCGGTTTCCGACGGTTCCACGTCGCCGGTTTTCCCCGCTGGCTCCGCCTCGTCGGTTCCGTCGTGCCGGTTCCACCTCGCCGGTCCCGTCGCTTCGGGTTCCCCGATGTCGGTCCCTCGCCACAGGCGGGCACTGTCGTCCCGTCTCCCCGCGGTATCCGGACGGTCCGGGGAACGTTTCAACAAAAATTTATTACCTTTCGACAGGACGGTGTGGTCATGGGTGTGACAGATTCGGTAGAGTCGACGCTCCCCGACGGTGTGGTCGAGCGTGTGGACGACCTGGAGTCGGTCGGGCTCCTGGGTGCGGTGCTCGTCGTCGCGCTGGTGGTCCGCCTCCGCGCGCTGACGGCCGAGAGCCTCTGGATGGACGAGGTGTACTCGATCACGTACGCCACCGAGCGGTCGACCCTGGCGATCCTGACGGAGCTGCCCCTGGAGGACCCCCACCCGCCGCTGTACTACCTGCTGCTCCGCGGGTGGACCGCCGTCTTCGGCGCGAGCAAGGCCGCGACCCGTTCGATGTCGGTCGTCTTCGGCGTCGCGGCCGTCGCCCTGCTGTTCGCGCTGGGGCGGCGCCTCTACGACCGCGAGACTGCCACCATCGGGGCGGCGATGCTGGCGCTATCGGGGATGCACCTCTACTTCTCGCAGGACACGCGGATGTACTCGCTGTACACCGCGCTTGCGGTCGCCTCGCTGTACTGGTACGTCCGGCTCGTGTTCGACGGCGACCGCTCGCGCCGGACGCTCGCCGGCTACGTCGCCGCGACGGTGCTGCTCGGCTACACGCACGTCTTCGGCCTGTTTCTGGTCCTCGCCCAGAACTGCTATCTGCTGGTCCACGTCCTCCGGACCGAGCGCTCGACGGGAGTCGAACTCCTCCGGGACTGGGTCGGCCTCCAGGCGGTGACGGCCCTGCTACTCGGCCCGTTCCTGGCGGTTCTGGGGATGCGACTGCTCGGCTACCCGCCGTTCGACAGCGCCTCGCCGACCTGGATCCCGGTCCCCGAGCCGGGCCTGCTCGTCGACACTATCGCCCGCTACTACGAGTACGGCTGGCTGTGGGACTCGTGGGCGATGGGGTTCATCGCCGCCTCGTTCGTGCTCGGCGGCTGGGCACTCCGCAGCGACGCCGACCCCGAGGCCCCCGCGGGACGGCTCGACCGACTGCTCCCCTCGCGGCGGGCGACCTTCCTGCTGGTCGTCCTCGTCGTGCCGGTCGTGGTCCCGTTCGTCGTCTCGCTGACGGTCGAACCGATCTACCGGGCGAAGTACACCACCGCGGCGTCGATCGGACTGTTCCTCCTGGTCGCCCGCGGGATCTCCGAGCTCCGCTGGACGAACATCGGCGCCGGCCGCTTCGCGGTCGCCGGGCTGCTCCTGCTGGCGATGGGCGCCTCCGTCGCCGTGCTCCACGGGTCGCCGCAGAACCCCCAGTGGGAGGGCGCCGTCGAGGGCGTCGAGCGACACGGCGACGACCCGCACATCGTCGTCGTCGGCGGCGACGTGCCCGAGCGGTTCTACCCCGCCGTCCACGTCGCCGGCGAGGAGTCGGCCACCGCCGTCCAGGCGAGCGAGGCGGACACCCTCGGGGAAGTCATCGCGGAACGGCGCGCACGGGGTGAACAGGTCTGGCTCCTGATCTCGCAGTGGCGGACCGACGTCGACCAGCGCCGGGTCATCGGCGACCAGCTCGGCAGCCGGGACCTCCGGGCCGACGGGCAGCTCGACTACTTCGCAGTCTGGACGCTCCGGGTCGGCAACGCCACCGACGACCGGGCGAACGCCCAGAACCGCCGACCGGCCGACGCCCTCCGGCCGGACGCGGCTCTTCGGGGCGGGTGACGCCGCTGTCGTCGGCAGACCGAGGAGAGAAGTCGGAAGACGGGACCGAAAAATTCGGAGACGGGACCGGAGAAATCGCCCGGACGCGCCGCCTACGTCAGTTCGATCTCGTCGATGTCGAAGTGGCGGGCGGCGAGTTCCCGGGCGGCGTCGATGTTGCGCCCGCCCTTGCCGATGGCGGCGCCGCGGTCCTCGTCGGCGACCTCGGCGTAGGCGACCCGGTCGTCGTTCTCGCTGATCGTGACGTTGTACACCGCCGCGGGAGCGAGCGCGCTGGCGACGAAGTCCTCGGCGGTGGGCGCGTCCTCGACGAGCTTGATTTCCCGGTCGAGCTGCTGTTCGACGGCCTGGACGTGCTGGCCGCCCGGGCCGATCGCCTCGCCCATCTCGCCGGCGGCGACGAGGAAGACCAGCCGGTCGTACTCCTCGTCGACGACGCAGTCGCGCGCGGTCGCGCCGGTCTCGTCTTCGAACAGCGCGATGAGCCGCATCGCCTCGTCCGAGAGGGTGACGGTCATGCCGGGTCAGTCGGCCTCTTCGGCGCCGTCGCCGCGACCCGGCGCCATCCGCAGGTCCACGTCGCCGGTGCCCAGCTTGATCGGCTTGCCGACGATGACGTTCTCGGTGACGCCGTTGAGGTCGTCGACCTCGCCGTGGATGGCGGCGTCGAGCAGGTGGTTGACCGTGACCTCGAACGCCGCGCGGGCGAGCACGGACTCCTTGTTGCCGGAGATGCCGTGGCGGCCGATCGACTCGATGCTCCCGCGGTTGGTCATGATGTCCGCGACGAGCATCAGGTGGCGGATGTTCACGTCGTCGAGCCCCTGCTCTTCGAGCGTGTTCATCGTCTCGTTGATGATCGCCTCGCGGGCCGCCTCGATGCCGAGGTTGCGGTGGATCTCGTGGATGTTGTTGCAGGTCGTCCGCGAGGCGTCGACCCCCTCGAGGTCGAGCACGTCGCCCAGCGCCGACCCCTCGGTGTAGAGGACGAACTCCTCGCCCTCGTCGGTCTCCTCCTTGCGGATGACGACACGGGAGATCTCCTCGATGCCCTTGAAGACGATGTCGCGCAGCTCCTCGACCAGCTGGAGCAGCTCGCGGTAGCTGGGCTCGTCGGGCCCGAACTGGACGACCGTCGGCGCCGGGGTCTGCACCTCGACGCCGAGCTTCGACTCGATGGTCGAGGCGATGTCGGTGACGACCGACTCGAGGTTGTCGGCGGTCGGCCACCGCTCCTCGAGGGTGTCCTCGTTGAGGTCGACCTGGACGAGCATGTCGGCGACGTTCGTCGACACGTCGCCCAGCTGGAGGATCTTCGTCGACTCGATCTCCCAGACGACCTCGTGGGCGCGCTCGCGCTTCTCGGCGAACTCGTCCTCGAGGTGGATCGTCATCATCGGGGTGTCGGGCTCCTTCCGGGCGTCGACCAGCTCGATGAGCCGGGGCAGCCCCTGGGTCACGTCGATCTCCGCGACCCCCGCGTAGTGGAAGGTGTTCATCGTGTTGTGCGTCACGACGCCCTGCGCCGTCGTGAACGTCTCCAGCCCCGACACCGAGAAGTCGTACACGTGCTCGTGGTCCGGTTCAACGGTCTCGATGGACTCGATCCGCTCCCAGACCACGTCGCCGTCGACTGCGCGTTCGAGCGCATCGAGGTCGCTCGATCCCTCGTCGAGTTCCGCCTCCATCTCGGTCACGAGCTTCGAGAGGCGGTTACGACCGATCCGCTGGCGTTCGTGTGCGCTGTGGACCTGCCGCGACGGGATACCGGCGTCCGAAGCGGCCTGTTTGAGCGAATCTCCGAAGTTCGGGATCTGATCGGTGACGTCCGGTCCGTCGGCATCGACCGTTTCGGCGACCGCATCGAGTTCGTCGCCCCGCTGGCCGACCATCCCGACCCGATCGGCGAACGCCGGGACGTACTTCGTCGGGACGCGGAGCGTCGTCGAGCTATCGTGCTCGCCGAGCGTCGCGTACACGTCGAACCGACCGAGCAGGAGCGCGACCCCCTCAGCCAGTTGCCGTGAGGTCGAACTCGCTCGGACAGCGTTCTCGGAGACGTTCCCATCGCCGCTGAAGTACCCCGAAAGGATCCCGCGGACGAACGTACGCGGCGCTCCGAACGCGAAGTCGGGAACTATCTTTTCGCCGTCCTCGTAGCAGGCCGCGTCGAGGAAGTCCGCGAGGACTTTACCGTTGACGCGGATGTCGTACCCGGCAGCGAATCCGCTCTCGTTGGCGTATTCGTTCGTCGAGAGGTCGAACCGCTCCGCGAACGACCGGATCTCACGCTGGAACGTCTCATCGACGTTCGAGATGGAGGCGTAGTAGTCCGTGATCGAACCCTCTGCGAGGAAGGCACCGACGAAGAAGCCGGTCTCACGGTCGAGCGGGAACCGCTCCGGCAGGCCGGTCGTTCCCTGAACCGGGTAGACCGCATTCTCGTCCAACTCCCCGTCTTCGAGCGCTGCGCGCTTGTTGCGGATCTGGTCGGATCCACCGGGCTGCTCGGCGACTGACCCACCGTCGGTCAGCGTCGAGGTGTACCAGTACTCGTCCCCGGGCAGATACTCGCGGAGGTCGACCGTATCCGGCCCGTCTCCGTCGTACGAGCGGACAACCGGAAGCCAGTCGCCCTCCCCCAGTTCGTCGCCCGCGACGGGGACGACTTCGTTGTCGCGCCGCGTCACGAACGAGTGAGATTTCGTCGCCCGGATGTCGCGACCCGACTCCAGGTCGAACCGCAGCAGTTCGTCGGGCGCGTCGTGGCGACTCACCTGTTCCAGCGGTTTCCACTCGACGCGCTCGTCCGCGCGGAGCGAAAGCACTTCCATGTCCTCGGGTGCCGGAACGACTTCGTGTCCGTCCACGTCGGTCGTGTCGCGAACCGCCGCGAGGCCGTCGACGAGTGACCCGATTTCGGTCACGTCGGTCTCGCCATCGCGCCGGACCACGACTCGTTCGTCGTAGGGCACGGACATCTGCGTCCCGGGCTCCCCGATGGACTGGGCGCTGACGGTGCCGACGGGGTCGAGCGGGTCGACGCGGGTGTCGACGTACTCGCTCTCGACGGCCGTGGCGATGTCGTCGACCTGTTCGAGCGTCAGGTCACCGCGCTGCTCGATGGTGTCGTACACCTCGTCTTTCAGCCGGCGCGGCAGCTCGGTGTCCTCGACCAGCGCGCGCACGTCCTCGGTGACCTCCATGGTCAGTCACCCCCGGCCGCTTCCATCCACCAGTCGTCGGCGTGCTCGGAGATGTTGGTCGGCTCGGGTTCGCGCCCGAGGAACTGCTCGCGCTCGGTCTCGGAGTCGAACTCCGCGTCGACGACGCGGTCGGCGATGTCGTCGACGTCGACGGCCGGCCCCTCGCTGTTCGAGGAGACCTCCACCGGGGAGGTGCCGTCCTCGCCGAACTCGAACTGGACGATGGTGTCGCTGGTGTCCCGGACGGTGCCGTCGTACTGCGTCTCCAGCTCCGAGAGCGCGTTGATGAGCCGGCGCTGGAGGTAGCCGGACTTCGAGGTGCGCACTGCCGTGTCGACCAGCCCCTCGCGGCCGCCCATCGCGTGGAAGAAGAACTCCCGCGGTTCGAGCCCGCTCCGGTAGGAGTGCTCCACGAAGCCGTGGGCCTCCGCGGAGAGGTCGTCGGGCTTGTAGTGGCTGAGGGTGCGGTCCTCGTAGCCGCGGTTGATCCGCTCGCCGCGGACCGCCTGCTGGCCGACGCAGCCGGCCATCTGCGTGAGGTTCAGCATCGAACCGCGCGCCCCGGAGTCGGCCATGACGACCGCCGGGTTGTCGTCGCCGAAGTGGTCCTCGGCGATGTCGCCGGCGGTGTCGCGGGCCTTCGAGAGCGTCGACATGATCTTCATCTCCAGGGTCTCGTCGACCGACCGGCCGGGCAGCGACTCCAGCTCGCCGGCCTCGTAGGTCTCGATGAGCTTCTGGACGCGGCTGTAGGCGTCGTCGATGGCCTCGTCGATCTGCTCCTCGGCCTCCGCGGGGATCGACTCGTCGTCGATGCTGATCGAGAAGCCGAAGTGCATGATCGACCGCATCGCCAGCGTCGACACCTCGTTGACGAAGATGCGCGCCCGGGTCTTCGAGTACTGCTTGGCGATGGTGTCGACGACCTCGCCGCCGAAGCCGCCGACCGCGTCCTCGTCGATGGTACCCGACAGGAGCTGGCCGTCCTCGATGACGACCTCGTCGCCCGCCGAGGAGGTGAACTCCAGGTTCAGCTCGTCGGGCAGCAGCTCCGAGAACAGCGTCCGGCCGGTCCAGTAGGCCTCGCCGCCGTCGTCGACGCCGTCGGGCTCGGGCAGCTCGTCGATGCGGGTCGCCCGGAGCAGGTCAAGCGCCTGCGTCTCGTTGAACTGCGGGTTCGTGTGGGTCAGCAGGTACGTCCCGGTGATGTGGTCCTGGATGGCGCCGATGATGTTCTCGCCGAACCGCGGCGAGAGCATCTGCTCCTGGACGCGCATCAGCACGCGGGCCTCGGCGCGGGCCTCCTCGTTTTGCAGCGCGTGCATGTTCATCTCGTCGCCGTCGAAGTCCGCGTTGTACGGCGGGCAGACCGTCGTGTTCAGCCGGAACGTCTTGTACGGCATCACGACCACCTCGTGGGCCATGATAGACATCCGGTGCAGCGACGGCTGCCGGTTGAAGATCACGATGTCGCCGTCGATGAGATGGCGGGACACCTCCCAGCCCGGCTCGACCTTCTCGGCGAGCTCCTCGCAGTTCTTCTCGGTGACCTTGAGCCGACGGCCGTCGTGGCGGCGGACGTAGTTGGCGCCCGGGTGTTGCTCGGGGCCGTTGGCCACGTAGCGGCGGGCCTCGTCCAGGTTCCGCTCGTTGACGTTCATCGTCTGGGTCATCTCCGTCGCCACGCGGTCCGGGACGCCGACCTCGTTGAGCGAGAGGGTCGGGTCCGGGGAGATGACGGTCCGCGCCGAGAAGTTGACGCGCTTCCCCGAGAGGCTCCCGCGGAAGCGACCCTCCTTGCCCTTCAGGCGCTGGGAGAGGGTCTTCAGCGGACGGCCCGAACGGTGCCGGGCCGGCGGCGTGCCCGAGATCTCGTTGTCCATGAACGTGGTGACGTGGTACTGCAGCAGTTCCCAGAGGTCCTCGATGATCAGCTGGGGGGCGCCCGCCTCGCGGTTCTCCATGAACCGCTGGTTGATGCGGATGATGTCGACCAGCTTGTGGGTGAGGTCGTCCTCCGAACGCTGGCCGTTGTCCAGCGTGATGGAGGGACGAGCGGTGACCGGCGGGACCGGCAGGACGGTGAGGATCATCCACTCCGGTCGCGAGCGGTCGGGGTTGATCCCCAGCGCCTCGATGTCCTCGTCGGGGATCTCCTCGAACCAGTCGCGGATGTCCGAGGGCATCAGCTTGTCCATGTCCTCCTCGACGAGGTACTCAGCCGACGAGGACACGTCCTCGTCGAGCTCGTCGAGGTCGTTGAGCCGACCCAGTGCGCGGCCGAGGTTCTTCAACCGCTCGATGTCGTTGCGGTCCGGGCGGTAGGTGCCGGAGAGCAGCTCGCGGATGCGCTCGGCGTCGAAGTCGCCGTCGTCGAGCTCCTCGGCGATGTCGCTCGGCCGGACGGCCTCGCCCTCCGGCGGGTCCATCGCGCGTTCGAGACGCTTGGACAGCTCGCCGTGGGGCACCTCGATGATCTCGTAGTAGGTCGTCGGCTTCTCGTGTTTGATGTCGAACTGCTTGGCGCCGCAGTACGGGCAGTAGTCGACCTTGCGGCACTCGCGGATGGCCGACTTGAGCACGTCCGACAGGTCCTCGTTGAGTTCGCCGGCGCGCTCGAGCTTCTCGCGGTACTCCCGCTTGCGCTCCTCGGCTTTCTCCTCGGCATCGGCGACGCGGCGGCCGTCGACGGGGGTCAGCCGCGAGCACTCGCGGCAGGTCCCCCGCAGCAGCCGGCGGATGAGCTTGGCGAAGCCGACGTGGATGACCGGCGCCGCCAGCTCGATGTGGCCGAAGTGGCCGTTACACGAGCCGGAGTGCTTGCCGCAGGTCTTGCACTCCAGCCCGGGGTCGATGACGCCCAGCCGCGGGTCCATCAGCCCCATGTCGATGGGGAAGCCGTCGTCGTCGTAGGTGTCGGCCGTGATGACCTTCGTGGCCGACATCTCGCGGTACTCCTCGGGGTCCATCAGCCCGAAGCTGATCTCGCCGATCTCCTGGGGTGTTCCTTGTGCTGACATGTTAGACTGCGTCCTCCAGTTCGATGCGCGGCGCGATGCCGAGCGCCTTCATCTCGTCGAGGAGGAGCTTGAACGCGTAGCTCATCTCCACCTCGTGGACTTCCGTCTCCTCCTCGCAGTTGGGGCAGTAGACGCGCCGTTGCTCGACGTTCTCGACGGCCGTCATGCCGCACTCGCCGCAGACGTAGATCCACTCGCGGTCGGACTCGTCGAGCAGCCGTTCCTTGAGTGTCATGGCCGCGCCGTGCCCGATGAACACGTCGCGCTCCATCTCCCCGATACGGAGGCCGCCCTCGCGGGCGCGACCCTCGGTGGGCTGGCGGGTCAGCACCTGCACCGGGCCGCGCGAGCGGGCGTGGAGCTTGTTCGAGACCATGTGGTAGAGCTTCTGGTAGAAGATGGTCCCGACGAAGATCTCCGCCTCGATCTGCTCGCCCGTGATGCCCGAGTACATGACCTCCTTGCCGCTGGACTTGAAGCCCCGTTCCTCCAGCGAGCCGCGGAGTTCGTCCTCGTCCTCGCCGGTGAAGGCGGTGCCGTCGACGCGCCGTCCTTCCAGCGAGCCGACCTTGCCGCCGATCATCTCGAGGATGTGCCCGACGGTCATCCGGGAGGGCAGCGCGTGGGGGTTGAGGATGAGGTCCGGCACGACGCCCTCCTCGGTGAACGGCATGTCCTCCTGGGGCGCGATGTGGCCGACGACGCCCTTCTGGCCGTGGCGGGAGGCGAACTTGTCGCCGAGTTCGGGGATCCGCTCGTCGCGCACCGAGACCTTCGAGAGCTTCGAGCCGTCCTCGCCCTCCATCAGCGTCACGGTGTCGACGACGCCGGACTCGCCCGAGCGCATCGTCACGCTCGTCTCGCGGCGCTTCTGCGGCGAGAGCCCGCCCATGTCGTCGGGCTCCTCGAGGAACCGGGGCGGCGAGGTCTTCCCGAGCAGGACGGCGTTCTCGTCGACCTCCGTCTCGGGGTTGACCAGACCGTCCTCGTCGAGGTGGGTGTAGGCCTCCTCGCCGCGGGCGCCCCGGACCTCCTCGTCGGGGATCTCGAAGCGGTCCTCCTGACCGCCGGGGTAGCGCCGCTCCTCGCCCTCGTAGGTGCGGAAGAAGTGCGACCGGGCGAGCGCGCGGTCGACCGACCCCTTGTTCATGACCAGCGCGTCCTCGATGTTGAACCCCTCGTAGCTCATCACGGCGACGACGAAGTTCTGCGCGGCCGGCCGGTCGTCGTAGCCGATCTGCTCGGTGGTCTGGGTCTTGACCAGCGACAGCTGCGGGTAGTGCAGGAGGTGCTGGCGCGTGTCCGGCCGGATCCGGTAGTTCGCGCTGGGCAGGCCCAGCGACTGCTTGATCATCCCCGAGCCCATCGTAATCCGGGGCGAGGCGTTGTGCTCGGGGTAGGGGATCATCCCCGCGCCGATGCCGAACATCAGCTGCGGGTCGACCTCGAGGTGGGTGTGGTCCTCGTCGAGTTCGTCCTCGTCAACGGCGACGTAGATGTCCTCCTCCTCCTCGGCGTCGATGAACTCGATGTACCCGCGCTCGACGAGGTCCTCGAACTCGAGGTCGCCCTCCTTGAGCGCCTCGACCTCCTCGTCGGAGGCGAGCGGCTCACCGTCCTCGACGACGAGCAGGGGCCGGCGCGCGCGGCCGGCGTCGGCGTTGACGATGACCTCGCGGGTGCGGTCCTTGACCGAGACGTTGACCATCTCGCTCACGTCGCCGCGGCGGCGGGCCTGTCGGATCTGGTCTGCGAGCTGATGCGGGTCGGGGTGTGTCCCGACCAGGCTCCCGTTGACGTAGACTTTGGCTTCTCGTGTTTGCTGGCTCATGTTAATCGTCCGCTGGCTGCTGGTCGATGGACTCGATGCCCGGGATGCCCGAGACGCCCATCGCCGCCAGTTCCTGTTTCAGTCCCTGTTCGTCCTCGACGTTCTGTGACAGCTCCATCGCCTGCGCGAAGTTCTTCACCAGGCCGCAGTTCGGCCCCTCGGGCGTCTCCGAGGGACAGATGCGACCCCACTGGGTCGCGTGCAGGTCCCGCGCCTCGAAGTGGGGCTGCGAACGGCTGAGCGGCGAGCGCAGCCGCCGCAGGTGCGAGAGAACTCCCATGTAGTCGGTGCGGTCGACCAGCTGGCTCACGCCGGAGCGGCCGCCGACCCAGTTGCCCGTCGCGATCGGGTGCTCCAGGCGCTCGGTCAGCACGTCCGACCGCACGACCGTCGAGACGGACAGCTGGCGGTTGCGCATGTTGGCGCGCTCGAGCTGGTATTTCACGTCGCGGGCCAGCTTGTTCAGCGCCGTCCGGAACAGGTCCTTCATGAGGTCGCCGCTGACCTTCAGGCGCTTGTTGGCGTAGTGGTCCTTGTCGTCGGCCTCGCGGCGGTCGAGCGCGAGCTCGAAACACGCCTCGGCCATCCGGCAGAGGTAGTAGGCCTTGTTGATGCGGACGTCCTCCTCCTCGACGCCGTCCTCGTGGAGGTGCGGCAGGAGGTAGCGGTCGATGACGTAGTTGGCCCGCTTGAGCTGGTAGTTCTTGCCCTGGCCGGAGGCGACGCGCTTGCCGAGCTCCTCGATGGCCTCCTCGGTCGTCTGGACCTCCGCGGCCTCCAGATTTTCGAGCATGAACTTCACGATCTCCGGGTCCTCGGAGACGCGGTGGACGATCTCCTCGTCGCTCTCCAGACCGAGCGCCCGGACGAGCGTCACGAAGTTGATGCTCCCCGAGACCGAGGGGAAGGAGACTTCCAGCAGCCCGTCGCGCTGGCGCTCAACCAGCACGAGGGCGCGGTACCCGCGGCGCTGGGAGAACGTCTTGGCGACCTCGATGGTGTCGCCGTACTTCGTGTCGGTCTCCGCGAGGATCTTGTTCGGCGCGAGGTCCTCGCTGGTCATCAGCACCCGCTCGGAACCGTTGACGATGAAGTAGCCGCCGGGGTCGGCGGGGTCCTCGCCGATGTCGATCAGCTCCTCCCGGGAGAAGCCGGCGATGTTACACTTGTCGGAGCCGACCATGACCGGCATGCGACCGATCTTGGTCTCGGTCTGGTCGACGACCCGCTCCTCTTCCTCCTCGCCGCCCTTGATGATCGCCATCTCCATGAAGACGGGCGCGGCGTAGGTGATGTTGCGCAGCCGGGCCTCCTGGGGGTAGAGCAGCTCCTCGGAGCCGTCGGCCTCCCGGACGCGGGGGGTGACGACCCGAACGTCCCCGAGTTCGACGTAGACGGGTTCTTCGCCCTCCTTGTCGCCGATGTCCGTCTCGATGGTCGCCTTCTCGTCGACGACCTCCTGCATCCCCCGGTTGAGGAACGCGTTGAACGAGCGGAAGTGGTGTTCTGCGAGCCGTTCCCTCGAGAAATACTCGCGCGATATGTCGCGTCTGTCCTGAATGTCCATGTTATTCCACTACGAGTCGGTATACGACTGCCCGGTCGGTCGTCCGCGAGTCCCGCGTCACCTGGACCACATCGCCCGTCTCGATGTCGGCCTCCAGGTCCCGCAGCGCGGGGTCGGTGCGCTTGATCTTCGGCAGGTCGGTTTTCTTGACGTTGTACTCCTCGAGCACGTCCTCGATCTCCTCGCCGTCGAGGACCGTGTGGTCGGGAACGAGTTCGTGTTGGCTTACGTCTACCATGTGTTGGCCTGTCTGGGAGAAGTTGCTGTCACGAGATACTACAGGCGCCTATAACCGCGAGCTATAAAACGCTTACCAAGTCGGCCGAGCACAGCTACTCGCACCGCGAGCAGCCGTCGTGGGGCCGCGACGTTGTCGGTTCGTGCCCAGGGATACGCGGAAGTCCCTGATAGGTGTTGGGGTACGGGTGGTACTGTCTCCCGTGATCCGGCCGGACCCGGGGATGGCGCCGTCGTAACTGGAAAGCCTTTTCCGTGTGTTCCCCGCAGGTGTGAGTGGAGCCCGGGTGGTGTAGTGGCCCATCATACGACCCTGTCACGGTCGTGACGCGGGTTCAAATCCCGCCTCGGGCGTCTTCTGCTGACGTTTTCGCCGAGCAGTTTCATCTGCGAGGCTCCTCGTCAGCAGTGAGAGCCCTCCGGATTTGAACCCTGGCAGTCGCGCGCAGCGAGTGCAACGAGCGAGCACGTCTGCCTCCGGTTCAAATCCCGCCTCGGGCGCTTCTCGAAATTCAATCCGCGCGGAGTTTCATCTCCGCGCAATTCTGAATTCCGTGTGCGTCGTCCGGGATTTGAACCCTATCAGTCGCGCGCAGCGAGTGCAACGAGCGAGCACGTCTGAGCCGGTTCAAATTCCGCCTCGGGCGTCCTCTGTCGATGTCGACTCGTCAGCGGTCGCACTGTCGAAGAGTGCCGGAAGGGATTGTCGGACTCGCTCCGCCTCGACCGCACTCGACAGCAGGCGCTGAAAGCCCTCGGCGCGCTCGCTAGCTGTCGTCTCGACCGCACTCGACAGCAGGCGCTGAAAGCCCTCGGCGCGCTCGCTAGCTGTCGTCCCGACCGCACTCGACAGCGAGCGATGAAAGCCCTCGGCGCGCTCGCTAGCTGTCGTCCCGACCGCACTCGACAGCGAGCGATGAAAGCCCTCGGCGCGCTCGCGGTCGCTGAGGCGGGATATCCGCGCTCTCGGCACCGCCCGCGCGGATAGTGCCCGCTCAGGCGACTAAACTGGACGCGAGCCCGCCTCGCCCTTTCAGTCCACCAGGGACAGCAACCGCACAACACCGCACCGCGACCGCACCGCACGGCGCCGCACAGCACCGCGACCGCCCCGCACAGCACCGCAGACGGCCACAGACCTCCCCAGCCGATTCGATGCTCGTCGCAAGCTCCTGCGCGTCTCATCCCTCGCGCGGCTACGATCGCGCGCATGAACGCGCGCTCCAGCGCGCGCCGATTCGGGGGTTTCCCGGTCGTCGCGGGTGAGAGTCGGCCGGTCGCGGCCCCAGTTCCTGTCGGTCGAACGAACTATGTGGCGGGCCCGTCTCCGTCGAGGTATGGAGTCCGACACGGTCCCCGGTCGCTGGCTGCCCGACCGGACGCCGACGTGGACGGACGTGCTGGCTGGCGCGCTCGCGGCGGTACTGTTCCTGAGCAACCTGACGACGCTGGCGCGGCCCGACCTGGCCTGGGTGGCCGGTGGGTTCGTCGCGACCGTGGTGGTCCTCGGGCCGGTCGCGCAGTCGTCGCTCGCGGCCCGCGCGGGCGAGTGGTCCCGGGCCGGCGGGGCGCTGGTCGGGGTGGCGCTGATCGCGACGTTCGTCGCAGTCGCCTGGGTCCTCCGTGACGTGGTGGGAGTGCCCCAGCCCGTCCTCTCGGGAGTAGCGAGCGGGGTGTTCCTGGCGTCGGCGGCCTTCGTCGCGGCGCACGTCCTCTCGCAGCGGACCGTCGAGGGCTGGTAGCCGTCGGGACCCGGCGACGACGGGGGTGAGCGTGTCCGCCAGAGCGATATGGCTGGCTGCGAATGGGGGGATATGGACGAGATCGACAGTCAGGCGATGCCGCGGGTGCTCGTCGAGGAGTTCCTCGAACGCGAGGAGGGGACCCGCGCGCTGCTCGACGACCTGGAGCGGGAGACCCTGGAGGGCAACCACGAGGTCGTCCGCGAGCGGATCCGTGACCTGGCGGAGAACAACCAGCACGTCTTCTACGCGGTGGCGCTGTCGCTGTCAGGCTCGAAGCAGTTCTACGGCGACGTGGAGTCCCAGCTGGGCGTCGAGGCCGCGGACGTGCTCCGGGACCTGGGCGACACCTACCCCGCCCTCGCGGAGCCGTTCGGCGTCGTCCGCACCGAGCAGACCCGCGAGCGGCGCAACCCCGTGACGGAGCTGGAAGCGACGACGACCTACCACGCGGAGGCGGAGGTCCCGGTGGTGAGCTACACGCCGAAATCGGGAGCGGTCGAGCTGTTCGACGCGCAGGGCTCCCCCGAGGAGGTGCTGCAGTTCGCCTCGTATCTCGTCCAGGCGACGACGGACTCGCTGGACAGCGCCCTGGACCACGACTACTCGGTCAACACGGAGGAGCTCGGCGCGCTCATCGACCGCCAGGAGGAGCTGGAGAGCGAACTCGGCCGGCTGCGCGACCAGATCGACGAGCTCCGGCGGACGCCGGTCGGCGACGAGTGAGGGGAGGTGGGGCCCCTGGGGCCGGTGAGGGGCCGCGGTCCGCGGCCCGTGCGGCGTCCCGGTTCGGCACCTGTGGCATTTATTACGGACGGGGGGAATAGACCCGGTGGGCTTTCATGGTGGAACGACTGACGAAACAGGTCGAGAAGGAGGAACGGGACCTGCAGATCCTGGAGGCGGTGATCGAGTCGGGACCGATCGGGATCGTCCGGCTGGCCGAGGAGACGGACGTGCCCGAGCACAAGGTGCGCTACTCGCTGCGGATGCTGGAGGACGACGGGCTGATCGAGCCGACGCCGAACGGCGCGATCCCCGCCGACGGCCTCGGCGAGCGCGTCGACGAGATGAACGACGGGATCGACGACCTGGTCGCGCGGCTCGAAGACCTCAAGGACATCTTCTGACTGGCTCGCGGCAGCGTTTAGTGGGCGGGCGGCGTGGGCTCGGACGAGATGAAAGCAGTCATCCCGGCGGCCGGGCGGGGGACGCGGCTCCGGCCGCGCACCGAGGACCGCCCGAAACCGCTCGTCGCGGTCGGCGACCGGCCGCTGCTGTCCCACGGGCTCGACGCGCTGGCCGAACTGGGTGTCACGGAGTTCGTGATCGTCGTCGGCTACCGAAAGGAAGCGATCATCGACCACTACGGCGACGAGTTCGACGGCGTCCCGATCACGTACGTCCACCAGCGTGAGCCGAAGGGGCTGGCCGACGCGGTCCTGCGGGCCGAGACGGAGGTCGACGAGGATTTCCTGGTGTTCAACGCCGACAACGTGATGACGGGGAACCTCGACGAGGTGGTCGAGCGCCAGCGGACCGACGGTGTGGACGCGACGCTGCTCGTCGACGAGGTCTCCCGGGACGAGGCGGCCGACACGGGCGTGTTCGTCACCGACGACGACGGCCGCCTCGACGCGGTCGTCGAGAAGCCGTCGAACCCCCCGTCGACGCAGGTGTTGACGGGGCTGTTCGCCTTCTCGCCGGACGTCTTCCACGCCTGCCACCTCGTCCAGCCCTCCGAGCGCGGCGAGTACGAACTGACCGACGCGATCGACCTCTTCCTGCGGGCCGGCCGCCGCGTCGAGACCGTCACCTTCGACGGCCAGCGGGTCAACGTCAACACGCCCGAAGACCGCGACCGGGCCGAGCGGCTCGTCCGGGAGTAGCAGTCACTCTCCCCCGGTCGCGAGTCTCGACCCCGGTAGGCCGTCGCTACTGTCGGCAGCGGGTGCTGGCGGGCGGCTCCCCGCGATCCGGAGACGACCGACGGGTATGTCAAACAGAATTTGAGATTGACCAACCTTCATGAGGGGTTCGTCCGTTCCCCGACGTGCATGGTGGACAGAGCCGACTCGACCAGGACGACCACGGTGCTGTACGTGATCGTCGTGGTCGTCGCCGTCCTGATTGGCACCGTACTCGCGCCGGTCGTCTGGAGCGCAACCCAGTCGTCCGGGGGCGACTCGGGGGAGCCGACCGTATCGGTCGTCACGCTGCGGGCCGGGACAGACGCCGGCCCGGTGAACGACCTCAAGGAGGACCTCCGGCAGGCGAGAACCAACGACTCCGTCGAGGCGGTCGTGTTGCGGATCGACAGCCCCGGCGGCGCCGTCGCGTCGAGCGAGGAGTTCTACCTGGCGGTCAACCGGACCGCCGCCCAGATGCCGGTCGTCGCCTACGTCGAGGGGACGGCCGCCTCGGGCGGCTACTTCGGGATCGCGCCCGCCGACCACATCTTCGTCAAGCCCAGCTCGATGGTCGGCTCGATCGGCGTCATCGTCAGCGCGCCGCTGAGCACAGTCGAGCAGGCCGAGGCCCAGAGCAAGACCTATCTCCGGACCGGGCCCGACAAGGCGACGACGGAGAAAGACCAGCTGCGCGAGCAGATGGAGACGCTCCACAACGCCTTCGTCGACACGATCGTGAAACACCGCGGCGAGAACCTGTCGCTGAGCCGTAGCGAGGTCGCCCACGGCGAGGCGTACATCGGCCCGACCGCGGTCCGGAACGGCTTCGCCGACGAGATGGGCGACCTCAACTCGGCCATCGAGTTCGCGGCGACCCGGGCCGACGGCATCGACGGCGACCAGTACAACGTCGACTACAACGAGCCCGTCAGCCCCTCCGGCGGCGCGATCGTCCTCTCGAAGGACGTCGAGCGCGTCGACGGGAACGTCGTCTACGTGGACGGCGCCGGGGAGCAGGATACGCAGTTCCAGGAACCCTACCAGTTCCACGCGGTCTGGGGCGTCCCGGTCACCGAGGACGCACAGGAGGTGAACGATGAGAGCGAGTGAGATACTCAAGCCGCTCGGCGTGTTCGTCGTCGTGATCGCGGTCATCCTCGCGGGCACGGCGCTGGTCGGGACCCTCGGCGGGTCCGGGCCGGCGGGCCCGTCCGACGGCGAGGAGATCGAGGGACAGGCCCCCGGCCAGTTCGCGCCGGAGAACGTGCTCGCGACCAGCGCGCCCGAGGACGGCGAGATCTCGCTCGATAGCTCCGGCGAGAGCAAGCGGATCCTCGTCGACAGCGGCCACAGCAACCGCTACTCGCAGTCTGACCTGGCCCCGCTCGTCGAGGCGCTCGCGCAGGCGGGCCACGAGGTCGACTTTTCACCGGATGTGCCGGGCGACGACGGCGGGTTCGGCGAGAGCAGCTACAACGCGACGCTGCGGGCGTACGACGCCGTGCTGATCATCCAGCCGACCGCCTCCTTCTCCGACGGCGAGATCGCCGGGCTGGAGGCCTACGCCGACGGCGGCGGCCGGATCGCGGTGCTCGCCGAGCCGCCGCAGCTGTCCGTCGGCAGCGGCCTGGCAGCGTCGATCTCCGAGGTCCGGTTCGGCGCGCAGGAGCTGACCCAGACGTTCGGGCTCCGGATGGGCACCGAAGGGCTCTACAACATCGAGGACAGCGGCAACGACAACAACTACGAGAGCATCATCGCCAGCCCCGACGGCTCGAGCGCGCTGACGGAGGGCGTCTCAAACGTCACGTTCGACTCGGCCGGCTACGTCGTCCGGACCGGCGACGCCCCGGAGATCCGGATGCGCGCCCTCTCGGGCACGCGGACGCTCGAACGCCGGCAGGCCGGACAGTACCCCGTCGCGGCCCAGAACGGCAACTTCGTGATGGTCGCCGACACCTCGTTCCTCAAGTCCTCGGAGCTGTACGACCTCGACAACGAGCGGTTCGCCGAAAACATCCTGGAGTTCCTCGTCTCCGGCGACAAGGACGAGGACGTGCCCCGGGGAGGTGGCGGGAGCGGTGACGGCGGCTTCGGTGGCGACGGCGGCGACACCACGCCGATCACCCCGTCACCCTGACCCGGGCACCTCCACGGCCCGACCCTTCTTTCGCTCGGGAAAATACGACGGGAAACAGCTACGGGCCGTTATACGCTGAACAGGCGCAATACCACGGCCTTCAGGCCGTGGATACGCGCCGTCACTTGTGCTCACAGTCCACCGTTCAAACGCCGTCCCCGAGTTTCCCATAGTGACGTTTAACTTACAGGATTCCCTACTGAGGAGGAGGAATCGGTCGGAACGGAGCGGATTCCGAACCGTCCTTCGGAGGTGGCCTGTCCACCCATCTAATGAGACAGTATCCGAAAGGGCAGTCGGTGAACACACATGCTAGAAGCGTGTGCCCGTGCCGACTGCTCAAAGCAAACCAGACGATACCCCCAAGTCCGGTGACGCCTGCCGGCGTCCCCGTGGCAAAAACAACACCGGGACGCCGTACACGGTCGAGGAGAGCGGTAACGGCGGCTTGGCACCGCCAGCAGTCCACCAGTCCGATACCGTGGGACTACCCGTGCCCGAACGGGCTGGGAGTCCGGTGATTGGGCTGCGAACCTGAAACTCCCACCGCTCGGGATTCCTCCGCGTTCACGCGGAGGAGGATGTCAATTTGAGTCCATCGCTGCATATAGGAGCGGAGGATTCCCGCAGCGCGCCCCCAGCGCGCGAGGAACTCTCCGCTGGAAAAAGTGGTATGCATGCTTGTTCTAACAGACGATTCACTGTCTAGTGAAAGAATCGGTGGAAACGATTCTACGACACGCTCTGTCGTGGATGATCGCTCTTTCTCATGTCCGTTGGACGCTCACGCGTCGTAGGAGTGGCTTTCGAGCGTCTCCAGATCCACGGAATCCAACACTGCCTCGTTAGTTGCTTCGAGAACTACGGGTGGGACGGTCGTCTCCGGGAGACGTTTGGCTTGCGTGGCTTCAAGCGCCTCGATCCACCGTCCGAGACAGAGACACCAGCGATCACCGGGGTCAAGCCCGGGAAACTCCAACTCCGGACGCGGCGTCACAAGGTCGTTGCCCTGCTCTTTGCTGAACGACAGGAATTCGTCGGTCATGACCGCACAGAGCTCGTGTCTGCCTCGATCGTTGGGATGAGTTCCACAGCAGCCATCGCGGGCGAAGCCTGTCTTCGGTTCAGTGCTACAGGTGGCAAGTTCCTCGCCAAGGACATTTCGTTCGGGCATAGTGATAGAGGGCGATCCATCGTGAAAAGCCCCCCGTCTATGATTGTTTCTATGATCCATCTAGGTAGAGGCGGATAGTCGAAATCCACAGTTTGGGCATTCGAGCCGGTTCTGGCCACTATCAGAAAGAACGTTCCAATCGCCTTCAATAGGGCTTTCGTGCCCACATGACGAACAAAAGAGGACTGCTTTCCGCGTAGATCCGCTCACCCGCTCGACACCTCGTCTGCTGCTTCGAGAATCTCCGGGTACCGGTTCCGTATCGTAACCTCACTCACGCTCGCGATCTCGGCTAGCTCGGGTTGGATAACGTCTTGATTCGTGAGTTTCGCAGCCGCATACAGCGCTGCTGCGGCGATCCCGACAGGATTTCGCCCACTGTGAACACCCGCTTCGACCGCGGCTTGAGTCAATTCCCGACTTCGACGTTCCGTTTCATCGGGACACCCCAGCTGGGAAGCGAACCTGGCAATGTATGCTTCGGGATCCGTCGGGGCCATTTCGAGCTCCAGTTCATCTGCCAGATATCGATAGGCGCGCTCGATTTCGAGCTTATCCACACGACTCACAGCAGCAACTTCATCGAGTGTCCGGGGTGCGTTCTCCAGGCGTGACCCGGCGTAGAGGGCTGCTGTCGCCATTCCCTCGATCGACCGGCCACGGATCAGGTCCTCTTCCAGTGCCTGCCGGTACAACACACTCGTCGTTTCCCTGATCGGATCGGGACATCCAAGCGCCGAGGCCATCCGATTGATCTCTCCCAGCGCATGCTTTAGATTCCGTTCTCGGTCGTTTTTCGTCCGGAACCGCTCGTCCCATTTCCGAAGACGTCGCATTCTCTTTCGCTGACGGGACGAGAGCGACCGTCCATACGCGTCTTCATCTCGCCAGTCGATGACCGTCGACAGGCCGCGGTCGTGTAATTGCTGGGTTTGAGGGGCTCCGACCCGCGACTTGTCATCCTTTTCGCGCGAATCGAACGCACGCCATTCGGGCCCGTGGTCAATCTGGTCTGATTCGAGTACGCGACCACAGTCTTGACAGTGGGTTTCGGCTTGTGCCTCGTCGTGGACGATACGTCCACTGCACTCGGGACACGTTTTGACCGCTGGTTCGTTCTGCTCTTCTTCGGCCGTCTCGCCGTGTTCCTCGGGACGGCTCTCTTCGCGAACCCCTTGCGTACTAAACGGATCAGTCACGTTCAGTTCCCCCAGCGACAGAGCGGGACCGTCGCTGTCGGCGGGACAAACGGATAGCCCAGTCTCGACAACTCCGGAATGTAGCGTATGAACCGAGGACACCGACTCTGAGCGGAGGTCGGGTACCGGAACGTTTCCTGGACTGACAAGCAGTGGATGATGATACCATACGCCGCTTTTGAGTCTGTACGATAGTAAATTTTTACATCGCAAAAATTAATTGAGGATCTAAATACTCTAAGTCGAGTTTTAGATGGTTATTTGCGTAGAACGCTACTAAAGATAGTTACGAATCAAACTTATATGGCTAGAACCTCAACGTAAATTTATGAGTTCAGACCAAGACCATCTTCAGGACACCGATACCGAAGCTCGCTTCGAATTCAAGAAGGAGGAGAAATCGGCCTTCGAGAGCGAGAAGGGATTGACCGAGGAGACGGTCAGGATCATCTCCGAGGACAAGGACGAACCGGAGTGGATGCTGGAGCGGCGCCTCCGCGCCTTGGAGCAGTTCCAGGAGATGCCGATGCCAACTGACTGGCCCGGCCAGCCTGACCTCTCTGAAGTCGACATCGACGAAATCGTCCCCTACATTCGCCCGGACATCGAGACGCGCGGCGGCGCCGAGGAGTGGGAGGACCTCCCCGAGGAGATCCAGGACACCTTCGACAAACTCGGCATCCCTGAGGCCGAGAAGAACGCCCTGTCGGGCGTCGGCGCCCAGTACGAGTCCGAAATCGTCTACCAGAACATGCAAGAGCGCTGGGAGGAGAAGGGCGTCATCTTCTGTGACATGGACAAGGCCGTCCAGGAACACGAAGACATCGTCAAGGAGTACTTCATGACCAAGGCCGTGCCGCCGAGCGACAACAAGTTCGCGGCGCTCCACGGCGCGATCTGGTCGGGCGGGTCGTTCGTCTACGTCCCCGAGGACACGAACGTCGACATGCCCGTCCAGGCGTACTTCCGGATGAACTCCGAGGGGATGGGCCAGTTCGAGCACACCCTCATCGTCGCCGAGGAGAACTCCGAAGTTCACTACATCGAGGGCTGTTCCGCGCCGAAGTACTCGGCGTTCAATCTGCACAGCGGTGGCGTCGAGGTGTTCGTCAAGGAGAACGCCCACGTGCAGTACTCGACGGTGCAGAACTGGTCGAAGAACACCTACAACCTCAACACCAAACGCGCCATCGCCGAGGAGAACGCCACGATGGAGTGGGTGTCGGGGTCGATGGGCTCGAAGGCCACGATGCTGTACCCGTCGACCATCCTCAAGGGTCCCGGCGCGACGGACAACCACATCACCATCGCCATGGCTGGCGAAGGACAGAACATCGACACCGGCGCGAAGGTCTACCACAACGCGCCCGACACGAAGTCGACTATCGAGTCCAAGTCCATCTCGAAAGACGGCGGCCGCACCAACTACCGCGGGCTGGTCCACATCGCCGACGGCGCCGAGGGTTCGAAGACCAACGTCGAGTGTGACGCCCTGATGTTCGACAACGAGTCGACCAGCGACACGATGCCGTACATGGAGATTCAGGAGAGCAAGGTCGACGTCGCCCACGAGGCCACAGTCGGGAAGATCGGCGACGAGGACGTCTTCTACCTCGAATCGCGTGGGCTGGACGACGACGACGCCAAGCAGATGATCGTCGCCGGCTTCATCGAACCGCTCACGGAGGAACTGCCCATCGAGTACGCGGTCGAGATGAACCGGCTCATCGAACTCGAAATGGAGGGGTCGCTCGGGTAGTGACCAGGTCGGCTGATCGCTAAACAACTAGAGGATATCTCAATGGCTATCGATCCGAATTTCGAGAACACCCACGAGGAAGTTGACCGCCACGAGGACCACCGGGTATGGACGACAGATGGCGAGGAACCAACGGAGAACGAACAGGGCATCCACGGAACCCACGTCGCAGTGGATTTCGACATCTGTATCGCGGACGGGGCCTGTCTGGAGGACTGCCCGGTCGACGTATTCGAGTGGACCGATACCCCTGGCCACCCCGAGTCCGAAATCAAGGCCGATCCCACCTACGAGGACCAGTGCATCGACTGTATGCTCTGTGTCGATGTCTGCCCTGTCGACGCCATCGACGTTGACCCGGGGCGAGCGGGGAGGCTCTGAACTCGGGGTGGCTGAGCGCTGACGATGATTCTGACATTACAGTGTTACCGGTGCGGGGCCGACTACGAGTACGTTGGCACCTCGCCACATCCAGGCCAGTGCCAGGCGTGTGGCTCGCCGTGTGTTCCCCCTGCAGGGAGTCTCAGCGTCCTCAACAGCGCTCACTGGGAGAGCGCAAACGGCCTCTCGAAAGTCTGGGTGTATGCGCTCGACGAACGGGATCGCCCGTTCGAATTCGAGGTCGCCGCACAGGGCAACCGTGGAAAGTTAGTGGCACTGCGAGTCGACGGTATATCAGTTGCTCCACAAATAGACGAGACACTCGAAACGCTTCCCCCGGCAGTGGAAACCGAACTCGCTGAGGCAGGAATTGAACGAGTAGATCCCAATACACCCAAACAATCGAAGTGACGACAGGCAATCACTTGAGCGACTGGTGACCGGAAATGAGAAACAATGCGCCGGCGAATCCGGCTGTCAAGATCGTGAAGGTAGAGAGGATAACAACATGAGTTCAGACGTCAGATTCACCGACTTCAAGTCCGACAAGCAACCCACCTGGTGTCCCGGTTGCGGTGATTTCGGGACGATGAACGGGATGATGAAAGCGCTCGCGAACACGGGCAATGACCCGGATAACACGTTCGTCGTCGCCGGTATCGGCTGTTCGGGAAAGATTGGCACCTACATGCACAGCTACGCGCTCCACGGTGTCCACGGTCGAGCGCTTCCTGTCGGCATCGGCACGAAGCTAGCAAACCCAAACCTGGAGGTCATGGTCGCCGGTGGTGACGGTGACGGGTACTCGATCGGCGCGGGTCACTTCATCCACGCCGTCCGCCGCAACGTCGACATGAGCTACGTCGTGATGGACAACCGCATCTACGGGCTGACGAAAGGCCAAGCCTCGCCGACATCGCGTGAGGACTTCGAGACGTCGACGACGCCCGAGGGGCCGAAACAGCCGCCGGTCAACCCACTCGCGCTCGCGCTGGCTGCCGGCGGGACGTTCATTGCCCAGTCGTTCAGTTCAGACAGCCAGCGCCACACCGAGATCGTCCAGCAGGCGGTCGAACACGAGGGCTTCGGCTTCGTCAACGTCTACTCACCGTGTGTCACGTTCAACGACGTGGACACCTACGACTACTTCAGAGACTCCATCGTCGACTTACAGGAAAGCGACCACGACCCCACCGACTACGACGATGCCAAAGATGCCATTCTCGACGCCGACAAAGAGTATCAGGGCATCATTTACCGAGACGAGAACTCCATCCCCTGGGAACAGCGCGAAGGACTCACCGAGAACATGGCCGACATCCCTGACGGCGCTCCGGACGACGCGATGGACCTCGTCCGGGAGTTCTACTGAGCGATGACAGATACTGACATGTCGGTTCACCGTTCGCCCGCTGTCCCAACCGGTGTGGTGTCGAACTATCGTGGTGCGCGGACGCTCTGATCAGCAGTGCAGGTGTTCTGAATCACGTAGACGACGACACTCTCCGATCCGGAAATGGATGCCTTTCGTATCGATAACGCCATGCCAGACTGCAGCACCCGCGGAGAGCACGTTTCGGATCGGTTCATACGAGTGTTTGGCGATGAGTCAGGCGTAGTGTACGCGTGTCCTGCTTGTTCAGCGAATGCTGGCATCGGAGAAGCGACACGCGAGCGGAGCGACCAGATATAATGCAACTCAGTAGCGCAGGGGGCGAGAGCGCAACGATATCACTACCGATGTATTCGTGGCGACTACTTTCTTATTCCCCCTCCAAATCATACGGATTATTGCAAGCGTTTACCGGTTCGACCGCACGCAGTCGTGCGGTCGATCCCGGAATGACTTGCAATAATCCGTATCAAAGGGACCCTGCCCCGCGCTTACTCTTCAAATCCGAAGATCTGGCGCAATTCATCTTCGATCCGATCGACGAATTCAGTGAGAAGGGCATCAAAGGTCTCCTCGTCGCCGGGCAAGGTCTGTTTCCGCTCTTCAATATCGTCAGGTAAGGTGATACGGAATTGTCCATCGCCCTCGTAGACCGGTTCACTCTCGTTGAGCACCTGTCGGTCGATGGCGCGAAGAACCTCTGAGTCGGCCTGTCCGTGGAGTTGCTGGTACGCATTCGAGTATGCCGTCTCCAGTTCTTCGAAGTAATGGACGTATTTCTCTTCGAATTTCTCCGGGTCGAATTCGGTCATCACTGGACCAACGGGCGGAAGAAATAAAAGATTCAGTGGCTTGACCTGGCAGGGACTACTTCTCTTCCCCCGACCACTTGAGAGTCGGGAATATTGGGGGATAAGTGTTGTACAGAGTTTATCACGGAGGCGTATCCCCTCGCCTCATTTCTTTTTCAAGTCATATTGACCCAGCGAGAGACTGCACCAATCATACCGCTTATGATATCACTTTGGACCAATTCAAAAAATCATGTTGATTCAGAGTTATACGGCCAGAGTCGAAACAGGGGGTATGAGTTCCGAAGCGAAAAGTGAGGAGGACCTGCGCGAGGAAATCGGGACGTTCCTACAGAAGAACTTCCCACAGATCGAAATGCACGGGGGATCGGCAGCGATCCAGAACCTTGACCGGGAAAGCGGCGAGGTATCCATCCAACTCGGGGGTGCGTGCAGCGGGTGCGGTATCTCCCCGATGACGATCCAGGCCATCAAGAAACGGATGGTGAACGAGATCGCCGAAATAGAGACCGTCCACGCTAATACCGGCGGTGGTGGTGGGAGTGGCCACGGCGGCGAGAGCCCGTCGTTCCCTGGAGAAACAACCGACAGCGGAGAAAGCGGCGGAGGCGACGATGGTCCCCCGACCGCACCCTTCTAGAAGTTCTTTTCAGCAGTCCAGAATCCGGGATTCTTCTTCAGGGAACTCCGCACCTCGAGCAGGGCGTTGGTCACTGTCGCTGTAATTGGTCGAATAGCCCCTCAAAAAGCGTCTGTTGCGCGTTTCGCAGATGATAGGAGAAGGTCGATTGGGTCAGTGAGAGCGCGTCGGCGATCTCGGTTGCCGTACTTCGTCGCGGTGAGTGGAAGTACCCACCGTACATCGCCGCTCGCAGGACCTGTTGTTGCCGGTCCGTGAGTTCGGTTTCGAAGATGTCTCTCAGCATCCGACCGACTGCGAGTGCATTCGACTTCGCAGCGGGAGTGTATTCACGTTTTGAGACCATCGTCGTTTCCGGGAACGACTCCTGGACACGTGTCACGAGCGAACCAATATCGGTGCCGAGTGGCAATTCACAGACGACCTCGGCCCGGCCGTCAGTGACCGTATCCGTCGTGACGACTGCACCCTCTGTGAGCAGTGACTGTGCCAGGGACTGCCGGCGCAGTCCGATTTCGACTTCTCCACCAGGCGGATCCTCGGTGTGACGGATCTGTCGCAACTGGGCTGCCCAATCTCCGTTCTCCGCGATATCACTGAAGGCATCCAACGGAGCATCCCGAACGGACGCATAGTGAACACACATTTCATCCGAGGCCGGAATCGTGTCCGTGACCTCGATCGTACAGTCCAGTTGTTCGGAAGCGGAGACGAAAAACGACGCCGAGTCAGTGCTCTCGAACGTGAGTTCGACCACTGTGTCGGCGTGGAGAACGCGCTCGGTCACAAGCGAGTGAAGAACCTGCCCGATCCGACCGCCGAACGTTGTCAGGAGCGTCTGCTCGCGGCTACCGAACGCATTGCCACGGTCTGTATACAGGACGAGCAGACCGTAGACGCGACCCCGATGCTGAAGCGGAACGATAGCTCCGCCCTGGAACCCCCGGTCCAGTGTGTCTACTCGCCACCGCTCGAACCGTGAGTCGGTTTGGTTCCTCGTAACGACCTGTGTCTCGCCTGTTTCGACAGCGGCTTCTGCCGGAGCGACCTCTGTCTGCGATTGTATCGGGAGGGGTACCGACTCGGCGGCAGCGACGGCCCCCGACCCCTCCTGGAGATCCGATTCGGTTGGTACCGTGCCCGGGGTGTGCTCACTGATCCGTGCGTACTGGTATTCCCGCGTGTCCGTCAGCAACTCACAGATGTCCTGTTTGGTCTCCCCGTCAGCGGTTGCGCTGTTGAGAATCTCGTTCACTGGCTGGAACGTCTCGATGAGCTGTTCGAGACGTTTGAGAACGGTGATATCTTCCAGTGCAACGATGATCTGCTCGATGGATCCGTCCTCCCTCTTGACGGGAGCAACGTTACTCGACAGCCACCGTTCGGAGCCGTCCAGGAGTGTGATTCCGTGGGTGAACCCCGTAATAGTCTCGCCGGTTTCGCAGACACGCGTGATCGGATGGTCTTCGCGTGGGATCGGATCGCCCGCCTCGTCCCAGATATCCCAGTCGGGGTGGTCGTACCCCTTTCGATCCATCTTGTGTCTGGACAGACCGAGTAACTCTTCGGCACGGGTGTTTGCGCGATCGATATCCCCCTCGGCGTCGAGAAGGACGATTCCAACAGGTGTCGTTTCCAGAACGTGACCCAGTTCTCGTTCGGCTACCTTCGTGTCGGTAATTTCTGAGAAGACGACGATGACGCCGTCGTCGCTCGGATGGACGCTGGCTTCGACCCACTGTTCTTGCTGGGACTGATAACGCTCGAAGGACCTCGGTGACTGTGTCTCGATGGCCGTTTGGATCTTCTTCTCGGCGACTGTGTCGGCTACCTCGGGAAAGACGTCCAGAATGCACTCTCCGTACAGTTCGTCGCTGTCCCGGCCGAGGAGCCGTTCGGCCTGTCGATTCACGTAGGTGTAGTTGAGGTCACCGTCAAGCACGACGACACCGTCTGACACGCGCTTCAAACTGTCTATCTTCCACCGCTCGATCCCGTCTTTGATGACCGAGACGAGCGCCTCGACCAGTTCTCGCTCGGTTCCGGTCCACGCCCGCCGGCCCGTGCTGGGTCGCTGACCCGTGCAGACGACTGTCATCGAGACAGTCGTCCCGGTGCGTGTGCGAGTCTCCGCTGTCAGGGCGTCAGTAGTCGGATGGAACCCGTCAGTTTCGAACACGTCGTCGCCCACCCGAACCCTGGCCTCGATCGTTTGCGAACACCGGAACCACTGTGGGAGTTCAGAGACGTACGTCCGAATACTGTCGTCGACACCGTCGGGCAGGCCGACGAAGAGTTCACTCGCCCGTTTGAGTGCGTTGAGCGCATTCGTCCGTTCCTGGAGTGTTCTCTCGGCCGTCTCTCCGAGTTCATCGCTTTCGTCCGCTATGTCGGCCCTTTCTGGTGTGCGCCCGTCAGCTTCGAAAAAGTCGTTCCACGCAACAGAATCGGCTTCGACGGAGTCGGAGCGATTCGACTGGTCACCCCCTTCATCACCCTCCAGCCGATTCTGTTCGTTCATTCTATACCAGAGTTGTTCCCATAGATATTAAGAGCGCCGTTCAATCATCACATTGGTAGAACATTCAGATCGGCCGACAAAATTAGGTGTTAGCCAGCTTTCTGTGTCGAGATTTCAATTTCGGTATCGTGTCTCGCCTGAGAAGTTTACAGACCGGACATCGTACGGCGATTGAGAACTCGTATGTCCGAGTAAGGTGACCGATGACGTGATCGACAAGCGCCTGATCGTACGTCCAACTCCCGTAGAACGTATTCTCGTCGTGTTCGTGGGCGAGCAAGGCAGTTTTCTGAGTGTCGTCGCCACCGCCGTCGAAGGCCACGAACCACGTCTCGGCGATCTCGTCCGCCGAGACCGCGTGAACGTGACTGGAACCGAGATCAGGCGGCGTGGCGTCGGGGACGCCGTAGGCGTGGACCGAGACGCCTCGACGAGCGAGGTCAGCGTAAATCGACCGCTGTTCTGCGATGACTGAACATCGCTGGAAACCCGTGTGAATCGAACCCTGGCCGACCCGACGGGCACGGTCCTCGATCTCCCGGGACGCATAGAGCAACTGTTGGGTGTCGTAGGATGTGAAGGTGGTTTCCTTGAGATGACGGAGGACACTCGCGTATTCTCTGTCGGCAATGCCGAGGTCGCCGGCTCCTGTCGGAACGTCTTTGAGTAGCCCCCTCAGAGTCGACACATCGACGACAGCGAGGACTTCGGTCGCGTTGCTGAGGACTGCGACTTCTTCTGGTTTACCCGATACCGTCCTATCGACGGTAATTCGCACGTTCTGTGTCTCAAAAAACGCCCCGAGTTCCTCGTGTATTCCGTCGGTCGGATCGACGTTGAGCAGACGGAGTTCCTTCTCGCGGTGTCTGATGTACTCGATACTGTCCCGCAGGTCGACCAACGCAGCCGAATCTGCACCCATCTACGTACCCGGGAGACACACTTTGATCGGCTGCGTTGAATCGCCAGATGGCGTCGGAGTAGTCCGCTAAATCAAAGGAGTTGAAGCGGGAGACTCCGGTTGTCCATGACCCAAATCTCCCGCTTCATTGGGGAAGTTGTCCCG
>NZ_JBLKNX010000010.1:0-192328 GCF_051414055.1 Halosimplex halobium
ACGCGCGGGTCGCGACCCGGACGCCCCCGCCGACCGCGAGTCCCGCGCGAGTTCCGGCCGCGCAGGGTCGCCCGACCGTCGACAGGGCGAGTCGGCGGAGCCGCGGACGACCGACGCGCGGGCGAGCGATCCGGGCCACGACGCGGTCCGCGACCAGGCCGGCGGCGCGGCCGATTCGCCGGGACGGACCGCCGACGCGGGCGCTCCCACGGACGAGCCCCAGGGGACCGGCAGGGGCGCCGACGCCGGGAACGCGGCGGGCGCCGCCACCAGTCCGGACCAGCTGGAGACCCACTCCATCCCGTCGCTGGACCCCTCGCGGACGACCAGCCGGGAGTCCGACGACGGGGCCGCCGCCGCTGCGGCGACGCCCGACGACGCTGCGGCGACAGGCTCGCCGAACCACGCCGCCACGTCGGCGGTCGAGGACCGCGCCGACTCCGCCTCGCCCGCCCGCGAGGGCGGCGACCGGGGCGGCAGGACCGATCCCCGCGACCGGGGGACCGCGAACGCCTCGGAGACGCGCCCCGAAGCCCAGTCGAGCGAGCCGCGGACCGCGAACGGGTCGCCGGCGGAGTCGCGGGCGAGCGAGCCCGAACCCCGGCGTCAGGGGGCCGACGAGCGGGTCGCGGAGCTCGAAGAGGAGCTGGCCGACCGCGAGCGCGAGATCGAGCAGCTCGAGGCGGATCTCGCGGCCGCCGAGGACGAACGCGACGACCTCCGGTCGCAGCTGGAGGACGTGCGCGCCGAGCGTGACGACCTGCAGTCCCGCATCGAGCGCGTCGAGTCCGAACGCGACGACCTGGAGCGCGAACGCGACGAGCTGGAGTCGGAGGTCGCGGAGCTACAGTCCGAAATCGAGCGACTTGAGGGCCAGATCGCCGAGATCGAGGAGGAATTCGGCGCGGCGGTCGACGCCGAACAGCGGCTGAGTCCGGGCGAGGCGCTCGACCAGACGAACCTCTTCGTCCGCTACGGGTCGAAGGGCAAGCCGACGCTGGAGACGGCCCACGCCGGCGAGGCGGGCCGCCAGGAGGTCGCCGAGAACCTCGGCCTGGAGTACCACACCCAGTTCGACAGCGACTCGGTCTCGGTCGGCGGCCGCCCGTTCGACGAGTTCCTCCACGACACGATGCAGTTCCGCTTCGTCACCTGGGTGATCGAGGACCTGCTCTACGAGATCCGCGACACCGGCAAGGTGTCGGCGCTGCAGGACCTCTACGACGCGATCCCGAAGATCGACCGCGCCGAGCTCAACGGGTCGGTCAGCACCGAGTACACCGAGGACGGTCAGGAGCGCCGGAGCCAGGAGTCGTTCGACGTGGTGATGCGCGACCGGATGGGCAACGCCCTGCTGACCGCGAATATGAACGACTCCCGGCAGGCGGCCTCCGAGAGCATGATGTCGTCGCTCGTGACGGCCTCCTCGCACGTCGGCGAGTCCACGGAGTCGCTGGGCGCGTCGTTCCTCGTCACGTCGAGCTTCTTCGAGCCGGAGGCGCTGGAGACGGCCGCAGAGGCGACCAGCGGGGGGCTGCTCAGCCGCGACAAGCGGGAGAGCTTCGTGAAGCTGACCCGCAAACAGGGGTATCACCTCTGTCTCGTCGAGGCGCGAGAGGAGAAGTTCCACCTGGCGGTCCCGGAACTCTGAGACGGTCCCGAAAGCGCAGTGCTCGACTGCGGTCCCGAAAATTCAGTTCTCGACTTCGGCCGCTTCCTCGATCTTCATGCCCTCGAGCTTCTCGATGATATGGTCGATCTTGTCGTCCAGGTCCTCGACGAACTCCCCCGTCTGTTCCGTCGTGATGGCCCCCTGGCTCGACGGCTCGATGAGGTTCTCCTCCTCGAGGACGCGCAGCGAGTAGCGAACCTTGTGGTGGGGGTAGCCCGTCTCGTTGGACATCTTCACGATCCCGATCGGCTCGTTCTGGATCACCATCCGCAGAACCTGCAGATGACGCTCCAGCATATCTACTTCCTTCTCAAGTCTGTCTATCATGGCAATTGTTAACTTGTGTTTGAGGGTTTTAAAGGTTGCTGTCGGTCCGGGAATCGACGGAGGGCGAGCGGCCCCGACCGCGGCGTTCTTGCCGGAGGCCGCGCGACCGGCTAACACTTTCGGACTTCCCCGTGGTACCAGTTAACGATTCCGGTCGGGCGGGCGGCCGACCGGCAGCGGTCGATCGCCGGACAGCGCACGGACTGTCGGGAGCGACACCCGGTCGGCCGGGCGGCGGGGCGACCCGGCGGGGCGAACGCCGGACCGTAATCTGTTTACACCGGCCAGCGGAATCTCGGGTGTATGACCGTCACCATCGTCGGTTCGCAGCTCGGCGACGAGGGGAAGGGTGGCATCGTCGACGTCTACGGCGAGGCGGCCGACGTCGTCGTTCGCTACCAGGGCGGCGACAACGCCGGCCACACCGTCGTCCACGAGGGCGAGGAGTACAAGCTCTCGCTCGTGCCGAGCGGCGCGATCCGCGGCAAGGTCAACGTGCTCGGCAACGGCTGCGTCGTCAACCCCCGCACGCTGTTCGACGAACTCGACGCCCTCCGCGAGCGCGGCCTCGACCCCGACGTGCGCGTCGCCCGGCGCGCCCACGTCATCCTCCCGTACCACCGGCTCCTCGACGGCATCGAGGAGGAAGTCAAGAGCGAGGACGACGACGAGATCGGTACCACCGGCCGCGGCATCGGCCCCACCTACGAGGACAAGGCCGGCCGCCGCGGCGTCCGCGTCGGCGACCTGCTCGACCCCGAGGTCCTCCGGGACCGGCTGGAGTACGCCGTTCCGCAGAAGCGCGCCCTCGTCGAGGACGTGTTCGGCCTCGACGCCGACGACCTGGACGACCCCGAGGCGCTCGACGTCGAGGCCCTCTACGACGAGTTCGCCGGCTACGGCGAACGGCTCGCCGAGGAGGACATGACCGTCAACGCCGGCGACTTCCTGGCCGACCGGCTGGCCGCCGGCGACAACGTGATGTTCGAGGGCGCGCAGGGTACGATCCTCGACATCGACCACGGCAACTACCCGTTCGTCACCTCCTCGACCCCGACGGCGGGCGGCGCGGCCGTCGGCTCCGGCGTCGCCCCGGGCGTCGTCGGCGACGGCGAGGTCGTCGGCATCGTCAAGGCCTACCTCTCGCGGGTCGGCAGCGGCCCGATGCCGACGGAACTGGGCGGCGTCCCCGGCGACACCCCGGGCTACGACGGCGACCCCGAGAACCCCGAAACGGAACGCGAGGAACTCGCGACCTACATCCGCGAGGAGGGCGGCGAGTACGGCACTGTCACCGGCCGCCCGCGACGGGTCGGCTGGCTCGACGTGCCAATGTTGCGCCACGCCGCCCGCGTCAACGGCTTCACCGGGCTTGCCGTCAACCACGTCGACACCCTCGCCGGGCTCGACGAGGTGAAGGTCGGCCACGCCTACCGGCTCGACGGCGAGGAACTGCACACCATGCCCGCCACGACCGAGCGGTGGGCCGACTGCGAGGCCGAGTTCCGCACGTTCGACGGCTGGGAGGAGTGTGACTGGGGCGAAGTCGCCGAGGACGGCTACGACGCGCTGCCCGAGAACGCGAAGACCTACCTCGCGTACCTCGAGGACGAACTCGACGCTGACGTGTACGCCGTCGGCGTCGGCCCCGGCCGCTCGGAGACCGTCGTTCGCGAGTACCCCTTCTGACCCCGGCCCGGACGACCCCGCCGGTTTATGGCCGCCGGCCCCGTCGGTTCGCGGACACTGACCCCGTCGGCCCGGGACACCGACCCCTCTCGGCCCGGGACACCGGCGCCTCGTCCCCACCACGACCGACCCCTCCTGCAATATTTTCCGCTCCGCGAAAGGTACTTGCCCGCTGCCGATCCACGGGTATGTGTATCAGACACACGGACGGGCTCGGCCGGGTCGGCGAGCCCGGGGAGTGATGAACCGCGGTCGGAGTCGCACGAGGGAACAGTGTCAGCACACGACTCACCGATACGGCGGAGCGTCGAGGTCGAGTACTGGGTGATAGACGAACGGGGGCGGCTGACGGAGCCGGGGGCGCTGGTCGACGCGTCGCCCGGCGCCGAGCGGGAGTTCGTCGAGCCGCTGCTGGAGATCAAGACGACACCCTGCGCGACGACGGCGGCGCTGCGCGAGGAACTCACGGAGCGGGTGGCGACGGTCCTCGACCGTGCCGACGAACTCGGCAAGCGGCTCGTCCCGCTCGCGACGCCGGTCCACGCCGATGAGATCGCCGAGATCCCGTCGGCCCGCACGCGCGTCCAGAACGAGGTCGTCGGGTCGGACTTCGAGTACGTCCGCCACTGCGCGGGCACGCACGTCCACGTCGAGCAACAGCCCGGGGTCGCGGTCGACCAGCACAACGCCTTCGTCGCGCTCGACCCGGCGCTGGCGCTTGTCAACGCCTCGCCGTACTTCCGGGGCCAGCGCCTCGCCGCGGGCGCGCGCTCGAAGCTCTACCGCTGGATGGCCTACGACGACCTCCCCCACCAGGGCCGGCTGTGGCCGTACGTCGACGACCGCGAGGAGTACACCCGCCGGCTGGAGCGACGCTACGAGGACTTCGAGACGGCCGCCATCGACGCGGGCGTCCAGCGCCGGGCGGTCGCGAAACACTTCGACCCCGAGAGCGCCGTCTGGACGCCGGTCCAGTTCCGCGAGGCGTTCTCGACCGTCGAGTGGCGCTCGCCCGACGCCGCGCTCCCGAGCGACGCGGTCCGGCTCGCCGACCGCCTCGCCGCGCTGGTCGGCCGGCTGGACGAGGTCGACGTGCGGATCGAGGGCGACCGCGGCCGGATCGGTCACGACGAGCTCGTCCTCCCGGAGTTCGACGCCGTCATCGGCTACGTCAACGACGCGATCCGGGACGGGCTTACCTCCTCGTCGGTCCGGTCGTATCTCGACCGGATGGGCTTCGACGTGTCCGCCTACGACCCCGTGTCCCACGAGATCGACGGCCGGGCGACCGTCTCCCCGTCCGAGGCCCGCGACATCCGGCTGGAACACGCCGACCGGCTCGCCGCCGACGTTCGCCGGGTCGGGCCGCTCGTCGGCGACTGACCGGGCCGTTCGTCAGTGACGGACCGCGCAGCTCGGCGGGGACGACCCGCACTCCGCCGCCGACGGCGCCTACTCGTGGTGGTGGACCCAGTCGGCGAACTCGACGAACGACGAGGCGCCACAGCCGCCGCAGGCGTCCGGCGGCTCGAAGCTGTGGCTCCCGCCGGACTCGTGGATGGGAACCCCGGCGTGGACGACCAGACACCGTTCGCAGACGTACCGTTTCGGCTCCTCGGGGAGGTGTGCCATGGCGGCGCTACCGCCGCGGATGCAATAGCGCTGTTGCCGGCGCCTCCCGGGTGACCCCGGGCGGCATGGGCCGCGGGTCGAGTCGGACTGTCGGCGGCGTCCCGTCCCGGGTAGTCGAGTCGGACTGTCGGCGGCGTCCCGTCCCGGCCGGCGCGGGGTTCGACGGCGGCTCGCACCCGTCCGGCACGCTTTTTTGCTCGCCGTCCGGAGGTGTGGCCATGAAGGAGGACCTGCTGGACATCGTCTGCTGCCCGCTGGACAAGCACGACCTCGAACTCGACGTCACCGAGCGCGACGACGAGGAGATCATCTCGGGGACGCTCACCTGTACCGACTGCGGCGAGGTCTACCCCATCGAGGACGGCATCCCGAACCTGCTGCCGCCGGACATGCGCGACGAGGCGCCGGCCTGAGCGGCGGACGGCCCTGAACCTTTTTCTACCGGCCGCGCCGACTCGGAGACGTGCCAGGGGATACGCTGCCCGTCCACGTCAACCGGGACTCGCTCCACGCGCTGGAGGTGCCCGACGCCTTCGAGACGGACGGGTCGTTCGACATCGGCGTGGTCAACCACGGCGGGTCGGTCCACGTCCACCTCCACCTCGACGACGACCTCTCGGAGATCGCGGCCCTGGAGGCCAGCAACCACTTCGTCGACGGGGAGAGCCGTCGGGCGGTCCACGTCGGCGTCGAGGGGGCGGGCGAGGCGACCGGGACGCTGAAGATCGCCTCCGCCTACGGCGCCGAGACCCGCTACGTCACCGTCCGGATCACCGAACCCGAGGAGGAAGAGTCCACCGTCGAGGTCGACGAGTCCCTCTCGGAACCCCAGCCCCGCGAGCCCGACGAGGGCAGCGACGGCGGGTCCGTCCCCGTCGCCGCCAGCCCGCAACTGGCCGTCCTCGGCCTCGGCGTCGCCGCGCTGGCCGTCGCCGCGGTGCTCGTCGTGTTCGTCGACGACATCGTCGTCGTCGCCGGCGCGGTCGCCGTGCTCGTCGGCGTCCTCGTCGCCGTCTACATCGCGCTCGCCGGCGAGTGACCCGGTGACCCGGGGCGCCCAGCCCTGGTCTACTCGCTCGCTTCCTCGTCTGCTTCCTGCTCGTCGGCCGACCCCGCCTCGCCGTCACCGCTTTCGGCGTCGTCGTTCGCGTCTCCCCCTTCGTCAGGCTCGGTCGGCGTGCCCGAGAGGTTTCCCTCCTCGTCGAAGCGCTTGGCGCGGAGGAATCGCGCGCGATAGCGGTTGGCGTCGTCTCGCACGTCGGCCTCGCGGATCTCGTCGGCGCGGCCGTCCGCGACGGCGTCGATTATCGCCTCGACCTGTTCCTTCTCGCTGGGCGTGAGCTCGAACTCGTAGGTACGGGACTGCTCGCCCTCCAGTTTCGTCCAGCGGCGGGCGGCGGAGATGACCAGCGAGCACGGTTCGCGGCAGGGGAACTCGCCGTCGCCGCCGTCCACGTTGAGGTCGGTCTCGTCGTCGTACTGCCACTCCCGACGCTTGAGACACTGCGAATCGTCGCAGCAGGCCTCCGCGACCCAGTCGACGTGCTCGTGGCCCTCGCCGCGGTCCCAGGTGCTGACAACCCCGTAGATCCCGGTCTGGCGGTCGACGGTGTCGCGCCAGTGGGACACGTCGAGGTCGCCCTGCCGCTCGCGGTGCCAGTTGGCGACCGTCGCCGGGTAGAAGTACTCGACGGCGGTGACCAGGTCGGCCGCGTCCAGGTCGGGGAACCACCAGCCGGTCCGCAGCGTGGGCGCGGTCTTGAGCGGTCGGTAGCGCTCGCGGTCGTCGTGTTTCGCGATCTCGCGGGCGTCCAGCGGGTCGTCGTGGTCGTCGAGGTCGGCGGGGTCGGCGTCGGCGTCGTCGACGTGGCGGAGGTCGTAGCGCCGGGTGCCGGTCCCGTCGACGGTGGCGGTGACCCGTAGCTGGCCCCACTCGCGGGTGAGGCCCGCCGCGAGCGCGTCGTATCGGTCGGGGACCCGCTCGTCGTCGGCGCGTTCGAGCCAGCGGAGAAAGGCCCACCGCTCGTCGGCCTGCGGCGCCTCGGCGTGCCAGAAGTACCAGTTGGTGACGTGGGCGGCGTAGTCGGCGGCGGCGTCGGACAGGTCCTCGCCGTGGACGACCCGCTTCGACCCCTCGTCGGTGGCGAGGACGTACCCCTCGCCCTCGGTCTCCGCCGCGAACCCGTCGAACTCGATGCCGTCCGCGGCGGCCTCGGCGACCGCCTCCACCTGCGCCGGGTCCACCTGCGCGTTCATACCCGGAGTGAGGGACCGCGCCCGAATAAAGCCCTCCGTCTGCGACGAACGACGGTCACCGCCGGGGGGTCCACAGCCCGTAGAGGATACAGCAGAGGCCGACGACCGTCGCCAGGTCGGCGGCCAGCGCGAACGCGGTGCGGACCGTCGACCGCAGGCCGGGGGCGAACGTCGCGACCGCGTCGAGGAGCGCGAACCCGCCGAACAGGACGCCGGGCGTCCAGAACGCGACGAGGAAGCCCGCGGCGACGAACAGCATCGGCAGGCTCTCGTTGCGGCGGTAGCCGCGGTAGGCGACGTAGCCGACGGCGAATCCGAGGACGGCGATCAGGGTGGTCGTGACAGCCGGGACGAGTCCGCTGGCCGTCGCCGCGAAGTGTAGCGGTGCGCTCATCTCAGGTCCTCCACGAACTCGGTGAAGCGGTCGGCCATCCGTCCGGTGCGGCTGAGCCGTATCTCGAAGCCGTCCTCCGTGAGGTCGACGACGGCCCGGTCGAGCGTCGCGGTGTACACCTTGTAGTGGTGGCCGTCGTCGTCGACGCGGGTCTGTTCGGCGACCAGGTCCTGCTCGCGAAGCGTCTCCAGGCGGCGGTAGACGGTCGGCCCGGACACCGAGCAGCGCTCGGCGAGTTCTTCCGCCGAGAGCGGTTCGGCGGCCGTGGCTTCGAGGATCGTCCGCGCGCAGTCGTCGCCGAGCAGCGACGCCACGGTGTCGACGTCGGTGTCCTCATCCACACGTATCCACCGTCCTCCCGGAGTGTCAAGCCAGTGGCTCGACTTCACCCAGTGAAGCCGCGGCTACCATCTTAACTGGTTCGGCGCGCTACGTTCGAGTGCAATGGTCGCAATCGACGAGACCACCCTCGGCCTCGCGTTCGCCGTCCTCGGCGTCGTGTTCTCGATCGCGTGGCTCGCGCTCGGGCTGTACGGCATCAACTCCCTCCGCGAGATCCGCGCGGCGCTCGCCGACGACGACGCCGAGGTCGACGGTTCGTAGCCGCCCCTGACGCATCGCCCTCCAGTCACCGCCCCGCCGGCGGTCACCCGCCGGGTCGTCCGACGGTCGTCGACCTCAGTCGTCGGCCGGTTCGGCGCTCCCGGTCTCCGCCCGCACGCGCTCGACAGCGTCGGCCACGTCGGCGCCCGCGTCGGCAGCCCGTTCGAGCACCACGTCGGCCATCAGCGGCTCGGTCCCCACGGCCCCGGAGTACCAGATCCGGTGGCCGTCGACCTCGGCGGGGGTGTCCCAGCCCTCGCGGTAGTCGTCGGTCAGCCCCATGTCCTCGGGGATGTCCTCCTGGGTGTGGTAGCCGTCGGCGATGAACAGGGGTACGACGACGACGTCGTCGCTGTCGAAGAAGTCGGTCACGTCGTCGACCTCGGGGTCCTCGTCCATGAACAGCGCCTCCACCTCGTCGAACCGATCCATCTCCGCGATGCGGTCGGCGTGGTACTCGATGGCCTTCGCGGAGTTCTCGTTGCGCTCGGTGCCGTGGCCGACGACGGCGAGGCCGAACCCACCGTCGGAGAGACTCCGACGAGCCTCCGAGTCTGACGAGTCGGAGACCTCGCCCACGTCGGGGTCGCCGGTCACCGACTCCGCACGGCGGACGATCACGTCGCTCATCGCCTCGTGGGTGCCGACCGGGCCGCAGTAGTGGACCGTCTTGTCCACGTCCGTCGCTTCGAGCGTCGCGTGCGTGGCGCTGGTGCCGTCCGAATCCCAGGCTTCGGGGTCCCAGTCGTCGAGGCGCAGTTCGCGGGGGATGACCTCCTCGGTGAAGTAGCCCTCCGAGACGAACAGGGGGACGACGTACACCTCGTCGCTCTCGACGGTCCGGAGGACCTCGCGGAAGGACGGTTCCTCCTTCCAGAACCCCTCCCGGACCTCGTCGAATGCGCCGGTGGCGCGGATGGTGTCTGCGTGGTCGAACGTCGGTGCGCTCGACCCCGCGTTGAGGTGCGAGCCGTGGGCGACGATGACGAGCGCTTCCATACACGCCGATACGGACGAGTCCCCCAAAGGGGTGTCGTTGGCCGTCGCCGACGGCGGCGCCGGAGCGACAGATTTCGACCGCACCCCGGGATTTTTCGCACCCGGCGTCCATCCGGCGGGTATGACACTCGCCGCGGACACCCGCGAGGCCGTCCGGCGCCACCCGTTCCTGTACGACGCGCTCCGGGCGGGCGTGGTCAACTACACCGCCGCCGCCCGCTTTCTCGACGTGGATGGCGAGACCGATGCGGTGGTCGCCGCGCTCCGCCGGTTCGCCGAGGATCTGCCCGACTACGAGCGCCCAGGCGATGCCCCGCCGGTGAGCATGGAGAGCGGACTGGGCGAGGGTGACCCCGCCGACGCCGTCCTCGCGGTGGGCGACCTGGCGCTCGTTCCGGACGCGGGGTCGCTGACGGCGATCACCGCGGGCGGCGAGGCCGACGCCGCGGCGCTCCGGCAGGTGCTCGGCCGGCTGGCGACCGCCGGGGTGGCCGTGGAGGCGGCCGCCGTCGGCGGCGGGTCGCTGGTCGTGGTCGTCAGCCGCCGCGACGGCGCGGATGCGGTGCGGGCCGTCGAGGACGCGCTCGGAGGGTGACCCGGGTCCGGACGCCGGACTTTCTTGACACCGGGCGACCGACTGGTGCCCATGGCCGGCCACGACGTCCTCCTGGTCACTATCGACAGCCTCCGCCGGGATTTCCTCGGTGCGTACCGCGACCGACCGCGCGTGTGTGATTATGACGTCGCGACGCCGAACCTGGACCGATTCGCCGAGCGGGCCGCCGTCTTCGAGAACCATTACGCCGGGAGCCTGCCGTGTATGCCCCAGCGTCGCGAGTTCATGTGCGGGATCCAGGAGTTCCTCTGGCGGCCCTGGGGTCCGGTCGAGCCGTACGACGCGACCGTCCCCGCCCTCGCCGGCGAGGCCGGTGCCGTCACGCAACTGGTTACCGACCACTACCACTACTTCGAACACGGCAGTCACGGGTACTACGAGGACTACGACGGCTTCGAGTTCGTCCGCGGCCACGAGTACGACCACTGGCAGACCGCACCGCGGTTCCCCGACGAGCGACTCCTGGCCCAGGACAACCGCCACGACGTCGACCCGGCCGACCCCGGACCCGGACGTGCGGGCGCGTACGCTCGCAACGTCGCCGAGTTCGACGACCTCGACGAACGGGACTTCTTCGCCCCGAAGGTGTTCTCCCGGACCGCGGAGTGGCTGCGTGACAACGACGAGTGGGACCAGTGGTTCTGCTACGTCGACTCCTTCGACGTCCACGAACCGTTCCACTGCCCGGAGCCGTACGCGTCGATGTACACCGACGAGGATCCGACGGACCGGGAGCTGGTTCACTGGCCGGACTACGCTCCCGTCGAGCAGCAGGGGCTGACCGACCGCCAGCTGGAGTTCGTCGTCTCGCAGTTCGCCGGCAAGGTCACCATGGTCGACCGCTGGTTCGGTCGCGTGCTCGACCGGCTCGACCGCCAGGACGCCTGGGACGACACCGTCGTCGTCGTGACCACCGACCACGGGGAGATGCTCGGGGAACACGGGTTCGTCATGAAGAACTACATGCCGGTCTACGACGCCATCGCGAACACGCCGCTCATGGTCCACCACCCCGACGGCCACGCGGGACGAGTCGACGCCCTCACGTCCGCGGTGGACGTCTACGCCACCCTCCTGGAGAGCCTCGACGCCGAGGTCCCCAACCGTACCCATAGCCGGAGTCTCCTCCCGCTCGTGCGCGGTGACGCCGACCACCATCGCGACTACGCCCTGTACGGTTACTTCGGCGCGGACGCCTGCGTCACTGACGGCCGGTACACCTACTTCCATCCCGGCGACACGGACGCGACCGTGAACATCTACTCGACGATGCACATGCGCGGGAAAGACGGGGAGGCGGAGGTCGACAGCTTGCCGTACGCCGACGACGCGGTCTGGCGGTACCCCGCCGGGTCGGGGCGTCGACAGGCGGCGGAACCGATGCTGTTCGACACCGCCGAGGACCCGGGCCAGGAGCGGAATCTCGTCGACGAACGGCCGGCGGAACTGGAGCGCATGCGCGGACTCCTCGGGGACGCCCTGGCCGAACTCGACGCGCCGGCCGAACAGGTCGAGCGGTTTGGACTGTCCTGACTGGTTCTCACGCGGAGACGGACCCGCGGCGCGTGTCGCCGGGTGGCAGTTCCCGACACGCATCCGACGGATTGAAGCGCACGCCCGCGCTGGCATCCGACAATGACGCTCCAGCTTTCGAACACGCTCACGGGCGAGCGGGAGGCGTTCGAGCCGGTCGACGACGACGAGGTCACCCTCTATCTCTGCGGCCTGACGACCTCGGACCCGGCCCACGTCGGCCACGCCCGGACGTGGACCCACACCGACGTGGTCCACCGGTGGCTGGAGTACCTGGGCTACGACGTGCGCCACGTCGAGAACTTCACCGACGTCAACGAGAAGATCGTCGCCCGCGTCGGCGAAGTGGGGGAGGACGAAGCCGAGGTCGCCCGCCACTACACCGAGTCGTTCATCGAGGACATGCGGGCGCTCAACCTCAAGCGCGCCGACGTGTATCCCCGCGTCTCCGAGCACATCGACGAGATCATCGCGATGGTGGAGACGCTGATCGAGGAGGGCTACGCCTACGAGTCCAACGGGTCGGTGTACTTCGACGTGACCGCCGACGACGACTACGGCAAGCTCTCCAACCAGGAGGTCGAGGAGTCGGAGGTCCAGGGCGACGAGGACGAACTCGCCGAGAAGCGCAACCCCGCGGACTTCGCGCTCTGGAAGGCCGGCGGCGTCGACCCCGAGGAGATAGCGGACCACCAGCACGAGGACGCGGCGCCCGCAGAGGAGGCCGCCCAGCAGGCGCAGACCTGGGACTCGCCGTGGGGCGAGGGCCGGCCGGGCTGGCACATCGAGTGCTCGGCGATGTCGACCACCCACCTCGGGGAGACCTTCGACATCCACGTCGCGGGGTCGGATCTGGTCTTTCCGCACAACGAAAACGAGATCGCACAGAGCGAGTGCGCGACGGGCCAGGAGTTCTCGAAGTACTGGCTGCACACCGGGATGGTCCAGGTGGCCGACGAGAAGATGTCCTCGAGCCTGCAGAACTTCACGACCGCGCGGGCGGCCATCGAGGAGTTCGGCGTCGACACCCTCCGGACGTTCTTCGTCTCGACCGTCTATTCGGCGGATCCGACCTTCTCCGAGGAGACGCTGGCCGAGGCCGAGGAACGGTGGGAACAGCTCGAACGCGGCTACGAGCGGGCGGTCGAGGCCGCCGACAGCGTCGACGCCTACGCGAACGCCGCCGACCCGGCCCTGCGGGAGGCCGTCGAGTCGGCTCGCGCGGACTTCGAGGCGGCGATGAACGACGACCTCAACACCCGCGAGGCGATGGCCGCCCTCCTCGAGCTGGCCTCGGCGGTCAACGCCCACGTCGACGACCGCGACCGCTACGACTTCCCGGGGCTCAAGCGGGCCATCGACGCCTTCGAGGAACTCGGCGGCGACGTGTTCGGCCTCTCGTTCGGGACGGCCGACGGCGGCGAGGTGCGGGTCGCCGAGGACCTGGTCGAACTCGTGCTCGACCTGCGCGAGCAGGAACGCGAGGCGGGCAACTACGAGCGGGCCGACGAACTGCGCGACCGCCTCGACGACATCGGCGTCGCGGTCGAGGATAGCGACGACGGGCCGACCTACCGCTTCGAGTAGCACGGGCATCGACTTCCGCCGGTGTCACTCGCCGCCGCTCCCCGGTCCGCGCCGGCGGGTTTATCTTTCGCCGCGATAATTTCGGTTACATGATACGGTCACGCGAGGCGGGTATCGGCGTCACGCTCGTCGTCCTGCTTGCGACGGCCGGGTGTATCGGCTTTCTCACCGGGAGCGAACCGCTCGGGTTCGCCGCGAACGCGACGGAGGTCGACGACGCGACGCTGGAGGAGACGGGCTACCAGCTGGCGGCCAGCGGCTCGCCCAACAGCACGCACAACGTCTCGGTGGCGGGCCAGACCCGCCAGGTGGTCGTCTCTAGCGAACTCCGGCGGTACAACCGCACCGTCACGCTGGCCGAGGGCGTGGAGGGCGACTTCGCGCGGGTGACCGTCTTCACGTCGCCCGCCGCGACGGTCGCGGGCACGTCGGTCAACCCCATCGGGTCGCTCTCGGACGAACGGCTCCTCCGCCGGTTCGTGAGCGCCTCGTCCGGGCTGTCGGACGTGGAGTTCCAGTCCAACCGGTCGGTCGAGTTCCTCGGCGAGTCGCGGACGGTCTCGGAGTACACCGCCACCCAGCGGATGGGCGGCGTGGAGACGAACGCGACGATCCACCTCGCGACGGTCGAACACGACGGCGACTTCGTGACCGTCGTCGCCGTCCACCCCGAGGCGGTCGACGAGCGCTCGCGGGTCGACACGTTGCTGGCCGGACTCCGCCATCCGCCCGAGTGAGAGGACAGCCGCCGCCCGAGCCGTTTTCGCTTCCTCTCGATTATCCGCCGCCGCCGGCGACGCCGCTCCCGATCGCGGCGCCGCAGTCGGCGCACCCGACCACGTAGAACCGCTTGGAGGAGCGGAAGATCCCGGCCATCTTCGCGTCCATGTCGACGAACTCCACGTCCTCTTTCTCGGCGAGTTCCGTCTCGCATTCAGGGCAGTGGACCATACACTCGGCCACTCCGCGGGACCCGGTAAGTGTCTTGTCCCGCCGGAGTTGTCCTCCGCGGTGGCGAGCGCGGCAGAGAGCGACCAACGCCTGACGGCCGACGGGCGACTGCAGCCGGCATACGCTTTTGTCGCTCGCGGCCGTCGGAGAGGGACATGAGAGCGGCGCTCCCGGTCGGCCTCGCGCTCACCGCGGCCGGCACCGTCGGGTACGCGGTCGCCGTCGCCGCACCCTACCCAGGGCGGTCGCTGTCGGTGACCGCCGTGATGGTGGGCGTCACGCTCGCGGCCATCGGCCGGTCGAAGCCGCCGGAGGGCGAGTCGTGACGGCCGCGCTCGTCTACCGGGCCGAGGAAGTCACGGAGTACGACGACCTCGCCGCGGCCCGCGCCGCGCGGGGGACGACCTGGGTCCACGCCGCGGACGCCGACCGCGCCGAGATGGACCGGGTCGCCGAGGCCTTCGACATCCACCCGCTGTCCGTCGAGGACGTGTGCAAGGGCGTCCGCCCCAAGACCGAGGAGTACGACGACTACACCCTCGTCGTCGTCAAGCGCGCCGCGCTCCGCGGCGGCGAGACCACCTTCGACGAGGAGATCCGGGACGTGCCCGTCGGCGTCTTCGTCGGCGACGACTGGCTGGTCACCCTCTCGCCCGGCCCCGCGGACCCGGTCGACGGCGTCCGACAGGCGGTCCGCTCGGGCGACGAGCGGCTCCTCCACCGCGGCGCCGACTTCACCGCCTACCGCGTCGTCGACGTTGTCGTCGACGAGTACTTCGCCCTGCTCGACGAGATCGAGGACGACATCGAGGCCGTCGAGGAGGCCGTCACGACCTCGACGGACATCGAGACGCTCGAAGCCATCAACAGCGTCCGCCGCGAACTCCTCTCCTTTCGCAAGCTCGCCTGGCCCACCCGCGAGGCCGTCGGCGTCCTCGCCCGGGGTGACCCCGCCCAGGTCGACGAGGAGACGGAGAAGTACTTCCGGGACGTGTACGACCACCTCGTCCAGCTGGTCGACCTCACCGAGACCTACCGCGACCTGGCCTCCGGCGCGCGGGACATCTACCTCAACACCCTCTCCCAGTCCACCAACGAGGTGATGAAAGTCCTCACCGTCGTCGCGACCATCTTCATCCCGCTCACGTTCGTCGTCGGCGTCTACGGCATGAACTTCGCCGACAGCCCCTACAACATGCCCGAACTCGCCTGGCCCTACGCCTACCCCGCGGTCATGGTCGGAATGTTGCTCGTCGCCCTCGTCATGCTCTCCTATTTCCGCGGGCAGGACTACATCTGAGCGCCTGTGACCGTCCGCCGTGGCGCGCGCTGGAGCGCGCTTTCATGCGCGCGACCGTAGCCGCGCGAGGGATGAGGGAGCGAGCGGAGCGAGTGAGCGAATCGGCTGGGGAGGCTCGTGGCGGTCTGCGGTGCTGTGCGGGGCGGTCTGCGGTGCGGTCCTGGCGGACTGAAAGGGCGAGGCGGGCTCGCGTTCATTTTAGTCGTCTGAGCGGGCACTATCCGCGCGGGCGGTGCGGAGAGCGCGGATATCCCGTCTCAGCGACCGCGAGCACGCCGAGGGCTTTCAGCGCTTACTGTCGAGTGCGGTCGATCCAACTCCTGGCGAGCGCGCCGAGGGCGTTCATCATCTGCTGTCCCCTGCAGTCGAGACGACAGGTAACGAGCACCGAACTCGCGGTCTCGAAAACAAGTCACGATCACCCACTCAAACACCCAGAATCAACGGAACCAACAACACACCCATCAGCGAGGCCCGGCGAGCGCCGAACGTCACGGGGACCAGCCCGACCACCGTCGAGGCACCGAACACGCCGACGCCGAGCGGGCCGGTCAACACGGCGATCACGACCACGACGAGACAGAGCACGCTCACAGAGAGCCGCGTGTAGTCGGCCCGGCCGACCAGCCGCAGGTACCCGTCGCCCAGCGTCACCACGAGCACGAACCCGCAGGCCGCGGCGGCGAGGACGCTCCCGAGCAACAGCGGCAGGTCCAGCGGCACGCCGGCCTCGTCCATCGCGACCATGACGCCGGTCCGGGGTGTCCCGAGGGCGATCAGCGCCAGCAGCGCAAATATCGTATTCGCGGTGTTCACGCCGCTGGTCGTGACGACGAATCCGCGCGCACCGTCGGGCTCGCGCTCCGCACCGATCCCGCCACCGCCGGGGACGGCGAGCAACGCGACCGTCGCGGCGATGGCGCTGGACACGCCCGGGACGTACCCGACCACCGCGCCGGAGAGGGTCCCCGCGAGCGCGAACCCTGCGACGGTACGCGGAGCGGTCGCCACGGCGGGGTCGTCCTGCGGGGGGACGCCCTCGCCGGTCAGCGCGTCCAGCAGGACCGGCGCGCCGAACAGCCCGGTGAAGATGGGCGCGAGCATCCCGCCGGAGTCGACGAGCCCGCCCGCGGGGAGGTCCAGCGCGACTGCGCCCAGTCCGCCGCTGGCCGCGACCGACAGCGCGGCGCCCACTCGCCCGCGGTTCGTCGACTCCGTGGCGACGAGGACGAGGACGACACCGGCCAGCAGGATCGACAGGTTCGCCCGAAGCGTCGGGTAGAGTGCGGTCATCGCCCGGGTCATCGGAACTGCGAGGGGGACCGCGAGCACCACGGCGCCGGCGCTCCCCAGCGCGGACAGCCGGAGCGCCTCGCGACCACGACCGGCGAGGACCAGTCGGTGGCCGGGCAGCGCCGAGCTGGCCATCGCCGGGTCGGGCACGCCCAGCGCGAGCGCCGGCACCACGTCGAGGAACGTGTGGACCGTCCCGGCGGCCAGCATCGCCGCGCCGACGTACCGGACCGGCCCCGGGATCGCCGGCGCGATCCCGGCGAGCAACAGTGCGAACGTGTTGGCGTGGATCCCCGGCGTCAGCCCGCTGACGGTCCCCAGGGCGACCCCGCCGGCCACGAACCCGCAGAACAGCAGCGTCGCCGACGGGTCGACGGCCAGGCCGGGGCCCAGTGGGTCCATCGCGCCGGAGTGGTCCCGGGATGGCGGATAAACTCTGGGTCCCCGGGTCGGTCGCCCTCCGTCTTCCCCGGCAGCGAACCTCACCGACCGCCCCGGAGGTTTATATCGGAGAGCGGGACCAGCGACTCGCGTGTCCAGAGTGGCCCGGCTCGCGGCGGTCTGTCTACTGGTCGCGGGAGCGGTCGGTCCGGCGGTCGGTGTGGTCGCCGACCCCGGAACACCGTCGAAGGCGACGGGGGCGAACCAGCCGACGGACCCGCGGATCGCGGCGGTCTACCCGAACCCCGTCGCCGACGGCGACCACGGCGAGTTCGTCGTCCTCGACACGCCGAACGGAACCGATCTCGGCCAGTATCGGCTCTCCGACGGCGACGGCGAGCTCGTCCTGCCGAACCGGACGGTCGGCGGTCGCGTCGCCGTCACGACCACGCCCCGGCCGGTCCGGAACCTCACTCGCCGCCCGGTCGTCGCGGCGGACGGGAGCGTCGCACTGGCCAACGGCGGGGAGCGGATCCGGCTCCGGCGCGGCAACGCGACCGTCGCGCGCGCCCGGTACCGCGAGGCGCCCGAGGGCGAAATCGGCCGGTTCGGCGACCGCGGGACCCTCTCGTGGCGACCGCTGGGCCGGACCGACCGGCCGGTCGTCACCGCGACCGGGGGAACCGCGCGGGCGTTCACGCTCCCCGACGCGCCGGGCGTGCCGCTCGACGTGCTTCGCAGTGCCGACAGCCGGATCCTGCTGGCGGGCTACACGTTCACCTCCGGGCGCGTCGCGCGGGCGCTCGAACGGGCAGAGCGGCGCGGCGTCGACGTGCGCGTCCTCCTGGACGCCGAGCCGGTCGACGGGATCACCGACCGGCAGGCCCGGCTGCTCGACTCGCTCGTCGACGCCGGCGTCACCGTGAAACTCCTCGGCGGACCCCACGGCCGCTACGCGTTCCACCACCCCAAATACGCCGTCGCGGACGGCCGCGCGGTCGTGCTGACGGAGAACTGGAAACCCGCGGGGACCGGCGGCCACGCCAGCCGCGGGTGGGGCGCGGTCGTCTCACAGCCCCGGATCGTCGAGGGGCTCGCCGAGACCTTCCGCGCCGACGCCGAGTGGCGGGGCGCCCGCCCGTGGTCACAGGTCCGGCGCGGCCGCTCGTTCGACCGGGCGAGCGTCGCGAACGGTTCGTATCCCGGCCACCGTGAACCGGAGACGGTGCCCGTGAACCGCACCCGGCTGTTCGTCGCGCCGGACAACGCGGGCCGCGCGGTCACCGCCGCGCTCGCCGGCGCCGACGAGTCCATCGACGTGATCCAGATGAGCGTCGACGGGCGGGACCAGCGCTTCCTCCGCGCGACGGTCCGGGCCGCCCGCCGCGGCGTCGACGTGCGCGTCCTGCTGAGCGGCGCGTGGTACGTCGAGGAGGAGAACCGCCGGCTGGTCGAACACCTCCGCGGCGTGGCCGAGCGCGAGGACCTGCCCCTCGCCGCGAGGCTCGCCGAACCTGGGGGCGACTTCGAGAAGATCCACGCGAAGGGCGTCGTGATCGACGGCGACCAGGCGCTCGTCGGCAGCCTCAACTGGAACGGCGAGTCGGTCCGGAGCAACCGGGAGGTCGTCCTCTCGCTCGAAGGCGAGGCGGTCGGCGAGTACTACGAGGCGGCCTTCGCTGCCGACTGGAACGGTGGGGGGAGCGGGCCGTCGCCCCCGGTCGGGATCGTCGCAGGCGTCGGCGGTTGCGCACTGCTCGCGGTGCTCGTCGCACGCCGGATCGAGTTCGGCGAGAACGTGGGTGTCGGTGGCTGACGTTGCCGGAGGGGAGAGCTCAGTCCTCGGTGAACGCCGCCGAACTCCCGAGCTCCTCGTCGATCTCGGCGTCGGCCATCTTCTCGACCAGCGCGTCGATGACGGTCTCGCGCATCCCGCGGACGAACTTGATCGAGCCGACGACGAGGTGGCCGCCGCCGCTGACGCCGCCGCCGTCGACCTCCGCCTTCAGTTCCTCGACCATCGTCGGGATGTCCAGCCGGACGCCGTCGGAACGGAGGACGGCGAAGTCGGGGCCGTAGCCGATGGTGATGACGGGGTCGCCGGTCTCGGCGACCTTCGAGTCGTGGATCTTCCCCGTCGTCTTCCCGGGCGCGGGGTAGGTGAACCGGTGGGCGTGGTTCTCCACGTCGATGCGGTAGAGGTGGGCGTCGTTGTCGAGTCGCTCGTGTTCCACGTGGGGCATCGCGGCGTCGAGCTGACGCTCCACGTCGCGCTCCGCGCGGGTCGCGAGGAACGAGACGAGCTCGCGGTGGCGCTCCTCGTCGTCGCAGTCGACGTTGAGCGCGTCGGTGACGAGCTGGCCGCCGTCGTCGTACTTGAGCCAGAAGGTGGCGTAGTCCAGCGCCTCGCCAACGTCGCGGAGTTCGGCCTCGTCGTAGCCCTCCTCGCGGGCGAGTTCGAGGTAGTCGTCCATGGCGTCGGCCTCCGAGCGGTCCGAGAGGCCGGCGACCGCGGGGACGTGTCGGAGGTCGTCCGTGATCGACGGGTCGATCATCCGCGCGAGTTCGACGCACATCATCCCGGTGGTGATGCGGTAGTCCTCGTCGTGGAGGTAGGGGTTGACGTGCTCGTCGAGCAGGTCGCCGACGGCGTCGGGGTCGGGGTGGTGGTGGTCGACGACGACGATGGGCACGTCGTAGTGGGCGAGGTTGCGGTAGGCGGGGGTGTCCTCCTCGGTCGAGCCGTTGTCGAGCATCAGCAGCAGCGGGAGCCGCTGGCCGTGGCGCTCGCGGTCCTCCAGGGCGAAGTTCAGGTCGCGGGTCACGTCCTCCATCTCGTAGTACGGCGCCTTGCTCGGCAGCCGCTTGAGGAGGTGCTGGGCGGCGTCGGGGTCCTCGTAGGTGTCCGCGATGAACCGTTCCAGGGCCACCTGCATCGGGACGCTCGCGCAGATGCCGTCGCCGTCGGCGTGGTGGCGCATCCGGATGGGACGCCCCTCCAGGATCTCCCGGCGGAGTCGCTGGGCGACCGCGCGCAGGTCGTCGCGCAGTTTCTCGAAGGCCGCCCACTCGACGAGCGGGTCGGGGTCGTGGGGCTCGGCCAGCGCGTCGAGGTCGTCGGCCTGCTCGGCCCGGACGCTCTCGGCGTCGTCGCCGTCGAGCACCTGCAGGTCGTCGATTTCCACCTGGACGGCGCCCTCGCGCGTCTCGACGTAGCCGTCGACGCGTACCACGTCGTCCAGTTGCACGTCCTCGTAGGCGCGGACGCCGGCCTCCTCGAAGGCCGTACAGGGGGCGATGCCGGTCGCGTCGCGGACCTGGAAGACGGTCGGGCCGCCGGTCTGTTTGATCTGGACGACCACGCCCTCCAGCGTGACCGACTCGCCGACGACATCGCCCAGGTCGGCGACGGCGTGGCTGTCGCGGCTGACGGACTCGACCTCGTAGTCGGGCAGGTCGACCTCGTCGAAGGCCAGGTCGCCGTTCTCCCGCACTTCTTCGAGTTCGACGACGAGTTCGTCGCCGACCTCGTAGGTGCCCAGCAGGTTCGAGGCGTGGACGAGCCCGGACACGTCGTCCGAGAGGTCGACGAAGACGCCGTACTCGACGACGCCGTTGACCTCCGCGAGGTACAGATCGCCCTCGGAGACGTACTCGAAGTCGCAGTTCGGATCGAGGTCGTAGACGGTCGTCCCGCCATCGGGGACGGCGACGCCGGAATCCCCGGCGTCAGGTACAGGAGTCATTTGTACTCGATACCGCCCCGCCCGCAGTTTAACCTTCGGAAACACATCGGCGCCCATCTTTTCCCCTCGGGGGTACCACAGGTGCGCTTCGCGCGGCGAGGACACTCCCGATCGAAAACAGGGGAAAAGCGGGACAATATAGAACGTCACGAAACAGGTCACGAAGCGGTTGATTTCAGGTACACTGGGAACGATTGACCTCCTCCTCCGCCTGAAGGCGGAGGAATCCGGCCATCGGATTCGGGCGGTTGACATCCTTCGGTTCCAACCCGCACTCGGAGGGAACCGGCGACACACCGGGGGAACTCTCGATTGTCTCCCTCGTAGGGCTGTGGCCCGGTCAATGAGGCCCCATCGGAGTCCGTGTCATCGCCGTGCGAACCACCGCCGGTTCGCCACCCCTTGTGGTTCGGGGACGGCATCTCACCGACTCCGTAGCATCCGTGTTGACAGGGGCCACGGGCTAAATTCCATCGACAAACGGGCCGAGTGTCGCTCGACCTCCGCCTAAAGGCGGAAGTATGCGCTTGCATCTCTATCATCTGCTAAGTAGACGTGCAAACCCACTTTTTGCTACGGAGAGCTCCTCGCTCGGCCTTCGGCCTCGCTGCGGGGATCCTCCGTGGCAAAAACTTGGGGAAAAAAGACCGGACGGCGCGCTCGCTTCGCTCGCTTGCGTCCGGTGAACCGCCTCGCTCACTGCGTTCGCTCGACGGATGCTCGCATGCTAAGTCCATCACCTGCATTGAGCATCCGGCGCCGAAGGCGCCGGTTCTTCCGCTGGAGCGGGGCGACGCCCCGCGGAAGCGGCCTTTTTCACCCATGTTTTTGGCGGAGGGGTGGGCGCGGTTTGCCCACCCCTCCGCGAAAAAGATGGTTTGGAAAGCCTTGTTACGCGGGCTACCCGAGACGTTGGTATGGGACTGTTCCGCTCGGGCGAGGTGGTCGGCATCGCCGAGGCCGCCCTGGAGTTCGCGCTGGAGGCCTCGGAGGACGCCCACCCCGACGAGTACATGGGGTTTCTGCGCGGCGAGGACGCCCGGAAGTTCGACCTCGACTACGAGGGCACCGTCCTGACGGACGTGCTCGTCATCCCGGGGACCGAGTCCAACCCCGTCAGCGCCACCGTCGACTCCAGCATGATCCCCAACAACTCCCGGGCGGCGGGGTCGATCCACTCCCACCCCAACGGCGTGCTCCGCCCGAGCGACGCCGACCTCCAGACGTTCGGCAAGGGGAAGGTCCACATCATCGTCGGCGCGCCCTACGGGCGGTCGGACTGGCAGGCGTTCGACCGCGAGGGCGAGCCCGTCGACCTGCCGGTACTCGATATCGAGATGCCCGAGGACGAGTTCTTCGACTTCTCCCAGGAGGACATCGACGCCGAGCTCATGGAGGAGCGCGATTACGGGACCGAGGGAGCCGACTTCCGCTCGGAGCCCGACGACGAGTGGGGCGAGCGATGACCGAGGAGCGAGTCGACGATGGACCGGACGACCGGCGACCACCCGGTGACGACCGCCTCGTCGTCGCACAGGGCACCTTCGACATCCTCCACCCCGGACACCTCCACTACCTCCGGGACGCGAAGGCGATGGGCGACCGGCTGGTCGTCATCGTCGCCCGCTCGACGAACGTGACCCACAAGGAACCCCCGGTGGTCCCCGGCCCGCAGCGCCGGGAGATGGTCGCCGGGCTCGACCCCGTCGACGAGGCGCGACTGGGCCACCCCGAGGACATCTTCGCGCCCATCGAGGAGCTCGACCCGGCCGTGATCGCCCTGGGCTACGACCAGCACCACGACGAGGAGGGGGTCCGCGCCGCGCTGGCCGAACGGGGCATCGACTGCGAGGTCCGCCGCGCGAGCGCTTACGAACCCGACTACGAGGGGCTGCTCTCCTCGGGCCGGATCGTCGACCGGATCCTCGACGAACGCGGGTAGCCGTCGGTTTCGCACCGTCGAACGCACGCTCCGGGGTGTCGGCAGATTGTGTAATCAACGAATGATTTAATCCACAGCGGCGCGCCTCGGGGGGTATGCAACGGGTCACGGTGGAGGACGTGCCGTCGTGGGCGTATCGGGGGTTGGAACTGTTCCTGCTGGGGCCGACGGTCCTCTCGGCGCTGTTCGGCATCGGGATCATCGTCGTGGGTGTGTTGAGCCTGGGATCGAGTTCCGGCGGCGCCGCGGGTGCCGGCGCGGCGGGGGCTGCGGGGACGGGCGCCTCGGCCGGCACGACGGGCGCCGGCTTCACGGCGCTCGTGGGCGGGATGGCGGTCGTCTGGCTGCTCGCCATCGTACTGGGGCTGCTGTCGATCGTCGCCGTCCCGCTCTTCCTGTACCTCGACGCCTCGAAGGTGGCCGAGCAGGGTCTGGAGTGGGAGCCCAGCCCCGGGCTGTACGTCGTGCTCGGTTTCTTCGTCAGCGGGCTGGCCGTGTTACACTACCTCTACAAGCGCCACGAGTACGTCGTCGACTGGGTCGGCTCGGAGGCGTGGTGGTACGTCGCGATGGCCGGCGCCGCGCTCGGCATCGTCGGCGTCGTCGGCGCCGCCGCCAACCCCATCATGCTCGGCGTCGCGATGCTGGGCCTCCCGCTGTTCGTCGTCGGGATCTACAGGGACGCCACCTTCGTCCGGCTCAACAGCGAGTGGCGACCCAACCCGGTGAACCACTTCCTGATCGGACTGCTCTCGGCGGTCCTCGTCGTCCCCGGCGTGCTCTACTTCGGGTACTTCGCCTACAAGCGACACAGCCACGTCGGGCTGGTCTGAGCGAAACCGGCGCCAGCGGCGGCGCTGGTCGGTTTTCGCGACCATCGCCGACAGCGAGACGGACGGGAAAATCCGAGCCCGGTCGAACGGAGCGAAGCTACAGCAGGTCGTGCTCGGCGAGGCGTTCGACGCCCTCGCGGAGTCGCTCCTCGTCGTTGGCGTAGGCCAGGCGGACCCAGCCGGGGGTGCCGAACGCGCTGCCCGGCACGGTCGCGACGTGGGCCGTCTCGATGGCCTCCTCGGCCCAGGCAACGTCCTGTGGCTGGTCGCCGTCGCCGTCGATCCGGCTGTCGGCGACGGGCAGCATCAGGTAGAACGCGCCGTCGGGGACGGGCACGTCCTTGCCGTGCTCGGCGAACAGATCGACGAGCATGTCGCGGCGGTCTTCGAACGCCGAGCGCATCTCCTCGACGGCCTCGTCGGTGTTCTCCAGGGCCTCGACGCCGGCGTGCTGGACGAAGTTGACCGCGCAGGTCACCGAGTGGCCGTGGATCTTGCCGGCCTGGTCGACGACCGACTCGGGGGCGGCGTAGTAACCCAGCCGCCAGCCCGTCATCGCGTAGGCCTTCGAGAAGCCGTTGAGCGTGATGGTGCGGTCGGCCATTCCGTCGAGCGTGCCGATGCTCGTGGCCTCGACGCCGTCGTAGGTGATCTCCTTGTAGATCTCGTCGGAGATCACGGTCACGTCGTGCTCGACGGCGATGTCGCGGACCCCTTCGAGGGCCTCGTCGGAGTAGACGGCGCCGTGGGGGTTGCCCGGGGAGTTGACGACGAGGATCTCCGTGTCGTCGGAGACGGCCGCGGCGAGGTCGTCGAGCGCGGGTTCGAGCTGGAAGTCGTACTGTGCGGTGTCGACGCGGTTCAGCGAGCCGTCCGAGAGCTTCACCATCGCCTCGTAGGAGACCCACGCGGGGTCGACCAGCGCCACCTCGTCGCCGTCGTCGATGAGCGTCTGGAAGACCTCGAACAGCCCCTGCTTGCCGCCGGGGGTGACGACGATGTTCTCGGTCCCGTACTGGGAGAGGCCGTCGTCGCGGAGCTTGTCGACGATGGCCTCCCTGAGTGCGGGGATGCCGTTGGAGGGGGTGTAGCCGGTGTGGCCGGCGTCCATCGCCGCCTTGCCGGCTTCCTTGACGTTCTCGGGGGTGTCGAAGTCGACGATGTCGCCGACCGAGAGGTCGACGACGTCGACACCCTCGGCCTCCAGCTCGGAGGCCTTGTTGCTGATCGCGACGGTCGCGCTCGGTTCGATCCTGTCGACGCGTGCTGCGAAGTCCATGGTTGTGTCTGTAGTCGTCCGCGGTGTGGTCACGGGAGCTGTTCGACGAGGTCGACGGCGCTGTCGACGACGGTCGCGCCGTAGTCGGTGCGCGCCTTCGCCTCCGCCGCGCTCATGCCGGGGCCGATGACCCCGAACGCGACCGGGGTGTCCCGGTCGAGGCTCACGTCGGTGAGTCCCTGGGCGGCGGCGTCGGCGATGACCTCGTCGTGGTCGGTGTCGCCCTCGACGATGGCGCCGATGACGGCCACGGCGTCGATGTCGTCGCGGCGGGCCAGCCGGTCGGCGGCCAGCGGCGTGTCGTAGGAGCCGGGCACCTCGACGGTCGCGGCGACCTCGGCGTCGCGCTCGGCGGCGGCCTCGCGGGCCGCAGCCTCCATCGCGTCGACGACCGACCCCTCCTTGTCGAACTGGGCGACCACCAGACCGAGCTGTACCATATCCGGGGCGAAGCGAGCGCGCATAAAAGAACTACCGAACCCGACGCGCTCGACCGCCGGGCGGGCACCGACGCGAGTGTTGCCCACCGAACGCCGCCGGAGAGGGACACGCTTATTCCCGCCGGTGGGCAACCCCGGCGCAATGACACTCACCTCGCCCGGACCGACGCTCGGCGTCGTCGGCGGCGGCCAGCTCGGCCGGATGCTCGCCGAGGCCGCGGCGCCGCTCGGCGTCGAGGTCGTCGTCAGCGACCCGACCCCCGACGCCCCGGCCGCGCCCGTCGCCCGCGACCAGGTCGTCGGCGACTTCGACGACCCCGGGACCGTCCGCGAACTCGCCGAGCGGTCCGACTTCCTCACCTTCGAGATCGAACTCGCCGACCCGGACCTGCTGGAGCGGGTGAGCGAGGAGACGGACACGCCGGTCCACCCCGACCCCGAGACGCTGCGGATCATCGAGGACAAGCTCGTCCAGAAGCGCCGGCTGGCCGAGGCGGGCGTCCCGGTCCCCGAGTTCCGCGAGGTGAACTCCGCCGACGAACTCCGCGACGCGCTCGACGACCTGGGCTACCCCGCGATGCTCAAGGCCCGGAAGGGCGGCTACGACGGCCGCGGGAACGTCCCCGTCGAGTCGCCCGACGACGTGGAGACGGCCTTCGCCGAGATCGTCGACGCCGCGCAGGGCGGGAGTCAGGCGGACCCGTCGGGCGTCGCGATGGTCGAGGAGATGGTCGACTTCGAGCGCGAGCTGGCGGTGATGGGCTGTCTCGGCAGCGAACGGTGGGGCGACAGCGGGGCGCCCGAACGCGACACGTTCCCGGTCACCGAGACGATCCACCGCGAGGAGATCCTGCGGGAGACCCGGTCGCCGCCGGCGGCCGACGGGGCCGTTCGCGAGCGCGCACGCGAGGTCGCCCTCGATGTCCTCGACGTGATGGAGGGCCGGGGCGTCTACGGCATCGAACTGTTCCAGGGACCGGACGACGAGATCCTCCTGAACGAGATCGCGCCGCGACCGCACAACTCCGGCCACTGGACCATCGAGGGGTGTCACACCTCGCAGTTCGAACAGCACGTCCGGGCCGTGACCGGCCGGCCGCTGGGCGACACCGGCCGGCGCGCGCCCACAGTGTCCGCGAACATACTGGGCGATGTCGAGGAACGCCAGGTCGCCAGGCTCTCCGGCGAGGACGCCGTCTTCGCGCGGCCGCGCGCCCACCTCCACTGGTACGGCAAGCGGGAGGTCTACCGCCTCCGGAAGATGGGTCACGTGACACTCGTCGGCGGGGGCGACGAGCGGACGGACCGGCTGCTGGCCGACGTACGCGAGCTACGGAACGAGCTGACGTTCCGGGACTGAGAACGGGCTGCCGTTCCGGAACCCGGGGCGGGTTGCGGTTCCGTGACTGGCGGCGGACTCACCGGCCAGGCCCCACCGACCGGGATGCGGTCACAGGGAGGACGGTCCGGTCACAGGGGGGACGGTCCGGTCACGCCGTCGCCGTCGGGCGCCCGGTCGGCCTGCGGGAGTGCGATCTCGATCGTCGTCCCGTCGGGGCCGCGCTCGACGACCTCGACCTCGCCGTGCGAGCGCCTGACGATCCAGCGGACCAGCCACAGCCCCATGCCGCTGGCGTGGAACACCGGCGAGATCTCGCGGTGTTCGGTGATGATGTTGGCCTCGTGGTCGGGCAGCCCCGGCCCGTCGTCGCTCACCAGCACGGTCACCGCCCCGCCGTCCGCGTCGACCGCGACCCGGACGTTCGACGCGCTCGCCTCCCGCTCGCCCCCGTGCTCGACCGCGTTCTCGACCAGCTCCTCGACCGCCTGCCCGACGGCGGGGATGGCCCTGGCGGTCGCGTCGTCGTCGCCGTCGTACGTGACATCCGTCCCGCCGGGGCGGGTGTCGAACTCCTCGACGATGCCCGCGACGACCGCGTCCACGTCGACGGCGCCGTAGTGGTGTTCCTGCAGGAGGACCTCGGTCGCGTCGTGGGCCTTCTCCGTGAGCTGCATCAGGTCCCGGGCGGCCGACCGGATGCGCTCCGCCGCGGCGTCGCTGCTCGCATCCGGGGGCTCGCGCCGCTCCAGGAACTCGGCGGTGCCGTCGACGACGGTCATCTTGTTGCGCATGTTGTGCCGGAGGACGCGGCCGAACACGCGGACCTGCTCCTCGCGCTCGCGGCGCTCGCTCACGTCCCGGCCGACCCCCACGACCAGGTCCTCCCCGTCGGGGTCGTCGAACAGCGCGGCGACGAACTCGTAGGGGATCGGCCCGCCGTTCCTTGGCTGGACCTCCGTGACCCGGCGGGCCGACCCCTCCTCGAACACCTCGGCGACGAACGTCGCCAGCCGCTCGGTCGCGTCGCCCTCGAACAGCTCCGTGACGCCACAGCCCGCCAGTTCCTCGCCGTCGTAGCCGGTGACCGTCTCGACCGTGCGGTTCCAGTCGACGAGTTCGCCGTCGCGGTCGAGCGCGTAGAACAGGTCGTCCAGCGAGTCCAGCATCGCCTGCATGTACCCGCGCTGGCGCGCGAGTTCCCGCTCGCGCCGCTTGCGGGTGGTGATGTCGCGCGCGACGTAGACGACGTGGTCGTACGCCTCGCCGCGGACCGGCGCGATCCGCCCCTCGAACCACCGCTCGCCGCCGCCCACGTCGAGCGTGTACTCGAAGGTCCGGACCTCGCCGGTCTCCAGCGCCGCCGCCAGGTTCGTCACGATCCGGTCGGCCGTCCCGTCGTCGAACACCTCGTCGACCCGCTCGCCCAGCAGTGCCTCGGGGTCGTCGTAGAGCAACTCCCGGGAGGCCGGGCTCGATAACACCTGCACGTACCGGCCGTCGGCGTCGAGGATGAACCCCACGTCCGGGAACGCCGTGACCAGCGCGTCGAGCTCGGCCGCCGGCGGGAGCGACCCGCCGTCCCCCAGTGGTGGCACCATTCCCCGAATATCGACCGCTCAGACGAATGAAAGAGGTGCCCGAACACTGTGGTGGTTCCCCGTCGGCTCGCGCCTGCGGGCTGGCGTCGCTCGCGGTCGCAGTCCGGTCCGGATCGCACACGCTTACGGCCCCGCGCCGCGGACACTCGCCCATGACCGCCGACTCCGTCCAGTCGATAATCGACCAGCTCCACGAACAGGCCGAGATGGACCTGCCGAACGAGGCGACCCCCGACGTTGGCATCGTCATGGGGTCGGACTCGGACCTGCCGACGATGGCCGGCGGCAAGGGCAAGCGGCCGGGCGCGACGGCCGCGCTGGCCGACGAACTCGGCTTCGCGGAGCAGACCGACTACGAGGACGCCCCCGACAGCCGGTTCACCTTCGAGACGTTCGTCGTCTCCGCCCACCGCACGCCCGACCTGATGTACGCCTACGCCGAGACGGCCGAGGAACGCGGGATCGACGTGATCATCGCCGGCGCGGGCGGCAAGTCCGCCGACCTGCCGAACATGACCGCCTCCATCGCCTACCCGCTCCCCGTGATCGGCGTCCCCGTCCAGGAGAAGTCCGTCGACTCGGTCATCGGGATGCCACAGGGCGCGCCCATCACCGCCGTCGACGCCGGCAAGTCGTTCAACGCCGCGCTCACGGCGGCCCAGATCCTCTCCCGGCAGCACCCCGAGATCCGCGAGCGCCTCGTCGAGTACCACCAGGGGCTACAGGAAGGCGTCGGCGAAGTCTCCCGGGACCTCCACGAACTCGGCACGCCCGGGTTCAAGGACGCGTACTGGGACGAGTCGTAGCCGTCGCGTTCGGGACTGGCCGCTCCGCGGCCGGTCATTCGGCCGGCTTCCGCCCCGAGACGACCCGTACCTCGTCGGCCTGCCTGAACGGGCCGCCCAGGTCGTCGAGCCGCTCGCGCAGTTCGGCCTCGAACTCCGCTTTCTCGTCGCCGAAGGTCGCGGGCGAGCAGAAGGACAGCGAGAAAACGTAGCCGACCACCTCGTCGACGGTCCACTCGCGAGTCCGATCGAAGGTCGCCACTTCCACGTCCGCGAACCCGTGGTCGGCGAGCATCTCGTCGTACGGGTTCTCGTAGGGCTCGGTGCGCGGGCCGGTGCGTTCGGGCAGGTCGTCGAGGTATTCGTCGGCGAGGTCGTAGACTTCGTCCTGCCACGCACGTTCGCCGCCCGTGAGCCACTCGGTGTCGCCGAAGACGGCGACGCCGCCGCCCGGGCGGGTCAGCTCGCGGATCCGGTCGAGTGTCGGCCGGCGGTCCATCCAGTGGAACGCGCGCCCCATCGTCGTCACGTCGAACGGTCCCAGGTCGTCGCCCACCGACCCGCGGAGGTCGGCGTCCGAACCCTGGACCCACTCGATGTTGTCGGCCCCGTCCCGGCGGGCCTGCTCGCGCGCGCCGTCGAGCATCGCCTCGCTGGGGTCCATCCCCACGACGCGGCCGGCGCGGGCGGCGAGCGGGACGGCGATCTGGCCGGCGCCACAGCCCAGGTCCAGCGCGCGCGAGGACTCGTCGAGGGCGAGGCGGTCGACGAGGTGGTCGAGCGGCCGGTCGCCGTATCGGGGTCGGTACTCGGCGTAGTACGACTCGGCGCCGGCGAAGGGGTCGTCGGAGGGCACGGTCGGGAGCGGGAGCACCGGCCGAGGGGGCAAGAAGCTGTCGGCCATGGCGATCGGTAGGTCGGCCGTACCGCCGGTCGAACGTGTTTCGGGGGAATCGCGGCTCGAAACCGCCCGAGGACAACAATCAACCCTTATATGGCACCACCCCAAACCGTCGAACGATAGAGAGTCATGAGTAACCCATGGATAGCCATCGGGGCGCTCGCCGTCGTGGCGCTGGCCATCCCCATCACGATGATGGTGGCGTCGGCGCTGCTGCGGCCGAGCGTGCCGGAACAGGGGAAACGCGCCGTCTACGAGAGCGGCGAGGTCCCGACGGGCGACACGCGCATCAAGTTCAACATCCAGTACTACATGGTCGCGCTGTTGTTCGTCGTCTTCGACATCGAGACCGTCCTCATCTTCCCGTGGACGGTCATCTACCGCGACGCGGTCGCCAACGTCGGGCTCGCCGAGGCGCTGGTCCCGATGCTCGTCTTCGTCGGAATCCTCGTCATCGGGCTCGGCTGGGCGTGGCGCAACGGTGCGGTCAGATGGATCCGCAGCCCGCGCGCGCAAGCACAGCGGGTCGAACAGTAACCATGAGCAGCGACCACACACCAACGGCCGACGGCACAGACATCCAATCGACCCAGGAGGCCCGGCTGGGCGAGGGCGCGGACGACCGGTTCAACTCGACGCTCCGTGAGGCGTTCGGCTCCACGCCGTTCATCCTCACGAAGTTCGACAAGTTCATGAACTGGGTGCGGGGCTCGTCGATGTTCATGCTGCAGTTCGGGATCGCCTGCTGCAGCATCGAGATGATGCACACCTACGCGGTCAAACACGACCTCGACCGCTTCGGCGCCGGCGTCCCCCGCGCCTCCCCCCGGCAGGCCGACGTGATCATCGTCCCGGGGACCATCGTCTCGAAGTTCGCCCCGCGGATGAAGCGCGTCTACGACCAGATGCCCGAGCCCAAGTTCGTCGTCTCGATGGGCTCGTGTACCATCTCCGGCGGCCCGTTCCAGGAGGGCTACAACGTCATCAAGGGCGCCGAGGAGGTCATCCCGGTCGACATCCACGTCCCGGGTTGCCCCCCGCGGCCGGAGGCGCTCGTCTACGGCGTCGCCAAGCTCCAGGAGCGCATCGCCAACGGCGAGTCCGCGCCCGTGACGGTCAAGCCCTACGAGCTGGAGCAGTTCGGCGACCTCGAACAGGACGAGCTCGTCGACAAGCTCGCCGCCGAGATCGACGAGGAGGACCTCGTCATGCGGTACAACTGGAGTGACTCGCCATGAGCCTCGAAGAACCGGAGAGCGACGTGCTCGCGACGGAGGAGCAGGTCGGCGTCTCCGACGGCGAACTCGACTACGACGAACTCGCCGCGCTGCTGGGCGACACCGTCGTCGACCGCGAGAGCCACGTCAACGCCGAGGGGTTCGTCGTCCGTCCCGACGAGGTACAGGACGCTCTCTTTACCCTGCGCGACGAGGCCGGCTTCGACCACTGTTCCTGCGTCACCGCACAGGAGTACGACGACCGCTACGAGTCGATCTACCACCTCAAGAAGTACGACGACCCCACACAGGAGGTGTCGGTCGTCGTCCCGACGCCGAAGGACGCGCCGCTCAGCGAGAGCGCCGAGCCGGTCTACCGCACCGCCGACTGGCACGAGCGCGAGGCCTTCGACCTCGTCGGCATCGAGTACGAGGGCCACCCCGACCCGCGCCGCATCCTCCTCCCGGAGACCTGGCAGGGTCACCCGCTCTCCCAAGACTTCAGCGGCGAGGAACCGCAGATCGTCACGCTCCGGGAACACGCCAACCCGCTCCAGGAGGACCACCGCGGGGAGGACGACACGGACACGATGTTCGTCAACATCGGTCCCCACCATCCCGCGACCCACGGCGTGCTCCACATCGAGACGGTCCTCGACGGCGAGCAGATCGCCGACCTGGACCCGGACATCGGCTACCTCCACCGCTGCGAGGAGCAGATGTGCCAGCAGAGCACCTACCGCCACCAGATCATGCCCTACCCCGACCGCTGGGACTACATCTCGGCGGGCATCCTCAACGAGTGGGCCTACGCCCGCGCCGCGGAGGACCTGGCGGACATCGAGGTGCCGGAGTACGCGCAGGTCATCCGGACGATGTCGGCGGAGCTGTGCCGGATCGCGAGCCACATGCTCGCGCTGGGCACGTTCGCGCTGGACATCTACGGGGACTTCACGGCCCTGTTCATGTACGCCATCCGCGACCGGGAGACGGTTCAAAATATCCTCGAGGACCTGACCGGCCAGCGGTTGATGTTCAACTACCTGCGGCTGGGCGGCGTGGCGTGGGACCTGCCCGAGCCCCGCGAGGAGTTCTTCGAGAAGATCCGCGACTTCGTCGACGAGCTCCCCGAGCGGCTCACGGAGTACCACGACATGATGACCTCCAACGAGATCCTCCAGATGCGGACGGTCGACACGGGGGTCCTGCCGCCGGAGGAGGCCAAGTCCTACGGCGCGACCGGCCCGGTCGCCCGTGGGTCGGGCATCGACTACGATCTCCGCCGCGACGACCCCTACGGCTACTACGACCAGCTCGACTGGGACGTGGTCACCGAGGACGGCTGCGACAACTTCGCGCGCCTGCTCGTCCGGATGCGCGAGGTCGAGCAGTCGGCCCGGATCATCGAGCAGTGCGTAGACCTGCTGGAGGACTGGCCGGAGGACGAACGCGAGATCCAGTCGAACGTCCCCCGCACGCTGCGGCCGGACCCCGACACGGAGATCTACCGCGCGGTCGAGGCCGCCAAGGGCGAACTCGGCATCTACATCCGTAGCGACGGCACCGACAAGCCGGCGCGGTTCAAGATCCGCAGCCCGTGTTTCTCGAACCTCCAGACCCTGCCGGTCATGTCCGAGGGCGAGTTCATCCCGGACATGATCGCCTCGCTCGGTAGCCTCGACATCGTCCTCGGGGAGGTGGATCGGTGATGGTCGCGCCCGCGCTCCAGTCGGGGACGCCGTTCCCGAAGATCATCGCCGACCTGCTCGGGCTCGACATCAACGAAACCTGGGTCATCGTCGTGACGAGTATCGCCGCCGCGGGCGTCATCGCGACGGTGCTGCTGACGATGACCGCGGTGCTGGGCATCTGGGGCAAGCGGAAGATCACCGCCGCGTTCACCGACCGCATCGCGGTCAACCGCCACGGGCCCTACGGCCTGCTGATCATCCCGGCCGACGCCGTGCGCCTGCTGTCGAAGGAGCTCATCGTCCCGGAGGGCGTCGACCGCCCGGCCTGGGACCTGGCGCCGCTGGTCATCGCCAGTTCCGCGTTGCTGGGCTTCGCGGTCATCCCCTTCGGCAACAACCTGCAGCTGGCCGACCCCGAGACGGGGCTGGCCTACGTGTTCGCGGTCGCGTCGATCGCGTCGCTGGGTCTGCTGATGGCCGGCTACGCGTCGAACAACAAGTTCTCGTTCCTCGGCGGGCTGCGCGCGGTCGCGCAGAACCTCGCCTACGAGATCCCGCTGGTGCTGACCGGCGCCTCGGTCGTCATCTTCGCCGGGTCGCTGCAGATGTCGACCATCGTCGAGATGCAGCGCCAGACGCTGGTGAACCTCGGCGGGATCCCGATCCCCTCGTGGTACGCCTTCGTCAACCCGTTCGCCTTCGTCCTGTTCCTCGTCGCGAACCTGGCGGAGGTCGGGCGCAACCCGTTCGACATCCCGGAGGCGCCGACCGAGATCGTCGCCGGCTACCAGACGGAGTACTCCTCGGTGTACTTCGTGCTCATCTACCTCGGGGAGTTCATCCACATCTTCCTCGGGGGCGCGATCATCGCGACGATCTTCCTCGGCGGCGCCTCGGGGCCGGTGCTCCCGGGCGTCGTCTGGTTCTTCGCGAAGATGATCGCCGTCTACCTGTTCACGCAGTGGGCCCGGTCGGCGATCCCGCGGCTGCGTATCGACCAGCTCATCCAGATCGGCTGGAAGGGCATGCTCGTCCTTTCGTTCGCCAATCTGATCCTGACCGCCGTCATCGTCGGGGTGGTCAACGCATGAGCGCCGCGCCGACCCCGACGCCCGCGACACGCGGAGGTGACTCCCAATGATAGGACTCCTCAAATCGATGGCAACGACGATGAAACACGCGCTCGACGGCGAGACGTTCACCGTCGAGTACCCCGAGGACGCGCCGGAAGTGAGCCCGCGGTTCCGCGGCGTCCACAAGTTCAGCCAGGAGCGGTGTATCTGGTGTCGCCAGTGCGAGAACGTCTGCCCGAACGACACCATCCAGATCGTCACCGACGACCAGCGCAACGGCGAGCAGTACAACCTCCACATCGGCCAGTGCATCTACTGCCGGCTCTGCGAGGAGGTCTGCCCCGTCGACGCCATCCTGCTGACCCAGAACTTCGAGTGGACCGCCGACACCAAAGACGAGTTCGTCCTCGACAAGGAACAGCTCAAGAACGTCCCCTGGTACAAGGACATCGACCCGCTCGAATCCCGCGAACCGGACCGCGGCGGCTGGATCGGCGAGGGGGAAGGCGAAGTCGACTACCAGTAAAGCGCGCACATTTTCCGGTTTTCCTGTCCGCGCGAGCGGAGCGAGGCCGACCCGACCGAGCGCGGACGGTCGGGCGGCGCAAATACGGGGCCGATCCCAATAGCGATAGGGCATCGGACCGAACGGTCGGTAGATGAGCGCGGATTCACTCGACCTCTACGAGACCCAGCGGCGGGCGCTGACGGTGCTGGTCAACGAGTACCAGCAGCGCGATTCGCCGGTGAGTTCGGGCGTCCTCGCCGAGCGGATGGACAGGACGCCGGGGACGATCAGGAACAAGATGCCACAGCTGGAGTCGCTCGGGCTGGTCGAGGGCGTGACCGGTCCGACCGGCGGGTACGAACCGACCGAGAAGGCCTTCCGGGTGCTGGACCGGGACCCCGACGCCGAACGCGAGTCGGTGACGGTCGCGCACGACTTCGAGCGCGTCGACGCGACCGTCGAGTCCGTCTCCTTCGCGAACGTGAACCACCCGTCGGACTGCCGGGCGTGGGTCGAGTTCCAGACCGCCATGCCGTCGCTGTCAGTCGGCGACCCCGTCGCTATCGGCCCGACCGCCCAGGGGGACCTCGTCGTGGCCGGCGAGGTCCACACGGTCAACGACACCGGGAACCGGATCTCGATCGCCGTCAGCGGGATGGAAGCGCCGGTCTCCGACGGATAATCGCACGGGCGGCCCCCAGCGGCTGAACCCGAACCCGGTCCCCGACGGACGACCCCGGGGTCGATTACCGGCGGACTGACCCCGAGACTCGCCACGGGCGACCGATCTCCCCGTATAGATCATGAACTTTTATTATCGATGGGTGCATCGGGAGAGGTATGTCACGGACGACGCTCGCAGTAGCGGTACGCTGATTCTCTCCCCCGACGGCGTCGTCCAGTTCGCAGACCGCCCCCGACACCCAACCGCAGATGAGCACACACGCGACCACCGAGACCCGAGACGCACCGACAGCCGAGACCGCGACCGACGAGCCCGAGATCGAAGCCGACGCCGACGAGCCGAGCGACGACGGGCCGGCGCCGATGGACCCGTTCGACGCCCACGACGCGGCGGCGACGTTCGGCGCCTCGACCCGGCGGCTCCCGAACACGGTCGACGCGGAGAACAAGTATATGGGCCGGTAACGACGGCCGTTCGAGCTGATCCGACCGGAGATACTGGTTGGTCCCTCCTGCGAGTTGAGTCGTTGTTCCTGTCGGGTCTGTCGTAGAAGGAGCGGAGACGACGCGGCCGGAGAGGGCAGCGAGCGATGAAAGCCCTCGGCCCGCTCGCTAGCTGCTGTGTCTACCGCAGGGTACAGCAGACGATGAAAGCCCTCGGCCCGCTCGCGGTCGCTGAGCGACATACCCTCGCGGCCTGCGTCCGCTTCGGGTAGGGGTCGCTCAGGCGACTACATAAACGCGAGCGCGCCTCGCCCTTTCAGTCCACCAGGACCGCGACCGCACCAGCAACCGCCCCGCACAGCACCGCAGACAGCCACGAGCCTCCCCAGCCGATTCGCGACACGCAAGTCGCGAATCCCTCGCGCGGTGTCGTCGCGCGCATAAAAGCGCGCTCCAGCGCGCGCCGACCGCACCGCGACCGCTTACCGGGACGCTCCTGTATGGACTGAGCATCCAGCGCCGAAGGCGCCGGTTCGCCGTCAGAACAAGCGCTGACGAGCCTGCGGTCGGTCCCGGTGTTCACTCCCGCAGACACCGAACGCGAGGGAGCGAAGCGACCGCTGCGTCCGGCTCATTTCTCCAAGCTTTTGCGGTAGCGAGGGACCGAAGGTCCACTGGACCGTGCGAACGGGGCGAAACGCCGTGAGCAGACGGCGGACTCCCGCAGCGGCCCGCAGGGCCGCGAGGAGCTCTCAGCCGGAAACAGTGGGATCTAGTCGTCGCCGTGGACCTGGTCGCGGATCTCCTCGGGGACGCTCGGGTCACGCAGCGTCGTGGTGTCGCCGAGTTCGTCGCCGTTGGAGATGTTCTCCAGCAGGCGGCGCATGATCTTGCCCGAGCGGGTCTTCGGCAGGTCGTCGACGAAGACCACGCGGGCCGGGCGGGCGAACTTGCCGATCTCGTCCTCGACCGCCTCGATGATACGGTCGCGGACCACCTCGTCGCTGGCCTCGACGCCCTCGCGGACGACGACGTACACGTCGGGCACCTCGCCCTTCTCGTCGTGGTCGCGGGCGGCGACGGCCGCCTCGGCCACGTCCTCGACCTCGGAGACGGCCGATTCGAGCTCCATCGTCCCGAGGCGGTGCCCGGCGACGTTCATCACGTCGTCGAGGCGACCGAGCACGCGGAAGTAGCCGTCCTCCTCGTGGACGGCGCCGTCGCCGGCCTTGTACACCCAGTCCTCGGGGTCGGAACTGTCGGTGTCCGAGAAGTCCTGCCAGTACTCCTCGATGAACCGCTCGTCGTTGCCGTAGACGGTCTGTAACATCCCGGGCCAGGGCTTCTCGATGACGAGGTTGCCCGCCTTGCCGCTGGCGGGCTCCATCGGCTCGCCGCTGTCGTCGTAGAGGGCGGGCTGGATGCCCGGGGCCGGCAGGCCGGCCGAGCCGGGTTTCATGTCCTTCAGCGCGGGGAGGTTCGTGATGAGGTGGCCGCCCGTCTCGGTCTGCCACCACGTGTCGACGATGACGGCGTCCTCGTCGCCGATGTGCTTGTAGTACCACAGCCACGCCTCCGGCTGGATCGGTTCGCCGACCGTGGTCATGTGCCGGAAGTCGAAGTCGTACTCCTCGACGTACTCCGAGCCCCACTTCATAAACATCCGCACGGCGGTCGGCGAGGTGTGGAAGATGTCCACGTCGTAGCGCTCGGCGATCTCCCAGATGCGACCCTTGTGGGGGTGGTCCGGCGTGTCCTCGTACATCACCGAGGTCGTCCCGAGCGACAGGGGCCCGTAGACGATGTAGGAGTGGCCGGTGATCCACCCGATGTCGGCGGCACACCAGTAGGTGTCCTCGGGTTCGATGTCCAGCACGTACTTGCTGGTGGCGGTGACGTAGGAGAGGTAGCCGCCGGTGCGGTGCTGGCAGCCCTTCGGCTGGCCCGTGGTCCCGGAGGTGTACATGAGGAACAGGGGGTCCTCGGCGTCGCGGGAGACGGGGTCGACGCGGGCGCGCTCGTTGTCGGCGAGCAGGTCGTCGGCCAGCACGTACGGGTCGTCGCTGCCGATCTCGACGTCCTCGTGGAGTTCGTCGTGGCGGGTCCAGAGGACGACCGTGTCGACGTCGGAGTCGGCCAGTTCCAGGGCCTCGTCGCACTTCTCCTTGTGGTTGAGGAACTCGCCGCGGCGGTAGTAGCCGTCGCAGGTGACGACCACGTCGGAGTCGGCGTCGTCGATGCGGTCGGCCAGCGCCTGGGCGGAGAAGCCGGCGAACACCTCCGAGTGGGGCGCGCCGATGCGCGCGCAGGCCAGCATCGTGACCGGCAGCGCCGGCAGCATCGGGAGGTGGCAGGTGACCACGTCGTCCTCTTCGACGCCCACGTCCTGCAGGGACGCGGCAGTGGCGTTGACGCGGTTGTACAGGTCCTGGTAGGTGATCGTCTCGCGCTCTTCTGCGTCGGTGCCCTCCCAGATGAACGCCGCCTGGTTCTTGCGCTCGTCGAGGTGGCGGTCGATGCAGTTGTACGAGGCGTTGAGCTTGCCGCCGGTGAACCACTCGTAGAAGGGCGGGTTCGAGTCGTCGAGCACCTCGTCCCAGTGTTCGTCCCAGTCGAGCAGTTCCGCGTACTCCTCGAAGGCCTCGGGGTAGTTCTCGTCGAAGCGGTCGTAGATGTCGGGATCGCTGACGTTGGCCTGGCCGACGAAGTCGGTCGGCGGCCGGAAGTACTCCTGTTCGGTCAGCCGCGATTCGAGGGGGGAGCCGTCCTCGGACATGGCTATCGACCCCTCCCTGTGACCCGTCGCGACCGGTGGCAGTCACTCCGTGACATGGTTCGTCCCCGATATCACCCAGGAGACTCTTAAGCCAACCGTCTAACTATCTATCCGTCACGTCCGGCGACGACCACCGGAGGGAGCCGTGGTATCCCCAGCCCGTACCGCGCGGCCGACCTGTCACTCGTCGTCGAAGAAGGCGGTGAGCAGTTTCTGCTGGGCCTTCCGGAGGTGGTTGTGCAGCGTCGGCGAGGAGACGCCGATGGAGTCGGCCAGTTCCTCGGCGGTCGACCCCCGCGGCCACTCGAAGTAGCCGGCGAGGTAGGCCGCCCTGAGGACCGACTGCTGTTTGTCGGTGAGGTCGTCCTCCAGCGAGCGGCGGAAGCCGTCGGTCGTCTGGACGGGCCGTTCGACCTCCTGTTTCGAGAGCAGCGCCGACGCCGAAAAGGCGGACTGGAAGCCGTTGAAGACTGTCCGCACGTCGGTCTCGGTGGTGAACTCGGCGGTGACCCGCTGGGCGCCGTCCGCGACGCTGAACTCGGAGACGTGGCCGCCCAGTTCCGTCAGGGTCGTGGCGGGCTCCTCGCCGGCGACGACGAACTCGACGAGGTAGCGCTCGCCGTAGTCGCGGATCAGCCGGGCGTTCTCGATGCCGGCGGCGTCGTCGGCGAACTCGACGACGTCCTCGGGGGACGCGCCGCGCATCGTCACGAAGTACAGCAGGCTCCCGCCCTCGCCGGGGACCAGGCCCTGGAGTTCGAACGCCGCGTCGAGGTCCCGGCTGGCCGCGACGAAAAAGGCGCGGTCGCTCTCGACGCGGAACTCCAGTTCCGTGACGCTGTCGGCCAGCAGCAGGTTTCGGCGCTTGATGTCGGTGATCGCCTGGCCGACCCCCCAGCCGAGGCTGGCCAGGAGGTCGCGCTCGGCGCTCCCGAAGGCGTCGGGCCCGGTCGCGCCCAGCGCGAGCAGTCCGTGGGTCGTGTCGCCGTAGGTGATCGGGACGACGGCGACGGCGTCGGCGTCCGGCCCGTCGCCGTCCGTCTCGACCGGCCGGAGCGGCCCCTCGCGGTCGTCGGCGGCGAGTATCCGCACCTCGCCCGGCTGGTCGGCGGCGACGCCGGGGACGTCGACGTCGTCGGTTGCGACCTCGGCCAGCGCCTCGGCGGTCGCCTCGTCGACCCCGGTCCAGGCCGTCGAGACGACCCCCCGGTCGCCCGTCGCCGAGCCGACCCACGCGAACTCGTAGCTGTCGGTCGCGGCCAGTCGGTCGCAGACACGCGAGGCGACCTCCGTCCGCTTCGACGCCGCGGCGAGCACCCCGGCGACCGCCCCGAGCGCGTCGATGGCGTCCGCCACGCGGGCGGGAACGGCCGCCCCGGTCGGCCCGTCGGCATCCGCCGCGGCCGGTCCCGCCCGGTTTTCGCCCGGAGCTACCCCGTCTTCGCCCGGAGCCGCCCCGCGCCCGTACGCGTGCGTCCCGTCCGTCACGTCTACACCGTCGCCGTTCGCGAGCGTGCCGTCCCCGTTCGCGCTCGCCCGGACACCGCCCTCGACCGGCGCCTCCACGTCCACCGGTCCGTCGCCGTCCGCCTCGACGAACGCGGCGACGTAGCGACCCCGCCGCGCGGCGGTGTCGTGCAGGGGCGCGGCGACCTGCACGGCCGGGACGGGGTCGCCGTCGGGCCGGGCGAGCCGGACGGGGACCGCCCCGGTCGCCTCGCCCGGCGGGCGGGCGTCGCCGTGGTACAGCGCGGTCACGGACTCGCCGACCAGATCCTCCCCCGGTGTGTCTGTCAGCGCGGCTGCGCCGTCGTTGGCGAACGCCACGGTCCCGTCGGCGTCGGTGACGACGACTGCGAGGTCCGCGCCCGTGAGCGCGCGCCCGATGTCTTCCGGCGTCCACTCGGCGGTCGGACCGTCCAGCCCCGTCCGTTCGAGGGCGTCGAGGACGGTGTCGACCCCCACGGGGTCGAGGTGGCGACACAGGGTGTCGAGCCCGTCCCAGGGGCCGACCGCGAGGACGACCCGCGGGTCGAGGCCCGCGTCGTGGACGAGCCGGCGGGCGTAGTACCCCCGGAGGTCCGTCGAGGAGACCCCGCGCAGCCGGTCGTCGCCGCTCCGGTCGGCCGCGCGCTCGCCGACTTCGGCGACGACCATCTGGATCCGCCGCGGCGTCACGTCGACGACCCGCTCGTCCTCGCCGATCCCCCGCTCGTTGACGTACCGGTCGACGGCCGAGCGCACGTCCGCCGGGACGTAGGCGTCCCTGACGGCCTCGCCGGCGTCGTCGACGACCGTCAGGAGGTGGTGGGTCCCCGCCCGCGTCGAGACGGTCCGCAGGTGTCCCGGACGGACCCGCGCCACCTCCGCCGGCCGGAGGCCGACCTCGCCGCAGAGACGCACGATCACGGCCTCGCGGTACGCCGTCGCCGCCCGGCGCAACCGCTCGTAGCCCGCAGTCGTCAGCGGTTCGGCGGCGTCGTCGGGGCCCCTGGTACGCTGTCCCATACTGGTCGTTTCGCGGGGACGCACTCGTGCGAAATAAAACTTCGCCGGATTCGGGAGTTTTGCCCGGGGCCGTGGGAGCATCGGGACCTATCGCCGGATCAGTGCGCGTACTGCGTTTCGGGATAGAGAAGAATACCGAAGGAACTTCGGGGCCATCACTCGCGGTCGAGCGCCGAGCGGATCTCGCCGACGATCTCGGGGTTGCGGAGCGCGCTGGTGTCGCCGAGCTCGTCGCCGTCGGCGATGTCCTTGAGCAGGCGGCGCATCAGTTTGCCCGAGCGGGTCTTCGGGAGCTCGGGGGTGAACACGAACGTCTCGGGGACGGCGAAGGCGCCGATCGAGCGCTCGACGCTGTCGGTGATGCGCTGGCGCAGCGCCCGCTCGGCCTCGTGGCGCTCGTCGGTGCTGACGAACGCGTAGACGGAGCCGGCGCTGCCGTCGCGCACGTCGACGACGGCCGCCTCGGCGACACCGGGCACGTCCGCGATCGCCCGTTCGAGTTCGGTCGTGCCGAGGCGGTGGTTCCCGACGGTAACCGTGTCGTCGACCCGCCCGAGGACGGTGACGTAGCCGTCGTCGTCGATGCGGGCCACGTCCTCGGTGACGTAGCGCCACTCGTCGGCCCGGTCGTCGCCGTCGAGGTCGAGCGGCATCCCCGGCCAGGGCCGCGTGACGGCGAGGCGCCCGCCCTCGGCTGCCGTCGTCTCCTCGCCGCCGGGGCCGACCACGGCCACGTCGATCCCCGGCAGCGGCGGCCCGGTCGAGCCGGGTTTCATCCGGTCGGCGCCGGGCAGCGTCGACAGCAGGATAGCGCCCGTCTCGGTCTGCCACCAGGTGTCGACGATGGGACAGTCGCCGCCGCCGACGTGCTCGTAGTACCACCACCAGGCGCTGGGGTTGAGCGGCTCGCCGACCGACCCGAGCAGCCGCAGGCTCGAGAGGTCGTGGGCCTCGGGGTGCTCGGTGCCCCACTTCATGAACGCCCGGATGGCCGTCGGCGCCGTGTAGAACACGTCGACAGCGTTGCGCTCGATGAGCTCCCACACGCGGTCCTTCTCGGGGTGGTCCGGCGTCCCCTCGTAGAGCATCGTGGTCGTCCCGAGCGAGAGGGGGCCGTACACGAGATAGGTGTGGCCGGTGATCCAGCCGATGTCGGCCGAACACCAGTAGGTGTCCTCGGGCTTCAGATCGAGGACGGCGTGGCTCGTCCACGCCGCGTGGGCGAGGTAGCCGCCCGTGGTATGTCTGACCTCGCTGGGTTCGCCGGTGGTCCCCGAGGTGTAGATGACGAACAGGGGGTCGCTGGCGGCCCGCGCGACGGGGTCGACCTCGGCGCCGCGGTGGTCGGCGACCAGGTCGTCGTAGGCGCGGTCCTCGTCGCCGAGCTGGACGCTCTCGTCGTCGAGGCGCTCGACGACCACCGTCTCGGTCACCTCGTGGGAGACCGAGAGCTTGGCGTTGTCGGCCTTGTTCTTCTGGTGGATCGCCGACCCCCGGCGGTAGTAGCCGTCGCAGGTGACCAGGTACTCCGAGTCGGCCCGCTCCATGCGGTCGGCCAGCGCCCCCGCCGAGAAGCCCGCGAACACGACGTTGTGCGGCGCGCCGATGCGGGCGCAGGCCAGCATCGCGATCGGCAACTCGGGGATCGCCGGCATGTAGAGGGTGACCACGTCGCCCTCGCCGATGCCCAGCGAGCGGAGGCCGGCGGCGAACTCGTTGACCTCGTGGTACAGGTCGAGGTAGGTGTAGGTCCGCCGCTCGCCGCGCTTGCCGATCCACTTGATCGCGGCCTGGGTCTTGCGGTCGTCGAGGTGGCGGTCGACACAGTTGACCGAGGCGTTCAGCTCCCCGCCGGGGAACCACCGGCGGCGATCGCCGGCGGCCTCGTAGGTCGTCGCCGGCGGCTCCAGCCAGTCGAGCATCCGGCCGGCCCGCGCCCAGCAGTCGGGCCACTCGCCCTCGAACGCCGCCGCGTCCTCCGGCGTGACGTTGGCCTGCTCGGCGAATGCGGCCGGCGGGTCGACCCCCTCCCGGTCGGGCGGGTTGGTCTCGACGACCGAGTCGTCGTCCATCCCGTGGGACTGGCGCGGGAAACGACATAAATGATCCGCGCGACACCGAGGGATGGGCAGCGGTTCGGCCCCGAGCCGAAGTGCCGAACGCGCCCGCTACCCGGCCCAGCGGGCCGAAATCCGTTATCTCGAGCGATAATTTGCCCCGTGAGTTTTTGTAGGGGTTCGTTGTTGGGTTCGGCACGATGACAGCGCGCACACCGGAGTCGATACTCCGCCGGGTCCGCGATCGGATCGGCGGCGCCAGCGGCGGGTCGCGAACCGACGCGGGCAGCGATTCACAGCCGGGATCCGACGGCGACTCGGGGGTCGAACCGGACGGCGGGTCGGTGGTCGGGGCCCGCGGCGGCGGCCCGTTCGGGGACCGCTACGACCCCGACCTCGACGCGCTCGAATCGGTGTACGGTGACGCCGACCTGGCCGCCGCGGGCGACCGACACGTCCGCGATCCCGCCGGGCTCGACGCCGACGAGGTCGGTGCGCTCGTCGACGAGTACCGCGAGGCCGGCATCGACGCGGGGTCGTTCGCCGCCTCCCAGCGGGTCGTGACCGACGCACTCGTCGATGCCGTCTTCGACCGGCTCCGCGAGGACCTCGACGGGACGGGCGACGGCGCGCTCGCCGAGGCGCGCGCGGACCTGCGGGACGGGCTCGCGCAGACGACCGACGCGTTCGCGGCCGGCGCCGCGGCCTACGAGGAGCGGGCGGCCGGCGACTCCGCCGGCGCGGACGGGGCCGTCGCCGCGGCCGAGACAGGCGGCGCGGCCGAGACCGGCGCCGCGGACGCGGTACCCACCGGCGAGGGGGCAGGTGCCGGCGCGCTGGATTACCACGACGTGCTCCACCACATCGGGACGCCGCTGTTCATCCTCGACGCCGAGGGGGAGATCCTGACGTGGAACGCCCAGCTCGAGCAGCTGACCGGCGTCTCCGAGGCCGAGGCCCAGGCCATGGAGATGGCGAGTATGGCCTTCTACCCGGACGGCCGCCGCGGCAAGACCCTGGCCGACAAGGTGCTCGACGCGCCCGAACGGACCCACGAGGAGTACGACGTGCCGAAGGTCGAGGAGGCCTCCTTCACCCTCTATCGCGACACGAGCGTCATGCAGGACCAGCACGGCGAGGAGGTCCACATCTCCTTCTCGGCGGCGCCCATCTACGGCGACGACGGCGAGGTGGTCGCCGTCGTCGAGATGGTCCAGGACCGCACCGCGGACGTGCTCCGCCACGAGCGGACCTCCGACCTGGTGACCGAACTGGAGGAGACCATGCAGGCCATCCAGGCGGGCGACCTCGACGCCCGGGCCTCCTTCGACAACGCGGAGGGCCACGTCGACGCGTCGCTGCTGCAGGTCGTCGACGAGCTCAACGAGATGGCGAGCACGCTGGCGGACCTCATCGAGCGGGTCGACGACAACGCCGACGACCTCGCCGCGGCGACCGACGAGTCGGCCGACGCCGCCGACGAGATCGAGTCGGCGGTCACCGAGCAGAACCGGATCCTCGCCGAGGCCGCCGAGGACATCCAGGACGTGAGCGCGACGATGGAGGAGATCGCGGCCACGTCGAACCAGGTGTCGGCCGCCGCCGGCCGCGCCAGGGAGGCCGTCGAGGACGGCGAGCGCGCCGGCGAGCGCGCCCAGGCCATCACGGACGAGCTCACCGACACCAGCGACGAACTCGTCGACGACGTGACCGAGCTGGAGGAGCGGATGGACGAGGTCAGCGAGATCATCGAGATCATCGCGGACGTGGCCGAGCAGACCAATATGCTCGCGCTGAACGCCAACATCGAGGCGGCCCGCGCCGGCGAGTCCGGCGAGGGGTTCGCCGTCGTCGCCGACGAGGTGAAGACCCTCGCCTCCGAGACGAGCGAGCACGCCGACGAGATCGCCCGCACGGTCACGGAGATCCAGTCCCAGGCCACCGAGACCGTCGACAGCGTCCGGGCGTCCAGCGCCCAGATCCAGCAGGCGGAGAAGGGGATCGGCGAGGCGCTCGACGCGCTCGACGAGATCGCCGAGGCCGTCGACGAGACCGCCGACGGCATCGAGGAGGTCGCCGACGCCAACGACAGCCAGGCCGACGCCATCGAGGGCGTCACGACCACCATCGAGGAGGCCCGCGACCACGCCGAGGCCGCCGAGACGGCCGCCCGCCGCATCGTCGAGACGACCGACTCCCAGACCGAGTCGGTCCGGGACCTGGTCGACAGCGTCGAACAGCTCCACGGCGCCGACCGCCGCTGAAGCCGCCGCTCGATAGCCGCGTTTTCCGAAAATCCGAAACCGGCCGCTCAGTCCGTTCCGTACAGCTCCGCGGCGCGCTCGCCGAGCGGGCCCGGACTCCGGCGGCCGGTCACGGCCTCCAGCAGGTCGCCGTCGGCGAAGAAGGCGACCCCCGGCGCGGCGTTGACCTCGTTCTCCCGGCAGAAGTCGGGACAGCTCTCGCCGTCCAGCCCGGCGACGGCGGCGTCGTCGGGCAGCGCCGCCAGCAGTTCGTCGATCTCGTCTTTCATGGCCTCACAGGGCTCGCAGCGGCGCTTCCAGACGGTTACGACCGCCCGGTCGTACTCGTCGACGAACGCCGCCCAGGAGTCGTCGTCGAGTTCGTCGAGCGCGTCGGGCACCGGCGACTTCGGGCCGACCTCGGCGACGACGGCGGCCATCTGGGTCAGCTCGCCGACGCCGTAGCCGTCGAGGTGGGCCGACAGCGCGAGATAGGTCGCGAACTCCCTGCGGGAGACGTCCAGTTCGTCGACGCGCTCGGCGGCCGCCTCGGCCGAGGGGAGGTCGAACGCGTCGGCGACCGACTCGTGGAACGCCGCGTCGTCCAGGTCGAGGTAGGTGTCGAGGTAGACGTGCCGGCGGTGCTCGAAGTCGTCCGTCGTCGTGACGGTGTCGGTCGCCTCGTCGTGGTCGAGGACGCCCTCCTCGACCAGCGTGTCGACGTGGGCGTCGACGGTCGCCTCGTCCATCGCCGGGGCGTCGACCCGGTCTCCTACCGCGTCGTCGGTCCCGTCTTCCACCGTGTCGTCGGTCTGGTCTTCCACTGCGTCGTCGGACGTTCCCGACACGGTTAGACCCCCAGGTACCGCTCGCGCGTCTCGTCGTCCTCGCGCAACTCGTCGGCGGTGCCCTCGAAGACGACGCCGCCCTGGTCGACGACGTAACACCGGTCGGCGATCTTCATCGCCGCGACGGCGTTCTGCTCGACCAGCAGGACGGTCGTCCCCTCCTCGCGGATCCGCTCGATGGCGCCCTCGACGGTCTCGATGATCTGGGGGGCCAGCCCCTCGTAGGGCTCGTCGAGCATCAGCAGGTCGGTGCTCTGCTTCAGGGCCCGGGCGATAGCGAGCATCTGCTGTTCGCCGCCCGACAGCGTGCCGGCCAGCTGGTTCTGGCGCTCGGCCAGCCGGGGGAAGTCCTCCAGGATCTGCTCGATGGACAGCCCCTCGTGTTCGAACTGCAGGTCCCGCCCGATCGTGTTCGAGCGGTTCTGGACCACGTCGGCGAGGTGGAGGTTCTCCTCGACGGTGAGGTTGCCGAACACCCGCCGTTCCTCGGGAACGTGCGAGATACCCAGCACCGAGATGTCCTCCGCCTCCATGTCGGTGATGTCCCGACCTTTGTACGTGATCGTCCCTTCCCGTACCTCGGGGGGACGCGCGCCGGCGATGCTGCGCAGCGTGGTCGTCTTGCCGGCGCCGTTGCGACCCAGGAGGGCGCAGATCTCGCCCTCCTCGACGTGCATGGACACGTCCCGGAGGATGTGACTCTGGTCGTAGTAGCTGTCGACGCCGTCGAGTTCGAGCAGGCTCACAGTTCGACACCTCCCAGATACGCCTCCTGGACGCTGGGGTCGCCCTGTACCTCGTCGGGCGGCCCCTCGGCGATGATCGACCCGCGGTTCAGCACGGCGATGCGGTCGGAGATGCTGAAGACGATCTCCATGTCGTGTTCGACCAGCAGGATCGTCAGGTCCAGCTGCTCCTGGAGGTCCTCGATCAACTCGACGGTGGCCTGGGTCTCCTCGGGGGACATCCCCGCAGTGGGTTCGTCCATCAGCAGCAGCGACGGTTCGCTGGCGAGGGCGATCCCGATCTCCAGACGGCGCTTGTCGCCGTACGGCAGGTCGGCGGCGCGGGTATCCCGCTGGTCGCGCAGGCCGACCGCGTCCAGCATGCTCAGGGTCCGCTCCTCGACCTCGGGGTAGCTGTTGCGGTGGGTGAGGAAGTTGAAGCGGAAGGAGCCGTGTTCAGCCCCGAGCGAGGCGATATTGGCGTTCTCCTCGACGGTGAGCTCCGGGAAGATCGACGCGGTCTGGAAGGACTTGCCGATCCCCCGCTGGACGACCTCGTGGGGTTCGAGGTCGACGATGGACTCGCCCTCGAAGCGGATGTCGCCCTCGGTCTCTTCCAGCATCCGGGTGATGAGGTTGATCAGCGTCGACTTGCCGGCGCCGTTGGGGCCGATGAGCGACAGCAGCTCGCCGCGCTCGATCGAGAGGTTCACGTCGTCGGTGGCAGTGAGGCCGCCGAACTCCTTGACGAGCCCGTCGGTCTCGAGGATGGCGCTCATCGGTCGTCACCCCCCAGCGCGTCGCCGACGCGGTCGCGGAGCCAGTCGACGCCGCCCCAGATGCCGTTGGGCAGGAGGACGACGACGAAGACGAACACGAGCCCGAGGATCATGTGCCAGAAGTCGCCGATCGTCGGCATCCCGCTGACGATGTTGGCGACGTACATGTACAGCCCCGCGCCGAGTATCGGGCCGAACAGCGAGCCGACCCCGCCCAGCACGGTCATGATGACGATCTCGCCGCTGACCGTCCAGTTGAGCGTGTTCTCGATGGGGACGAACTGGCGCTGGATGACGTAGAGGCTGCCCGCGACGCCCGCGAAGGCGCCGGAGATGATGAACGCCATTAGCTTGTAGCGCCAGACGTTGAGGCCGACGAACTCGGCGCGCTGTTCGTTCTCGCGGATCGCCCGCAGGACGATCCCGTACGGGGAGTTGAGGACCCGGTTGGCGACGACGACCGCGAGGACCGTCGCGATCCCGACGAAGACGAACATCCACGTCCGGATGAACATATCGGGGATGAAGGCGACCTCCGCACCCAGCGGCAGGAAGCCCAGCAGGGGGTCGACGGCGACCTCGTTGAACCCGTTCTCCCCGCCGGTCAACCACCCGAGCGGCGACAGGAAGATGTAGTAGATCATCTGCCCGAACGCGAGTGTGAGGATGGCGAAGTAGATGCCGCCCCGGCGCAGGGAGATCCAGCCGATGACCCACGCGAACAGGACCGCCGTGGTCGTGCCGACGAGGAGCATCGCGATCGGGCTGCCGGTGACGTTGGCGCTGAAGATGCCCGCCGCGTAGGCGGCCGTCCCCCAGAAGATCGCGTGGCCGAACGATAGCAGGCCCGTGAAGCCAAGCAGGAGGTCGTAGCCGACCGCGAAGATGCCCCAGATGAGCGCCAGGGTGACCAGGCTCCGGTACCAGACGTACTGGGTCGGGATCCCAAGCATCTCGGGGACGGCGACGAGCACGAACGGCGCGAGGAAGACCCCGAGGAAGGTGAGTACGGCGACGCTCACCTCGCGCTCGCGGACGGCGAGCCACCGGTCGTACAGCGACGGGGACTCGACCTCGGCGGAGTCGCCGGCCTCGGCCGACTTGACCTCGTCGCTCATACGCTCACCTCCTCGGAGCCGAGCAGTCCCTGCGGCCGCGTCAGCAGGACGACGATCGCGAGCACGTAGATGCCCACCTGGGACCAGGGGCTGAAGTTGAGCGTGAACCCACCGAGCGAGAGGCTCCCGAGCGAGATGAGCGTCACCTGGACCATCCCGATGAGCGTCCCGCCGAGAACTGCCCCTCGGATCGAGCCGACCCCGCCGATGACGACCGTGAGGAAGGCGGGGACGAGGATCGTCATCCCGATCTCGGGGTTGGTGTTCTGCAGGGGGCCGCCGACGACGCCGGCGATCCCGGCGAGCGCGGCGCCGATGCCGAACATCACGAGATACGGGCGGGTGATGCGGATGCCGAGCAGGCGGACCATCTCGGGGTCGCGCGTCCCGGCCTTGACGACCAGCCCGAAGTCGGTGTACTCGACGATGACGTAGACGGCGAGCACCAGCGCCGCGGTGATCGCGATCACCCACAGTCGCCAGACGTTGATCGTCACGTCCGACAGCGGGACGGCGATAGGCCCGGTCATCGGGAGGAGCCCGAACGCGGAGGTGGGGGCCTCGTAGCCGTAGGTCTGGGGGCCGATCAGCGCGTGGATGACCTCCTGGACGACGATGGCCAGCCCGAAGGTGACCAGGATCTGGTCGGTGTCGGGGCGGTCGTAGAACGGCCGCGCGACGAACCGCTCCATCGCGAGCCCGACCACGAACACCAGCACGGGGACGATGGCGAGCGCGGCGAAATAGCCCCACTCCAGCCCCAGCGTGGTGTAGCCCCACTCGGCGAGTTTGCCGTTCGAGACCGAGATCTCCTGGGTGATCAGCAGGCCGGCGTAGGCGCCGACGACGAACAGCGCCCCGTGGGCGAAGTTGACGAACTTGAGCGTCCCGAGGATGATCGACAGCCCGATGGCCAGCAGGACGTAGATGGCGCCCGTCTGCAGGCCGTTGACCAGCAGGACGATGAGTTCGCCGACGAGACTCACGAGGGCGTCACCTCGGTTGGGACTCGCCGACCGGGCCGGCGTCGCCGTTCGCTCGGCGCCCGGCGGCGGTGCCGTTCGGTGGTTTGGGTGTGCTTGTCACTCATTCTGTGTTGCGGATCCGGGAATCACGTACATAACTGTAGGGCCTAGTCGCGCGGGGGCTCACTCGTCGCCGTACTCGCCGAGTTCGCACTCGGCGGCGGGACCCTCGTCGCAGCCGTAGCCCACGTCCTCGCGCGCGGTGATGTCGACGATCTCGAAGAACTGGCCGTCGCCCTGTTCGGACTCGGGGAGGCCGCGGACGACCGGGATGGCCCGCTGGGCCTGGTGGTCACAGGCGCGCATGAGCTCCTCGCCCATGCCGATGTTGTCGTACTCGTAGCCCTCCAGCTCGCGGATGACCTCGGGCGGGTAGAACGTGCCGGCCCGCTCGACGGCCGCCGCGTACTGCAGCGTGCCGGCGTAGGCCAGCTGGGCGGGCCCGGAGGGGACCCGGCCGTCGTACTCCTCGCCGAAGAACTCGGTGAAGGAGTTCGACGGCTCGTTGTCGATCTGGGAGTCCCAGGCGACGGTGCCGAAGATCCCGTCGATGGCCCCGCTGGCGGCCTCGGCCATCGGGCGGTTGTACAGCGGCATGACGATCTCCATGTCCTCGTCGATCCCGGCGTCGACGGCGTCGGTCAGCGAGTTCGCCCCGTCGAGCCCGTAGTGGTTGAGGAAGAGCACGTCGGCCTCGGAGCTCTGGGCCTCCGAGAGGTACGTCGAGAAGTCGCTGGTGTCCAGCGGCGTCGCGACGCTGTCGACCTCCTCCCAGCCGGCCTCGGTCATGAACTGCCGCATCGACTCCTCGACGGTCTTGCCCCAGGAGTAGTCGGCGTACAGCTGGTAGAAGCTCAGGTCCTCGCCGTACTCGTCGGTGAGGACCGGCTTGAGTGCCTGACCGGTCATGTACGCGTTGAACATCTCCCGGAAGCTGTAGCGGACGCAGTCGCCCCCGGTCGTGTCGTTGGAGTGGGTCAGACAGCAGGTGAACATCACCTTCTCGCGCTGGGCGAGGCCCTGCTGGGCGATGGCGACCGCCGAGGAGGAGCCGCCCGCGAACATGATGACGTTGTCGCGGTCGATCATCCGCGAGGCCGACTGCTCGGCCGTCGAGGCGTCGGTCGCCGTGTCGCCCTCGACGTAGTCGATCTCGTAGCCGAGGACGCCGTCGCCCGAGAGGTCCTCCCACTCGTCGACCCAGCCGCCCCCGTTGTTGAGGTGCTTGACAGCCAGCTCGTACGCGCGCAACTCGTCCTCACCCTCGGAGGAGTACGGCCCCGACTGGGGGACGTTGAACCCGAACGTCGCCGTGTCATCGTCGATCGGGTAGTTCCCCAGCGAGGGGTAGTCGTCGGTTCCGTCGCCGCCACCGCCCCCGCCACCGCCGCCGCCCTCTGTACAGCCTGCCAACCCTGCCAGACCGACCGCGCCCGCTGCACCCGCTCGTTTCATCAGTCCACGCCGCGACACTCCACTGTCACTGTGTGACATGCTCTATCAGGGGACGACCTCCCTCATAATAGTTGTGCATAATTATAAAAAGTACCAGTCGAACGGCGTTCGGATCGCCCGCCGGGACCGGGGTGGTACCCTCGTGGGAAATTCGTATTTCTCCGCGGTTCGCGTCCCATAAAACGGGTTTCGTCTCCGGTGGTACGGCTGTCGACGGGCGGGTACCGCCGGTCCGTCGCGGACCGTGGCCCGGGAAACGGACGATACGTTTATCCGTCGGCCGCCGGAGCCTCCGGTCGGACGCGGTTCCCGCTACCCACCTCCACCCATGTCCGCCATCGAGACAGCGAACCTGACCAAGCGGTTCGGCGACGTGACCGCCCTCGACGACCTGTCCTTTTCGGTCCCCGAGGGCGAGATATTCGGCTTCCTCGGCCCCAACGGTGCGGGGAAGTCGACGACGATCAACATCCTGCTGGGGTTCACCCGTCCCTCCGCCGGGTCGGCCCGCGTGTTCGGCCACGACGCGGGCGCCGAGAGCAAGCGGATCCGCCAGCGGACCGGCGCCCTGCTGGAGGGGTACGGCGTCTACGAGCGGATCACCGCCCGCGAGCACGTCGAGCGGGCCATCCGGGCGAAAGACGCCGACGACGACCCCATGGCGATCCTCGAACGCGTCGGTATCCCGGAGGCCGCCGACCGGACGGCCGGCGGCTTCTCGAAGGGGATGCGCCAGCGCATGGCCATCGGGATGGCGCTGGTCGGCGAGCCCGACCTGCTCGTGCTCGACGAGCCATCGACGGGGCTGGACCCCAACGGCACCCGCGAACTGCGCGAGGTGATCCGCGAGGAGAACCGGCGGGGCGCGACCGTCTTCTTCTCCAGCCACCTCATCGACCAGGTCGAGGCCGTCTGCGACCGCGTCGGCATCCTCAAGGACGGCCGGATGGTCACCGGGGGCAGCGTGGCCGACCTCCGGGCGCAACTGGACGCGGCGACGGTCACCGTCACCGTCGAGCAGCGCGCCCCCGACTCCCTCCTCGAGGACCTGCGCGGTATCTCGGGCGTCGAGGCCGCGGAGGCGACCGACAACCAGGTCATCGTCTCGGCGCGGGGCGGCGACGCGAAGCTGCGGGCCCTGAACCGGATCGAGCGGGCCGGCGTCGGCTTCGCCGACTTCACGACCGACGACCCCTCGCTGGAGGAGATCTTCGAGGTGGCGACGCTCGGCCCCCGCGAGGACCGCGAGGGCCGCGGCGGCCGTGACGCCGCGGCGGCGTCGGCGGAGGGCGAGCCATGAGCTGGCGGACGGTCATGCGCGACGACCTGCTGGGGTGCGACGGTCGCGGCTGGGCCAGGGCGTCGCCGCGACGATGTTCGTGTTCACCGCCGGCATCGCCGTCCTCGTCGCGCTCGCGCACTTCTCCACGCCGGGCGGCGACCCGCCGCCGTTCGACACGATCATGTTACTCATTGGGAGTCTCCTCTCGGTGATCCTCCCGTTCATCGCGATGCTCGGCAGCTACGGCGCGATCATCGGGGAACGCGAGAGCGGCTCGGTCCGCTTTCTTCTCGGCCTCCCGAACTCCCGGTTCGACGCCTACGCGGGGAAGTATCTCAGCCGCTCCGCCCTGCTGGTCGCGGCGACCGCGGTCGGCCTGCTGGTCGTCGCCGCCGTCGGCTTCGGGGTCCTCGGCGAGCCCGACGCCGTCGCATTCCTCCTCTTTACCGTCGCGACCGTCGCGTTCGGCCTGCTGTTCGTCGGGTTCGGCCTCGCGCTCTCGGCGACGCTGGACTCCGAGACGCAGGTCACGACCGGTATCATCAGCACCTACGTCCTCTTTCGCGGGCTGTGGCCCGTCTTCCAGTGGGGCGGCCTCTACCTCACCCGTCCCGACGGCGAGCTGGGCGTCCGACCGTACCCCGAGTGGTACTTCTACCTCGGGCGACTCGACCCGCTGAACGCCTACGTGAAGGTCGTGAACGTGCTGTTCAACGACGACCGGTTCCACCCGCTGATCACCAACCCCCAGGCGGCCGAACTCGACTACCTCGCCGTCTCGACGCCCTACGCCGTCGCGGCACTGACCGTCTGGCTGGTCGTCGTCCCCGTCGTCGGCTACCTCCTGTTCGTCGACAAGGACGTGCTGTAGGACCCGCTCGCCGGGCTCCCTCCACCCGGCCGCCACCCCGAAACCCCGCTCAGGCGACGGTGGCCGACTCCTGGTAGCTCCCGTAGTGAGCCTCGAACAGCGACATGATCTCGCCCATCGTCGCGTAGGCCTTCACGGCGTCGACGACGTACGGCATCACGTTCTCGCCGGCCTCGATCGCGTCGTCGAGCGCGGCCAGCGCGTCCTCGACGGCTTCGTCGTCGCGCTCGTCCTTCACGTCCGCCAGCCGCTCGCGCTGTTTCGCCTGGACCTCCTCGTCGACCTTCAGGATCTCGGGTTCGGTGTCCTCCTCGACGGTGTAGGCGTTGACGCCGACGACGACCTCCTCGCCGTCCTCGACGCGCTCCTGGTACTCGTAGGCCGCGTCCTGGATCTCCCGGTGGAAGTACCCCTCGTCGATGCCCCGCAGGACGCCCTCGCGCATCGACCCGTCGCCCATCTCCCGGATCTCCTCGATGTACGCCATCGCCTTCTCCTCGACCTCGTCGGTCAGCGCCTCGACGGCGAAACTCCCGCCGAGCGGGTCGACGATGTCGGCGGCGCCGGACTCCTCGGCGATGATCTGCTGGGTGCGCAAGGCGACCCGCACGGCGTCCTCGCTGGGCAGCGCCAGCGCCTCGTCGAAGCTGTTGGTGTGGAGGCTCTGGGTGCCGCCCAGCACGCCCGCCAGCGCCTGGATGGTCACGCGGACGACGTTGTTGAGCGGCTGCTGGGCGGTCAGCGACTGCCCCGCCGTCTGGGTGTGGAACTTCATCGCCCTGCTGGCGTCGTCCTCGGCGCCGTACCACTCCTCGACCAGTCGCGCCCAGATCCGCCGGCCGGCGCGGAACTTCGCGACCTCCTCGAAGATGGCGTTGTGCGAGTTGAAAAAGAAGGAGAGCTGGGGGGCGAACTCGTCGACAGCCAGCCCACGCTCCTCGCAGGCCTCGACGTAGGCCAGCCCGTCGGCGAGCGTGAAGGCGAGTTCCTGGATCGCCGTCGAGCCGGCCTCGCGGATGTGGTAGCCCGAGATGGAGATCGGCTTGAACTTCGGCGTCTCGGAGACGGCGAACTCGACGGTGTCGACGACGATGTCCAGGGAGGGCCGGGGCGGGACGACCCACTCTTTCTGGGCGATGAACTCCTTGAGCATGTCGTTCTGGAGGGTGCCGCGGATCTCCTCGCGGGGCACCCCCTGCTGGTCGGCGATGGCGACGTACATCGCGTAGATGACCGGCGCGCTCGGGTTGATGGTGAAGGAGGTGGAGACCTCGCCCACGTCGATGCCGTCGAAGATGATCTCCATGTCCCGCAGCGTGTCGACGGCGACGCCCTCCCGACCCACTTCGCCGTCGCTCATCGGGTCGTCCGAATCGAGCCCCATCAGCGACGGCATGTCGAAGGCCGTCGAGAGGCCGGTCTGGCCCTCCTCGATGAGGTAGTGGAACCGCTCGTTGGTCTCGCTTGGCGTCCCGAAGCCGGCGAACTGCCGCATCGTCCACGTCCGCCCGCGGTACATCGTCGGGTAGACACCCCGTGTGTACGGCGGTTCGCCGGGGAACCCGAGGTCCGCCTCGTAGTCCAGGTCGGCCACGTCCTCGGGGGTGTAGAGCCGGTCGACCTCGTGGTTCGACACCGTCGCGAACCGGTCGGAGCGCTCGCCGTAGCCGTCGAGGACGGGCCCGAGCGTCTCGTCCTCCCACTCCTCGCGGGCCTCGCGGATCTCGGCGAGGTCCTCGTCGTCGAACATGCCCGCAAATATTGCCGGAGCGCGCATAAGGGTTCGGGCGCTGGCGCGCGCGAACTCGCGCCCGCTCCCGAAGCCCACCTTTTTCAGTTCGGGGATCGTGTCCTCGCGCATGGGACTCGTTACGGGCCTGATCACGTTCGTCGTCGGCGTACTGGTCGGCGGGTTCGGCATCTACGTGGGCGCCGAACTGGTCGGCGGCGGGAGCAGCTACGAGAAGGCGGTCACGACCGCGATCGTCGGCGCGCTCGTCTGGGCGCTCGTGGGGACCTTCTTCGGCTGGATCCCGCTTTTGGGCCCGGTGCTGACGTTCGTCGCCTATCTCGCCGTCCTGAACGTGATGTACGACGGCGGCTGGGTCGAGGCCGCGGCCATCGCGGTGGTCGCCTGGCTGACGCTCGTCGTCGTGTTCACGGTGCTCGGCCCCCTCGGCCTCGGGGTCTTTTCCGGGGTCGGTGTCCCCGGCGTGTAGGGCCGGCACCGAACCCAGATTTTCGTCTGGCTATCACGACCGGGAACGGACGGGAACGCTCTTGGGCCCCGAGGCGAATCCCCGACCGTGTTCGGGCTCGAACCGGGACTGGGCTACGCGGTCGCGGCGTCGCTGATCCTCGGCGTCTACCTGTTCTGCATCAAGCGGTACTTCAGCGACTACCCATCGACGGTGTACGTCACGGTCACCTTCGCCATGTCGCTGCTGTGGTACCTGCCGATCGCCGCGGTCGCGAGCGACGGCGGGCTCCTCCCGGCGGGTTTCGGCGCCCCGGGCGTCGGGATGTTCGCCCTCACCGTCGGCGGGTCGATACTGGCCTTCCTGGCTTCGTTCCGTGCGATCGCGGTCGGCGACGTGTCCTACGTCGCGCCGATCAGCAAGATCGTCGCCGTGTTCGTCCTCCCGATCGAACTCGTGTTCCTGAACGAGCAGCTGTCGGCGGTCCAGATCGCGGGCGTCCTCGTCGCGACGGCGGCGGTGTACGTCGCCAACTACGAGCCGGGGAAGCTGCTGGACCCGTTCGTCCGCGCGGTCCACTCCCGGCCCGCCCAGCTGGCGCTGGCCAGCGCCGCGATATTCGGCGTCGTCGACGTGGGCAAGCGCGTGCTGACCCAGGAGCTGCGGGTGCCGCCGGAGACGTTCAACCTCGTGCTGTTCGCGGCGGTGCCGCTGACGCTCGCGCCGCTGGCGGCCCGGCGCTGGCCCGACCGGACGGGCGGCGTCCGCTCGGACCTGCACCTGTTCGCCGGCGTCGGGCTGCTGCTGGCGGTCGCCGAACACTTCGTGATGCTGGCGTTCTCGACGCTGTCGGCGAGCCTCGCGTCGCCCGTCGTCAACACCCAGGCCGTCGTCGCGGTGCTGCTCGGCGGGGTCGTCCTCGGCGAGGAGAACTTCCGCGTCCGGCTGGTCGCCGCGGCGTTCGCTATCGCCGGCGTGACGATGATAACGGTCGGCTGATACGGATTATTGGGAGCGGTTCCCGGGTCGACCGCACGACTGGGTGCGGTCGATCCCGGAATGACTTGCAATAATCCGTATGAGAAGGGATTACTCGGCCGGTCCGGACGCGCGCACGTCCTCGAAGTCGATGGCGTAGCTGGTCTGGATCCAGGCGTTGGCGTTCTCCCGGTCGTAGAGCACCAGGTCGCCGTCGATGGTCTCGAAGCTCCCGCACTGTTCCGCCGCGCGCTCGGGTGGCCGCTGCGTCTCGGACATCGCTCGCTTCGATACCAGTCGTTGAGGGAGTTAAACCTTGCCGTGGGTGTGGTACGCATCCTCAATATAGTATAAGGGAGCCTAGTCACGGGCGAGTCGCCACGACCGGACCCCGAGGGGTCGTGGCCGGATTCGCCGATGGGCGAGGGGTTACGGCCCTCGCGGTCCTGTCGGGGTGCATGGAACTGTACACGACGCAGGGGCCGCTAGCTCGGGAGGACCTCGGGCTGATACTCCCGCACGAGCACGTCTTCGTCGACCTCGGGCCGATGGCGGCGGAGAACTGGCGCGACGCCGACCCCGCCGACGTGGTCGACGTGATGGCGCCGGAGATCGAACGGGCGCGCGAGTCGGGCGTCACGGCGCTCGTCGAGGCCACGCCGGAGGGCGTCGGCCGCCGCGTCGACGTCGATCTGGCGGTCTCCGAGGCCACGGACTTCCCGATCGTGGTCCCGACCGGGATCTACCAGGAGCCGTCGATCCCCGAGTGGGCGCGCGAGGCGAGCGAGGACGAGCTGACGGAGTGGCTCGTCGAAGACCTCACCGAGGGGGTCGACGACACGGGCGTCCGCGCGGCGTGGATCAAGGTCAGCACCGACGACGACGACCCGACCGGCCTCTCGGCCGACGAGGAGACGATCCTGCGGGCCGCGGCCCGCGCGGGCGAGCGAACCGGTGCGGCCATCGGCAGCCACACACTTCACGGCGACGTGGTCCACCGGCAGCTCGACGTGGTCGAGGAAGCCGGCTACTCGCCCGAGCGGTTCATCTGGATCCACGCGCAGGCCGACGACGAGCGCTACCACCGGGAAGTCGCCGAGCGCGGCGCCTACGTCGAGTTCGACTGGATCGGCGGCGACGACCAGGCCGACGGCGACTACGTCGACCGGATCCGTCGGCTGGTCGAGGCGGGTCACACCGACCGGATCCTCCTGAGTCAGGACCGGGGCTGGTACGACCCCTCAGAGCCCGACGGCGGCGAGCAGAGACCGTATACCTATCTCACGGAGACGTTCCTCCCGACGCTCCGCGAGGCGGGCGTGGAGGAGGCGACGGTCCGGCGGATCACCCGCGACAACCCCTTCGAGGCGTACGCGCGCTGACCGCGCTCGGCGGGGACGCGATCGCGGTCGGGGCGAGACAGAGCGCGCCGGGCACGCTCAGTCGCCCTCGCCCTCGGACTGGTAGGGTTCGCCGACGGCCTCGCGGGGGAGGTCGTTCTGGACCGCGGTGTAGGCGTCGTCGGCCGACTCGAAACGGTCCGCGCTCGCGTGGGCCAGCAACCCTCCCAGGTCGCGTTCGCCCTCGGCGAGTTGGATCGCGACGCCCTCGCAGGCGGTCGCGAGTTCGTCGCTGGCGACGGGGTAGTCGAACTGTTCGAGGTACTCCTGTAGTTCGGCCAGTTCCATGTCCGGACCTTCGGGCGGCGGCCGTTAGTGTGTAGTTGCCAGGCGCCTGCGGGGAGGGTGTGCCGCGCCTCTGCGCCTCGCGGGTCCGCGGTCCGGCGGGCGTCGGCTCTCGTCAGCCATTTGGTGTCGGCAGGGCAACACCCGGACATGACACGACAGGAAGCGTCGGTCTCGCCGCCGGTCGTCCTCGCCATCGCGGGCAGCGACTCCGGCGGCGGCGCCGGCATCCAGGCCGACCTGAAGACGATCGAGGCCGGCGGCGCCTTCGGGACGACGGCGATAACGAGCGTCACCGCCCAGAACACGACCGGGGTCGAGAGCACGCACGTCCTCCCGACCGGGGAGATCGACGCCCAGTGTGACGCCGTGCTCTCGGATTTCGACGTGGCGGCGGTCAAGACGGGGATGCTCGCCACCGCCGACGTGGTCGAACTCGTCACCGACCGCGTCCGTGAAACCGCGGCGCCGGCGGTCGTCGACCCGGTGATGGTCGCCGCCTCCGGCGACCGCCTGCTCGCCAGCGAGGCCGAGTCGGCCTACGAGGACCTGGTCGCCGAGGCGACGCTTGTCACGCCCAACGCCGACGAGGCGGCCGTCCTGACCGGGATCGACCCCGACAGCGAGGCCGAGGCCCGCGAGGCGGGCGAGCGGCTGGTCGAGATGGGCGCCGACGCCGCGCTCGTGAAAGGCGGCCACATCGACGGCGCGTCCGACGACGTGGTCGACGTGCTCGTCACCGGCGACGACGTGGAGACGTTCCGGCACCCGCGGGTCGACACCGACGCGACCCACGGCTCGGGCTGCACGCTCTCCTCGGCCGTCGCCACCCGGCTGGCCCACGGCGACGACATCGAGACGGCGGTCGCGTCGGGCATCGACCTGCTCGCGCGGGCGGTCCGCTACAACCTCGACGTGGGCGAGGGGCCGGGCGCGGTCCACCACGCGGTCGAGCTGCGCGACCGGGCGGCCCGCGACGACACCGCCGAGGCCGTCGAGGGCGTCGTCCGCGCGTTCGTCGACCGGAACGTCGGCCCGCTGGTCCCGGAGGTCGGGACGAACGTCGCCGGCGCGACCCCCTACGCGGAGCGGCCCGACGAGACTGCCGCCGTCGAGGGTCGCATCACCCGGACGCGCTCGGGCGCCGAGCCCACTCGGGGAGTGCGCTTCGGCGCGTCGACCCACGTGGCGCGGCTCCTGCTCGCGGCCCGCGAGCACGACCCCGACCTGCGGTTCGCGGCGAACCTCCGCTACGACGACGCGGTCGCCGCTGCGCTGGCCGACCTCGACGGCCCGGTCGCGGAGTTCGACCCGGCCGACGACCGCGCCGACTCGGTCGAGTGGGGGGTCGGGACGGCCTTCGACGCGGTCGACGGGACGCCCGTCGCCGTCGTCGACCGCGGCAGCTACGGGTCGGAACCGATCGCCTTCGTCCTCGCGCGGGCGCCCGACGCGCTCGTCGACCGGACGCTGGCGACCCTCGAGGCCGTCGAAGCCGAAGACTGACGACACCGCTCGGTCCCCGGCCGTCCCGTCACTCGCGCCGCCGGGCGAGCAGCGCGAGCGCACCGGCGAGCCCTGCGAGCGCGGCGACCGGACCGAAGCCGGGACCGAAGCCGGAACTGCCACCGTCGCCGGACTCGCCGTCCTCCCCGTCTCCGCTGTCGCCGCTCTCGCCACCGCCCACGTCGCCGACGGTCACGACCAGCGAGTCGGCCTCACCGAGGGTGAACTCGTACTCGCCGCGGTCGAGGCGCGCGACGCCGGTCACGGTCCGGTTCTCGCCGGCCCCGAGCGCGAGCTGTCGGTCGATGATCGGGCCGTCCGGGCCCCGGAGGGTGACGTTCCCACGGGCCGGCACGCCGTGGGTGTTGGAGAGGGTCGCGGTGAACGCGACGGTGCCCGGGCCGGACAGGGCCGTCCGGTTGGCCGAGAGGGCGGTCACGGTCGCCCGCGGCGGCTCGTACACCTCGACGGTCACGCTGTCGCCGCCGACGGCGACGGTGTACTCGCCCGCCTCGTCGAACGTCCGGTCGAACCGGTGGGTCACCCGCTCGCCGGGCGCGACGGTGCCGCTCTCGGTCGCGGCGACCGACCCGTCGACGACGAACCGCGCCTCGTACTCGCCGGCGGCGCCGCCCGCGTTCGTGACCGCGCCGGTCGCCGTCAGCGTCTCGCCGGTGTAGAGCGTCAGGTCCGGCCCCGGGAGGGTCGCGTTGCGGTAGGGACCGCTCACGGCCAGCGCGTCCGGGTCGGTGGCGAGACCGACCTCGACGAGCGCGGGCGTGGACGCGAACGCCTCGGCGTGTGCCTCGGCCGACCAGAGGTCCGGCGTGCGTTCGGTGCTCCCGTAGGTGACCGCCGCCCGGCGGACCTCGGGGCCGGCGACCGACCCGACCGACCCGAAGACGACCCGCGCGTCGACCGGGCCCGAGTGGGCGTTCATCGCCGAGAAGACCGACTGGAGCGACCGCGTCCCGTCGGTCGCCAGCCGGATCCGGCGGTCGGTGTCCCCGGCGACGAGCGCGCCCTTCAGGTAGTTGGCGGCGTTGACCCACGACCTCGGCTCGGTCAGGACCGCGTCGGACTGCGGGCGGGCCGTCCCGCGCCGCAGCGTCTCGCGGAACGCGGCGTAGTCGACGTGGCCCTGCTCCAGCGCCAGCAGGGCGGCGTAGTAGGTGGCGAACGCCTCGTCGGTCCACCGCGCCGACGGCGCCGCCTCGTACCCCTGGCGGGTGTGGACGTACTCGTGGAGCCAGGTGTTCTCGGCGGTCGCCAGCGGCTCGGCGTCGCGCACCCACATGTCGCTGTCGCCGTACTGCAGCCCGCGCACGCCCCAGCCGACGCTCGTCGTCGGCGCGGCGAAGGCGGTCACGACCGGGTCGCGGTCGCCGACCCGCATCCGGTCGCCGGCCGCCGCGAGCGAGTCGAAGATCGCCCCGGGCGACTCCGTCAGCTCCGCCCGCTCGGGGACGACCAGCTCGAACCGCTGGCCGTGGGCCCGCCGCTCGCGCGTCTCGACGGCGCCGAGGTAGGCCAGCCACTCGCCGACGTAGCCCTCGCCCGCGACCCGCGGCTCGCGCGTGATCCCGACCGGCGCCGCGCCGCTCCACGACCAGCTCGTCGGCACCGACGGCCGGCGGACGAGCGCCCACTCGCCGGTGTCGACGAAGAGATATCGGCCCCGCGCGCCCTCCGGCCCCGCGAGTTCGACCGTCTCGTTGACCGCCATCGCGAACGTGACCGACGGGGCCGACGTGTTGCCGTCCCACTCGTAGACGGTCCCGTTCCCCCGCGAGAAGCCGGTCGTGCCCGTGACGGTCACGCCCTCGGGGAGTTGCGGCTTCAGCGACGCCACCCGGTCGGGTACCCGGTAGCGCTGGACGACGGTGATCTGGCCGCGCTCACCCGGCGTCAGCCGCAGTTCCTGCGTGGCCGTGATGTTGGTCGGCGCCCGGTCGAACACGTCGTCGGTCCCCGCGGCCGAGGCCGACCCGCCCGACGCCGCGACCGACTTCGAGACCCGCTCGGGGGGCTCGCCGAGTTCAGCGGCCACGGCGGTGTCGGCTACGAACGTCCCTGATTCGGACGCTGAGGCGTTCCCGGTCGAGCGGGTGTCACCGCTCCCGGCCGACGTGGGGGCCGCGACGCCGCCCCCGGTGACAGCGCTCGTGAGAAGCAACACCGCGACCGCCGCGGCGACGACTCGACGCCCGCCAGCCCGTGCCATACACGGCCTTTGGAAACGCCCGACTTAATGGTTCCCGCCGCGGGCGGACGCCGACCGGGCACCGCGGGCAACGCTGACCGGCCGCCACCCCCGGCGCCGTCGGCGGTCGTCGGGTCGCCGCGCTACAGCCCGGCGAGGAAGTCGGCGCCGGCGTCGATGGAGGCCGCGGGGTCGACGGGCTGGTCGTGTTCGTAGACGAGCCACTCGGCGTCGGCCGCGCGGGCGGCGTCCGCGCAGGCCTGCATGTCCACGTCGCCGTCGCCGATCTCGCAGAACTCCCCGTCGTCCATGTCCTTCATGTGGACGATCTCGATACTGTCGGCGTAGCGTTCGAGGATCTCGACGGGGTCGTGGCCCGCCGTCTCGATCCAGCCCACGTCGGGCTCCAGCAGGGCGTCGGTGTGGTCGGCGAACAGTTCGAAGCCGGTGGTGTCGCCCAGGTCGGTGAACTCGTGGTCGTGGTTGTGGTAGTGCAGGTCGAAGCCGTGCTCCAGCATGTCGGCCGCGACGGCGTCGACGCGGTCGGTCGTCTCCAGCGTCGCCTCGCGCGTCTCGAAGTGCTCGGGGCCGAGCCACGGGACGACGGCGCCGTCGGCACCGACGGTCTCGTGGAACGCGACCACCTCGCCGGGGTCCGATTCCAGCTCGTCCACGTCGACGTGGGCCGCCGTCACGTCGAGGTCGTTGTCGTCGAGGTGGTCGGCGAGCTCGTCCGCCGAGAGCCCGCCGAACTCGCCGGAGAACTGCACCCCGTCGTAGCCGGCCGCCGCGCAACGTTCGAGGATCTCCGCCATCGGCAGGTCCAGGTCGCGAACCGAGTAGAGGTTGATCGCGGTGCGTACCATGGCGGCCCGTCGGCCCCGCGGGCTTTCAGTCCACGGGTCGGGGCGCGACTCTCCGGATAGGGGGGGATCGGTCCCACACCGCCCCACGACGCGCACCGGGTTCGCCGTGTCGGGCCGGACCGCCGGTGAGTCCGGGAGCCTCAGCGGCCGGTCGCGTCGTCGAGCGCGTCGCGGGAGGCCCGGCAGACCGCGTCCGGGTCGAGGTCCGTCTCGGCCCAGGCGGGGAGGCGGTCGGCGGCCGCGGGCGGGCGGACCGACTCGGCGTAGGCGTCGACCTGCCGGCGCTCGTCGGCGGGGTCGTAGTCGAGCCCGTTGAACGCGGCGTCGGCGGCGTACTGGTCGACCAGGCGGCGGGCGGCCGTCCGGTAGCGCTCGCGGAGGTCGTCGTAGTCGACGGCGACCCCGCCGTCGTCGAGCGCCGAGAAGAGGGCGGCGGCGACCTCGTCGGCCATGTCCGAGAGGCCGCCGCGACCGCTGACGGCGCGGTGGTCGTGTTCGTGGATGCCCAGGTCGACCTGCGCGGTGCCCTCGAAGCCGGCCGTCCGGAAGGCGTCCCCGAGCGTGGCGACCTCCAGGCCCCACCCGCGGGGCGGGCGGAGTTGCCGGACGAGGTCGCTCGTGGCGGCGAACTCGCCGGCCAGCGCGTAGCGGAAGGCGCCGAGATAGTCGACCAGCGGGTCGTCGGTCGTCTCGGCCAGCGCGGCGACGACCGGTTCGTAGAACAGGCGACAGAGCCGGCCGTAGAGGCGGCCGTTCTCGACGCGGGCGTAGTAGCCCTTGACGAACTCGTAGTCGCGGGCGAGCGGGAAGAGCAGTCGGGGGACGTGCTCGGGGCCGTAGGTGGTCGCGTCGGCGTCGTGGACCGCCACGAGGTCGCTCCGGGCGGCGGCGACGCCGAGCGCGAGCCACACGTCCCGGCCCTTGCCCGCCTCGCCGTTGAGCCCGTGCTCGCCGAGCAACTCGCGGACGACGGGGGCGTTGCACCACAGTACGTCGGCGTCGACATCGAGCGAGGCGACCCACTCGCGGACCGCCTCGACTTTCCCCTCGTCGGCCCGCAGTGCGACGACGACGGACTCGGGGTCCACCTCGCCGAGCGTCGAGAGGGCGCGCTCGGCGGCGAGGCTGGCGTGGTCGCGGTCGGTCAGCGGCACCACGACCGTCGCGCGGTCGACCGGCGCCCCGGGGGCCGCGCCGTCGAAGTCGTGCAGCGTCGCCACCCGCTCCTGGACGTACTCCATCGACGCCGGCTAGCGACTCGACCCCCATATAGTCCGCCATTCCGGCGAGTACGGACCGACCGCCGGGCGGGTGCGGCGCCTCACGAGCGCGCGCTCTGGGGGAGCCGTCCCATCGCGTGGGCGACGACGAGCGCGGCGAGGACGACGACGAGGCCGCCGGCGAAGGTGCGGAAGATGAGGTCGAACGGCACTTCGGCGTCCCGGAGGAAGCCGACGGCGTAGGAGCCGCCGGCCTGGACGAACATCATCGTCCCCGAGTAGGCGGCGTAGGCGCTCGCGCGGTGGCGGTCGGGCAGCGACCCCAGCAGGTAGGTGTCCATCGCCGGGAACAGGCTGTGGGTCACGTACCCGAGGACGAGGCTGACCGCGACCACGGCGACGAGCCCGGAGACGGTCGTCAGCGCGAGGACGGTGACGACGAAGCCGCCGAGCAGCGCGAGGATGTACCGGACGATGTCGAGGCGGTCGGCGAGCCGACCCGACAGCGCCATCGCCGGGACGCCGGCGCCGAAGACCACGGAGAGGACCGTCCGCGCGGTCGACTCCGACAGCGACTTCGTGTCGGCGAGGTAGGTGGGGTAGAAGTTGAACACGCCCTGCCAGACGAAGCCGGTGGCGCCGAGCATGACGACGCCGGCGAGGACCAGCCGCCACTGCTCGCGGACCGCCCGGAGGAGGTGGCGGTCCTCGGTGCCCGCGTCGGGCAGGTCCGTCCGCCAGGCCGCGACGGTGAACAGGACCGTCGCGACGGCGGTGATCCCGGCCATGATCCGGAAGGTCAGCGGCCACTCGCCCCGCGCGAGGACGGCGGTGACGAACAGCGGCGCGCCGACGGCGGCCAGTTGCGCCGCCGTCCCGTGGACGCCCAGCGCCGACCCGACGCGGGCGGGGAACAGCTCGCTGACCAGCGGGTTCGCGGCGATGAAGTAGGCGCCGCCGGCCGCCCCCATCAGCAGGGCGGCGGCCTGGAGCGCGCGGATGCCCGGCGCGACCGACGCCAGCGCGGTCGCGGCGGTGAGCATCGCGCCGGTCGCGAAGACGACGTAGTGCCGGGGAACCCGCGTGAGCAGGTAGCCCGTCGGGATCCGCGGGACGGCGCTGCCGACCCAGACGAGCGACGCGAGCAGGCCGACCGCGGCGGCGTCGACGGTCAGCGCCGCTCGGAGCGGGTCCAGCAGCGGCGCGAAGACGACCCGCCCGAGGTTGACGACGAACACCATCGCACACAGCGACCCGAACAGCTGGCGGCGCGTCACACCTCGGGGTTCGTCCGCGGCCCTTCAAGGGTTGCGAACTCGGCGGAGCAGTCCGCGACACGGGCGGTCGGCCGTCCGCAGTCGGGCGGTCCCTCGACCGCGTCCGACCGTGGTGTGTCGGATCTATGCATGGGGTTTTTCAGAGTCGGTGTCGTACCCCCGCGCATGAAATCGGTCCGGAAGGGGCTGCGTTCGGGCGAGATCGAGAAAGACGTCTACGAGCGCCTGGCCTGCAGCGAGTGCGAGGAGGAGCTCGCGACGGAGAACGACCCCGACGAGGTCGGCACGGTCCGGGTCTGCCCGGAGTGTGGCGAGCAGTGGAAGCAGGTCGGGTGACCGCCCGCCAGGTGACGCCGGGGGACGCCTTCGCGCTACTTACTCGAAGACGGCGTCGAACGAATCCGCGCCCAGCGGCGGGTGGGTCCCCGCCGCGACGTTCTCCGCGACGTGGTCGGGCGAGCCCATCCCCACCAGCGAACACGTCACGCCGGGCGCGCTCCGGGCGAAGTTGATCGCCTTCTGGGCGCTGGTCTCGCCCTCGACCCGCTCGGCCACGTCCTCGGGCAGCCCCGCCCGCGCGAGTTTCCCCTGGGCCAGCGACGCGCTCGTGAAGACGTTCAGCCCCGCGTCGTGGGCGAACCACAGCGTCGACTGGGCGCCCTCCGACCCCTCCTGGGCCTCGACGGTGAACGCGTCGGCCATCACGACGTTGAAGGGTAGCTGGACCGCCCGGAAGTGCGTCGCCGCGTTGTTCGCCCGCTTGGCCGCCTCGCGGGCCCGCGAGACCACCTCCGCCAGCGAGAGGTAGCTGTCGTCCTCGGCGGAGACGCGGAACGCCTCCCACGTCGCGACCCCGTACTGGCGGATGTCGCCCTCGGCGGCCCGCTCCTCCAGCCGCGTGAACGTGTCCTCTAACTGGTCGTAGACCTCGTCGGGCGAGCGGTCGGCCAGTTGGGTCTCGGGGTTGTGGACGTAGTAGAGGTCGACGGTATCGAGGTCGAGGTTGTCGAGCGAGCGGTCGAGCTGGTCGTCGACGAATTCCGGTGCGATGCAGTGCTGGCCGGCCACGAGGTCGTCGGCGTCGACGATCCCGGTGTCGACGTACTCCTCGCGGATCCACCCGCCGGGGTTCTCGGGCCGCTCGCCGTCGAAGGGGACGAACCCGCCCTTCGTCGCGACGAGGACCGCCTCGCGGTCCACGTCCGCGTCGGCGACCGCCTCGCCGACGACCCGCTCGCTGCGCTGGTTGCGGTAGTTGATCGCCGTGTCGACGACGTTGATCCCCGACTGGAGCGCCTCGACGATCGCCTCGCGGTAGGCGTCGTCGGCCTCGTCGGTCGGGTCGCCGAGGTAGGTGCCGACGCCGACGCTGGAGACGACCCCCTCGCCGAACCGCCGGAAGTAGGTGCGGGCGAACTCGTCGCCGAACTCGTCGCGGTAGGCCCACGTGGCGTCCCTGGTGACCATACAGGGAGTCGGGTCGCCGCGGATAAAAGCGTGCTATCTCGGAGAGGCTGTGCACCAGCGGGTGATTTATGCCGAGTTCCCGCGACGTTCGGCGCATGACCGACCGCGTCAGGCCGAGCCCCGAGAACCCCTGGTACTGGTCGGACGGCGACGGACCGACGCTGCTCCTCGGCGGGACGGACAGGGACAACCTCTTCCAGTGGACCGGCGCGCGACTGGAGGCCCACCTCGACGACCTCGTCGACGCGGGCGGGAACTTCGTCCGCAACACCATGTCGGACCGCAAGGACGGAGACGTATCGCCGTTCGCACGGAACGACGACGGCACGTACGACCTCGAACGGTGGAACGACGAGTACTGGGACCGGCTCGATGCGTTCCTCGCCGCAACCGCCGAGCGCGATATCGTCGTCGAGCTGACGCTGTGGGACCAACACGACATGGTCGGCTCCCGGTGGGAGGACCACGCCTGGAACCCGGTCAACAACGACACGCTCCCCGAGGGTTCGCTCCCCGCGACGGGCGGCGACCACTGGCAGGACCGGATCGCCTTCTTCCGCACCGTCGAGGAGGGAAACGACCCCGTGCTCACCCACCAGGAGCGGTTCGTCGATCGGATACTCGACCACGCGCTCGACTACGGCAACGTCATCTACAACGTCACCAACGAGGGATGGGCGGGGATCGAGTGGGAACTGCACTGGGCCGAACACGTGCTGGACCGGGCCGCCGAGCGCGGCGTCCACGTCGAAGTCGCCAATATGAACATGACGCCGGAGGACTCGGTCGAAAAGGTCGTCGAGCACCCTGGCGCGTTCTCGTACGTCGAGCTGTCCCAGCACAACCAGCTCTCCGCGGGGGCGACCGGGCAGGACCACTGGGATAACCTCCAGACGTGGCGGGGGGACATCGAGGACGCCGTCGGGCCGCGGCCGTTCAACAACGTGAAGATCTACGGCGGCTTCGACGGTGGGAAAGACGCCGCCGGGGACGCCGACCATGCGGTCCGATGGTTCTGGCGGAACGTCCTCGGCGGGTGTGCCGCCTGTCGGTTCCACCGGCGGGTCGCCGAGGGCGACGAGGGCTGGGGGATCGGCGGAAGCGAACGAGCGCTGACGCAGGTCCGTTCGGTCCGGGCGATCGAGGAAGTCGTCGACCTCCCCACCCTGGCGCCGCGACAGGACCTTCTGGGGGACGCTGCCCCCGACGAAGCCTACTGCGCGGCCGACCCGTGCGACGCCTACGTCGTCTACTTCCCCGACGGGGGGAACGCGACACTCGACCTCGACGCGGGGTCGTACCGACGCCGGACCCTCGACGCTGAATCGGCCTCATGGGCTGACGAGGAGACGGTCGACGCGACCGAGACCCTCTCGCTCGACCCGCCGGAGCAGCCAAACCAGATCGTCGTACTGACCCCGGAATCGTAGTCGCCGAGGAGGGAGACGCTCGAAGGCCGGACTACTCCCCCTCGACGTGCTCGGCCATCCACGCGAACTGCTCGTCGACCATCCGCCGTCCGGCGTCGGTCAGCGCGTACTCGTCGTGGATGCCCGACTCCCGGAGTTCGAGGTGACCGTTGTCGACGAGCGTGTCCAGCGCGCCGTAGAACGACTTCGGGTCGATCCGCTCGTCGTAGTGGGATTCGAGCCGCGACTTGAGCGCCTGGCCGTTGAGCGGTCCCTCGCCGGCGAGGATGACGCACAGATCTCGGCGGCGCCCGCTCCCGAGCCACTTGGTCATGGCCCGAGTGTCGCACCGGCGCCGTTCGACTCTTGCGGTTCGGGGCCGTACGAGATGATCCGGAGGGCGCGGACCCTGCGACCGCGATCGAAGCCTACGACTATCACCGGCCCTCAACTCCGCCAATGAGCGACGCGACCGCGACGAACGAGGGGATCACGGCCCGCTACGAGGAGACCGACACCGAGCGCCTGCTGACCTTCGAGCGCAACGGGGCGACCGCCGCCGTCGCCCAGAACACCGAGGGGTACGCCATGCTGAAGGTCCGGCCGACCGCCGACGGCGACGAGCTGGAGCGGTACTACGGGTTCGACATGGCGCTGGACCACGCCGCCGAACTGCTCGGCGTCGCCCCGGGCGACCTGCCGGTGCCCGAGGCCGCCGAGGACATGGGGATGTAGGACGGGCGCGGTCCCGGGGTCGCCGGCCGCTCGCGGAGACCGCCGGACCACGACGTGATCGTGCGTCCGGTTTACACGTGAACGCGCGTCTTTTACCGCCTGGAGTCCCTACGGGTAGTCGATGAGCCACCCACGCGTCACCGGCGTCGGGTTGACCGACTTCGGGGAGCACTCCGAGCGGACGGGCCGGGACCTGTTCGCGGAGGCCGGACTGGCGGCGCTCGACGACTCGGGGGTCGACCCCGGCGACGTCGAGGCGCTGTTCTACGGCAACTTCATGGGCGAACTCGCCGAACACCAGGGCCACCAGGCCCCGCTGATGGCCGAGGCCGTCGGCCTCGACGTGCCGGCGACACGCTACGAGGCCGCCTGCGCCTCCAGCGGCGCGGCCGTCCGCGAGGCCGTCAGGCACCTCCGTAGCGGCGAGGCGGACGTGATCCTCGTCGGCGGCGCCGAGCGCATGACGAACATCGGTACCGCGGGCGCGACGGACGCCCTCTCGATCGCCGCCGACGACCTCTACGAGATCCGCGCCGGGATGACCTTCCCCGGCGCCTACGCGCTGATGGCCCGGGCGTACTTCCGGGAGTTCGGCGGCACCCGCGAGGACCTCGCGCACGTCGCCGTGAAGAACCACGACCACGCCCTTCCGAACGAGCACGCCCAACTCCGCACGGAGATCAGCGTCGAGGACGCACTGGAGGCGCCGATGGTCGCCGACCCGCTAGGGCTGTACGACGCCTGCCCGATCACCGACGGCGCCAGCGCCGCCGTCCTGACCAGCGCCGAGTACGCCGAGGAACACGACCTCGACGCCTCCGTCGCGATAACGGGGACCGGCCAGGGCGGCGACAACCTCGCGCTGCACGACCGGGGGAACCTCGCGCGCTCGCCCGCGGCCAACAAAGCCGCCGACGAGGCCTACGAGGACGCCGGCCTCGGCCCGGCGGACGTGGACATCGCCGAGGTCCACGACTGTTTCACCATCGCCGAGGTGCTCGCCATCGAGTCGCTGGGCCTCTACGAACCCGGCGAGGGCATCGCCGCCGCCCGCGAGGGCGAGACTCACGCGACCGGCGAGACGCCCGTCAACCTCTCGGGCGGCCTGAAGGCCAAGGGCCACCCCGTCGGCGCGACCGGCGTCGCGCAGGTCGTCTCGCTGGCGAGGGTGCTGGAGGGCGAGTCCGCGTGGAGCGACGACGTGGGCGACGCCCGCGTCGGCGTCGCGCACAACGCGGGCGGCACCGTCGCGAGCGCGACCGTCCACGTGCTGGAGGTGGTCGCATGAACTCGCGGTTTGAGTTCCTGCGATTACGCCAGAGCTTCGCTCTGGAGGTGGTAGAATGAGCGACAAAGCCAGGGACGGGGCGTTCGACGACTGGCTCGACGCGGTCGCGGACGGCGAGGGCTACTACGTCGAGTGCGGGAACGGCCACGGCTGGCTCCCGCCGCGGCGGGTCTGTCCCGACTGCGGGAGCCGCGAGCTCTCGGAGACGCCGCTGCCCGACGCCGGCGAGGTGGCGACCTTTACTGAAGTGTCGGTTGCGACGCCGCAGTTCAGCGCCGACACCCCCTACGTCACCGCCATCGTCGACTACGGGCCCGTCCGCGTGACCGGCCTGCTCCGCGGCGTCGACCCCGACGAGGTCGAGGTTGGGATGCCCGTCGGGATCGAAGTGGGCGAACGGGAGACCACCGACGACCGCGCGGTCGTCTTCCGCCCGCGGTAGCTGCCCGTTTGCGTATTTCCGGCCGGTGACCTACTCGGAGTCCGCCGAACGCGGCCCGTCGAACCCGCCGAGCCACCCGTCGACCGCCGACTTCACGGCGCCGGTCGTGCTCCCGACGTGGAGGATCTGGTAGCCCTCGTCCGCCTTCTCGTTCACGTCGTCCATCCCGAAGCCGAGCCCGCCCAGCGCCACGCCCGACTCGACGGCGGTCGAGCGGATCCGCTCGATGCCCTCCTCGACCGCCGGGTGGTCGAGCTCGCCGGGGTGGCCCAGCGAGACGGACAGGTCGAGCGGGCCGGCGAAGACGAAGTCCAGTTCCGGGACGGCGACGATGTCGTCGATGGCCTCGACGGCCTCGCTGTTCTCGACCGTCACGCCGAAGAAGACCTCCTCGTCCTCGGTGGCGACGTAGTCGTCTGCCAGCCCCCAGCGCCGCGCCCGGGGGTTGGCCATCCCGCGGTCGCCCGGCTCGCCGTCGTACTCGAACCGGGCCGCCCGCGCGGCGCGCTCGACCTCCTCGACGCCGCTGACCCGCGAGAGGAAGACGTTCCGGACCCCCGCGTCCAGGACCTTCCGGACCAGTGCGGGCTCGGTCGTCGGCACCCGCGCGAGGACCTCCGTCCCGGTTCCCTCGGCGGCCCGCAGCAGGTCCTCCATCGCGCTCGCGTCCCACGGGCTCGGCCCGCCGTGTTCGAAGTCGAGCCAGACGAAGTCGACGCCGAGTTCGCCGTAGAACTCGACGAGCGTCGGGCTGTACGTGTTGTCGAGGACGCCCAGCGCGACCTCGCCGGCCTCGACCCGCTCTCTGACTGCGTTCCCGCGGTGGTCGTCAACCATAGGTCCGAGTCGGCCGGCGCGGCCGTAAGCGTGGTGCCGGCGACGGCCACGAGGGAGTCGGTGGGCGCTGACGGCCCGGAGTTTCCCGATCGTATTCGATACAGGTGACGGCTGTTACGGTGAGCGGTTTCGGTGTGTTCGGCGCGCGCTGGAGCGCGCTTTCATGCGCGCGACCGTAGCCGCGCGAGGGATGAGACGCGCAGGAGCCTGCGACGAGCATCGAATCGGCTGGGGAGGTTTGTGGCCGTCTGCGGTGCTGTGCGGGGCGGTGCTGTCCTGGCGGACTGAAAGGGCGAGGCGCGCTCGCGCTCGTGTAGTCACCTGAGCGGGCCACTATCCGAAGCGGCCCTTGGGCCGCGAGGATATCCCGCTCAGCGACCGCGAGCGCGCCGAAGGCTTTCATCGCGTGTCGTCCCCTGCGGTCGAGTCGACTGCTAGCGAGCGCGCCGAGGGCTTTCGTCGCCTGCTGTCGAGTGCTGTTGTCCTCGTTTTCACGGAGAGTCGATTTCCCCCACCCAAAGCCACTTTCTCCGGGCGTCCGTACCCATACCTGTCATGGTCGCACTCGACTCCGAGGAGGACGCGTTAGACCGCGGCGACGCCGCACCGGACTTCGAACTGCCCGGCGTCGACGGGGAGACCCACACACTCGACGACTTCGCCGACAGCGACGCCCTGCTGGTGGTGTTCACGTGCAACCACTGCCCGTACGCCCAGGCGAAGTTCGACGAGCTGAACGCCCTGGCCGACGAGTACGACGACGCCGCAGTCGTCGGGATCAACCCCAACGACGCCGAGGAGTACCCCGAGGACTCCTTCGAGAAGATGGTCGAGTACGTCGAGAGCGGGAAAGTGGACTACGACGCCTACCTGCGCGACGAGAGCCAGGAAGTCGCGGCGGAGTACGGCGCGACCTGCACGCCGGACCCGTTCCTGTTCGCCCGCGAGGACGGCGAGTTCCGCCTGGCGTACCACGGCCGGCTGGACGACGCCCTGAACCCCGACGACGAGCCCACCGAGCGGGAGATGAAGCAGCTCATCGACCGCGTGCTCGCCGGCGAGGCGATCGACGACGAGTTCAGGCCCAGTCGGGGCTGCTCCATCAAGTGGCGCGAGGAGTGACGAGAAGCCAGTGGTTTGAGTAACTAGTCGGGTGTGGGGCGGTCTATATGTCCAAAGAGATAGAGGCCGTAGACGAGCGGGTCCAAGAGGATTCAACCGGAGAAGACCGATGTGAAGCGGACGAAGCGAGCACGGAGCTCGCCAAATTTCCGGAGCTCAAGACGGAAGAGTCGGCCGAAGATACCCTTACGGAGTTCAATCGAAGCCTCGAACTCGGACTCGCAGCAGTCTTTGCCGTTGGTTTGGTGGATGCGGTCGTCGGTCTCGGGTCGGCAACCGTGTTCGATATCGCGGTTCCGGCAATGATATTCCTCACAGCCGAGACGGTGCAACTAATTCTCCGCCTGGCAGGACGTGACACGGGTCTCTCTGACTATGCGTCACGCATTCCCCGGTTCGTCAGCCGATACACTGGAAAGTCCGTCTCCCTCTTTGTTGCTGTACTTGCGTCGCTCTCCACAGACCCGACGACTGCTTCGGTGGCGATGATTGGGACTGGGACCGCGACGGTCACGTTCGGTTGGCTCGGGTTCGAAAGCTTTGTCGACGAACTTGACGCCGCAGAGACGCCATCCGAGTACATAGGTGTCGCAGCCACCGATCTGAATCGAGCGGCCATATTCTTCGCAGGCATCTCGTTGATCCTCTTCGGATTCCTGGGATTGTATCTGGTACTGTGAACTCGCCAGCGAGACGCAACTGCAAAGTACGGACCCGCGGAGTTGCGGGTATGAAGGCGACCGCGAAGGCCCACCCGATCCAGGGGCTGGTCAAGTACCACGGGATGCGCGACGAGGAGCTGCGACACCCGTACCACGACTCCATCAGCCTCTGTACCGCGCCGAGTCACACGAAGACGACCGCCGAGTTCGACCCCGCGCTCGACGGAGACGAGTACGTCGTCGACGGCGACCCCGTCGAGGGGAAAGGCGCCGACCGCATCCGCACGGTCGTCGACGAGGTCCGCGACCGGGCCGGGGTCGGCCACCGCGTCCGCTTCGTCTCGGAGAACTCCTTCCCGACGAACATCGGCTTCGGCTCCTCGGCCTCCGGGTTCGCAGCGGCCGCGATGGCCCTCTCGGAGGCCGCGGGCCTGGACCTGACCCGACCGGAGGTCTCAGCCATCGCCCGCCGTGGCTCGGCCTCGGCCGCCCGCGCGGTCACGGGCGCCTACTCGCACCTGCGCACCGGGACCGACGACGAGGACTGCCGCTCCGAGCGCATCGACGTGGCCGACGAACTGGAGGAGGACGTGCGCGTCGTCGCCGGGATGGTCCCCAGCTACAAGGAGACCGACTCCGCCCACGCCGAGGCCGCCGAGAGCCACATGTTCGAGGGCCGGATGGCCCACATCCACGGCCAGATCGCGAAGATGCGCGGGGAGCTCCGGGACGGCGACTTCGACGACGCCTTCGAGCGGGCCGAACACGACTCGCTGTCGCTCGCGGCGACGACGATGACCGGCCCCTCCGGGTGGGTCTACTGGCAGCCGCGCACCATCGAGATCTTCAACACCGTCCGCGAGCTGCGCGCCGAGGAGGACCTCCCCGTCTACTTCTCCGTCGACACCGGCGCGAGCGTCTACGTCAACACCACGGCCGAACACGTCGGCCGCGTCGAGGAGGCCGTCGCCGGCTGCGGCGTCGACACCCGCGTCTGGGAGGTCGGCGGCCCCGCCGAGGTCCTCGACGAGAACGAGGCGCTGTTCTGAGCGGTCTCATTCCCCGTCGTCTTCGGGCCGCACGGACAGCACGGGGACGGAAACGTTGCGGATCAGCCGCTCGGTCGTGCTCCCCAGTAGCACGCGTTCCAGGCCGGAGTGGCCGTGGGTGCCCATCGCCACGAAGTCGACGGGCCCGTCGTCGACGTAGTCGACCAGCATCGACCCGGGCGACCCCTCGCCGACCTCGGTGACGGCGTCGAGCCCCGCCTCGCGTGCCCGCTCGGCGACGCGCTCCGTCGCCTCCTCGCCCTGCTCGACGAGCGGTTCGAGCAGGTCGCCGCTGGCGGGCGCGCCCGCGGCCGGACCGCCGAGGGTGGGATCCCCGCCGCCGGCCAGCGCGCCCACGTCAACGACGGTGACCGCGTGGACGGTCGCGTCGAAGGCGTCGGCGACGGCGAGCCCGTGGTCGACCGCCGCCTCGGCCGCGTCGCTGCCGTCCGTGGGGACGAGCACGTCGTCGTAATCGATGGCCGGTTCGTCACCGGCCGCCGTGCCATCGGTCACGGACTCGCCCCCGTTCTCCCTGACCGTGACGACCGGGACCGGCGACTCGCGGACGACCTGCGCGCTCGTGCTCCCGGTGAGCACGCGGTCGATGGCCGAGCGCCCGTGGGTCCCCAGGACCACCAGGTCGTGGTCGGCCGCCCGGTCGAAGATGGTCTCCGCCGGATCGCCCTCGACGACGGTCGTCTCCACCGTCTGTTCGCCGGCCCGCTCGGCTACGGAGGCGACCGACCGCTGCGCTTCGGTCTCCACCCGGTCGTGGTACTCCTCGTCGACGCTGCCGGCGTCGAACGGGCCCGCGGCTTCGTCCAGGTCGACGACGCCGAGCACCTCCACGGACGCGTCGAACGCGTCCGCCAGCGCGAGCGCGTGGGTCGCGGCCAGGCCGGCCGTCGGACTCCCGTCGGTGGGCGCGAGGATCGATTCGTACATTCGACCGGTTGGGCCGCGAGCCGTTTCAATGACAGGTCGACCGGCGGAGCGGCGGCTCGACCGGAGTCGTCCCGGGACTATCGACCGCGGCTCAGACCGCGTCGCCGTCGAGACTGCTCGTCAGTTGCTGGTGGGTCTCGAGGCCGGTGTCGAACCGCTGGAGGATCTGCGACTGGTGGTCCGGGCAGGCGGTGACGACGACCATCCCGTCGTCGACGGCGACCATCGGGTGGGTCGTGTCGTAGCGGGCGTTCCGGCAGGCGGGGCAGGCCACGCCGCCGGCCGGGTAGTGGTCGAGCACGCGGGCGGCGTCCTCGGTCGTCAGGCCGCAGATCGTCGAGAATCGGTCGAGGTGCGTCTCGCAGCCCCGGACCGGGATCGTGAGGTGGTCGAGCAGCAGGAAGGAGACGGTCCGGTCGCTCTCGTCGTCGATCACCGACTGGCAGGCCTCGCAGCCGACGGCGGGCCGGTCGCCGCGTCCGCTCGGTCCCGACGGCGGGCGCTCCTGGTCCGGCATCGATCCGACCTGAGAGGTCCAGACGGGTAAGTGGTCGGGTGCCGGAACCGGTCCGGCGCGGCGACCGGCGGTCGCCGCAGGGGCGACCCCGACCGGTCACTCCCCGGTCTCGGGGCTGTCGGGGTGGACGGCCAGCACCGGCACGGGCGAGCGGGAGACGACCCGCTCGGTCGTGCTCCCCAGCAGGACGCGGTCGAGCCCGGTCCGGCCGTGGGTCCCCATCGCCACGAGGTCGACCCCCGCCTCGTCGACGTAGTCGAGCAGGTCGGCCGCGGGGAACCCCTCCTCGACGGCCGTCACCGCGTCGATCCCCTCCGCGCGGGCGCGCTCGGCGACGCTCTCGACCGCGGCCTCGCCGGCCTCGGTGAGCCGCTCCAGTTGGCGGGTCGGCGGCTCGACGCCCGTCCTGGTCGCCATCGATCCCAGGTCGACGATGTGGACCGCGTGGACGGTCGCGTCGAAGGCGTCGGCGACGGCGAGCCCGTGGTCGACCGCCGCCTCGGCCGCGTCGCTGCCGTCCGTGGGGACGAGCACGTCGTCGTAGTCGGTGACCGGGTCGGCGTCGGTCTCGCGGGCGGTCAGGACCGGCCGGGCCGCGTGCCGGAGGACGTACCGCGCGACGCTCCCGAAGACGAGCCGCGAGAGGCCGCGCCGGCCGTGAGTCCCCATCGCGACCGCGTCGAACTCGCCCTCGCCGGCGTAGTCGACGATGGCCTTCGCGGGGTCGCCGGGGACGATCTCCGTCTCGACCGATACGCGGTCGCCGGCCAGCGCCGCCGTGTCTTCGACCGCCGACTCGGCCTCGCGCTCGACGCGCTCGCGGAACTCCCCGGAGACGCCGCCCGCGTTGAACGGTCCCGCCGCTCGGTTCAGGTCCGCGACGCCGAGCACCGTCACGGTCGCGTCGAACGCCGCCGCCAGCGAGACGGCGTGGCGGGCCGCGCGCTCGGCGTGCGCGCTGCCGTCGGTCGGCACCAGGATCGTCTCGTACATACCCGACGGTTCGCCCGCCTGGTATTTGAATCCGGCCCGCGGTTCCCGCCGCGCGGGGACGGCCCGCGGTTCGTGCCCCCTCGACCGACCGCGTCGGGGGTCGCCGTCAGTGGACGGGGCCTCGAACCGCCCGTCAGTGGGCTTTTCTCGATTCGGCCCGCAGTCCCGGCATGCGCGTCGCCGTCTTCGGCGCCGGATACGCCGGCCTGACCCTCGCCCGCGAGCTCGAATCGTCGCTCCCCGAGGCGGCGGACCTCGTCGTCGTCGACGAGGACGCCAGCCACCTCGTCCAGCACGAACTCCACCGCGTCGTCCGCCGACCGGACCTGGCCGGGGAGATCCTCGTCGACCTCGCGGACGTGCTCGACCGCGCGACCGTCCGCGAGGCGACCGTCACCGACGTCGACACCGAGGCGGGCGTCGCCACGCTCGACGGCGGTGCCGGTTCGACCGAGTCCACCGAACTCGCCTACGACGTGGGCGCGGTCTGTCTCGGCGCCGAGACCAACTACTACGACCTGCCCGGCGTCGAGGCCCACGCCACGCCGCTCAAGCGCCTGGCCGACGCCGAGACAGTGCGCGCGGACTTCCTCGACGCCGTCGACGCCGGGACGGCCGACGACCCCGCCCGCGTCGTCGTCGGCGGCGCGGGCCTGTCGGGCGTGCAGGTCGCCGGCGAACTTGCCGCGCTCGCCCGCGAGGAGGGCGCCCGCGACGCTGTCGAGGTGGTCCTCCTCGAACAGGAGGCGACCGTCGCGCCGAACTTCCCCGGGACCTTCCAGCGGGCGGTCCGCGAGGAACTGGAGGCCCGCGACGTGCGCGTGGAGACGAACCGCGCCGTCGAGAGCGCCGACGACGAGGCCATCGCGTTCGCCGACGGCTCGACCGAGCACTACGGCCAGTTCGTCTGGACGGGCGGGATCCGCGGTCCGGACGCCCTCCGCGGCGAGCGTCCGGTCGTCCGCGGGGACCTGCGCTACCGCGACGGCACGTTCGTCGTCGGCGACGCCGGCCGGGTCGTCGACACCGACGGCGAGGCCGTCCCCGCCAGCGCCCAGGCGGCCATCCGCGAGGCCCGCGTCGCCGCCGACAACGTCACCCGCCTCGTCGACCACGAACTCGCCGGCGAGGGCGGCTTCGAGCCCCGCCTCGACGGCTACCGCTTCGACTCGCTGGGCTGGCTCGTCAGTATCGGCGACGGCGCCGTCGCGCAGGTCGGCCCGACGGTCCTCCGCGGCCGCTCGGCGAAGGCGCTGAAGACGACGGTCGGCGCCGGCTACCTCTCCAGCGTCGGCGCCGTCGAGAACGCGGCCGACCTCGTCCGGGAGGCGGTCGGGTGGCCCGAGGGAGCGGAAGGGGACGGAGAACCGGACGAACTCCCGGTCGACGACGACCGCTGATCAACCGGCCACTTCGTCGAGGTCGAGTTCGGGCGTCGTCCAGATGACGAACTCGCCGTCGCGGTCGACGACGCCGTTGATGTGGTCCTGGTCGACCGGGGAGTCGTTGACATCCTCCTCGGTGATCGGCGTCACCTGGTTCACGTCGTCGACGACCCAGCCGACGGCGCCCTGGTCGTCGAACGCCTCCGGGTCGAAGACGACGATGAGGTCCTTGCTGCCCGCCTGGTCGATGTCGAGCAGCACCTTCGGGTCGAGGATGGTCGTGATCTGCCCGCGCAGGTCGACGACCCCCTCGACGCACTCGGGGGTGTTTGGCACCCTGGTCACCGTCTCGCGCTTGACGATCTCCTCGACGTACTCGATGTCGAGGCAGTACTGCTCGTCGCCCAGCGCGAACTCCAGCACGCGGGTCTGCTCGCCGGTGTCGGCCTCCGCAGCCGCGGCCCGGCCCGCCGCGCCGATACCCATCTCGGCGGCCTCGGAGCCGTCGCCGCCGTCGCTCGACCCGGAGTCCGCCGACTCCAGGCCGGCCTGGCGGGCCATCTCCTCGACGTCCACGTCCACATCGCCCACATCGGCGCCGGGGATGTGCATCGTGTCGTCGCTCTCGTCGGCCGACTCGCCGCCGCTCCCGCCGACCACGTCCTCGTTCACTTGCAGGTTCGCGACGGCCTCGGCGGCCTCCTCGGCCGACGGTCCGGTCGCGGTTTCCGACGGCTCGTCGCCCGTCGCAGACTCGGACTGCTCGTCGTCGGCCGCGGACTCCGCCGAGTGGTCGTCCACTGAATCCGCGCCAGGGTCGTCGTCGGCCGCCGCTGCGTCGTCCGCCGCGTCCGCCGCTCCATCGGCTGTCGCGTCGTCGGAACCGTCGACTGGGGAGTCGTCCGATTGGTCGGCGTCCGCGTCGGTCGTGTCGCCCCGCGTTTCGTCGTCCGTGTCGTCCTGTGCCTCGTCCGTCGGCCGGGATCCCTCGCGCATCTCGCGGATGCGGCGAGCCCGGTCCATGCGTTCGTCGTCGTCAGTCATGCTGGTGCCTCCGCGTAGCCGAACTGCCGGTCCAGATCCGCCGCGATATCGAGGAACACGTCGGCCATGTCGACCGACGGGTCGTAGGCGAAGATGGACTCGCCCGCCGAGAACGCCCGCTGGAGCGCCACGCGCTTGCGCACCTCCCAGACGGGGTCGTCGGCGAACACCGCCTCGAACCACTCCAGCATCGTCTCGTCCTCGCCTGTGGTCTCGACGCGGTTGGCGACGACGCCCAGGGTATCGACCGTGATCCCCGTCTGGCTCTCCAGCGCGGTCATCTGGTCGATGAGCAGCTCGATGGCCCGCTCCGAGGTCGCCTCCGTCAGCGCCGGGACGAGGATGTTCCGCGCCGCGTAGATGCCGGTGTCCGTGAGCTTGCCGTAGAACGGCGGCGAGTCGACGACTACGTAGTCGTAGTCGTCCTCGACGCCCCCGAGCGCGTCGTCGAGCGTGTCCAGGGCGTGCCCGCCCGAGACGGTGTCGGGCGTGACGTTGACCGCCAGCGCCGACAGCGCCGCGGGGTCGATGTCCACGTCGCCATCGGTCGCGCGGGCCACGAGGTCGGCGATGGTCAGCTCGCGCTCGGCCTGGAGCATGTCGATGTTGCTCGGGACCACGTCCATCTCGGGGTGCTCGACCACGAGGTCGGCCAGCCGGTCGCGCTGACTGCCGTCGGTCAGCACGTCGAACAGCGTCGGCGGCGCCGCGTCGTACTCCTCGAGCAGCCCCAGCCCCTCGGTCGCGTTGCCCTGCGGGTCCAGGTCGACGAACAGCACGTCGCGGCCGCGCTCGGAGAGCGCCCCCGCGACGTTGATCGCGACGGTCGTCTTGCCGGTCCCGCCCTTCGCGTTGGTCACGCAGATGCGCGCCGGTCCGGTCGTTGTCGCCACGTTGTCCCGCAGTCGACGCTACCACCTCAAAAAGGTACGCGCCGGGCTATCAAACGTTGAAATCGGCCGACTGCGGGCGGGCCCGGGAGGGGGCAACGACCGGTCGACCGGACCGGATCGCCAGCCCGCGGCCGGCCGCGAGCGCGCCGAACGCCCGGGAGACGGCGTCTGACGGGCGTCCGACCGTGTGGAAGATTTATCAGGACGGGGCGGGATAGAACCAGTATCGATGACGATCAACCCCCGCGACTACGACCTGAACGAGCTGCGCGAGATGGCGCGCAAGCGCGACGACCTCGACGACCCGCGGCCGGGCGACGACCGGCCCGAGGACCCCCGGCCCGACGACGCCGGCGAGGAGTGGGGCCCGCTCGACGAGGTCGGCGACGCGAGCATGTCCGCGGGTGACTCCTTCCGCGCAGGGCTGTACCGCGAGCTGCTCCCGCTGGTCGGCAGCCAGGGGGACATGGAGAAGCCGTACCTCCGCGGGGTGCCCGACACCTACGCCGCCGAGTTCGTCGTCTTCGAGTGGCTGGAGTTCCTGCTGATGCACGCCGGCTACAAGGGCGCCGCCGACGCCCTGGGATACTACGAGTCGATCGACTGGATCACCGAAGACGTGGCCGGCCAGCTCAACGACTACCTCCTGGGGATCGACGAGACCGGCTCGAACGACGGCAACGACCTGGACGTGGACGACCACATGCTCAGCCTCGTCTACGTCGCGAAGCTCGCCGGGATGCAGCAGGACTGACGGCGCGCCGCACGACTCGACCGGCCGGTCGCGGGGGTGACCGGCGCTACAGTTCTATCTCGGTGTCGTCGACGATGTGCCCGCGCAGCAGCTCCAGCAGGACCGTCGCGATGCCCGTGTCGGCGCTCCAGATGGCGGTCTCCGCGCGGACGCCCGGCAGTTCCTCGCCGCCGAGGACGCTGAGCAGGACGGTGTCCCCGTCGACGGCGAGCAGCCGCCCGGCCGCGTCGTCGGTCGGGTCGTCCGGGAACGGCGCGAGCGTCACCGCGGAGTCGGCGAACGCCTCGACGAGCTCGGGGTCGTCGACGCGGGCGCTACAGACCCACACGTCGGTCGCTTCGGCCCGCTCGCGCAGCGCCGCCGCGATCCCCTCGTCCAGCAGCTCCGGCCCGCTGGCGTAGAGGACCGTCTCCTCGGCGTCGGCGACGATCTGGCGGACCCGCGAGGCGACGTTGTCGCGGCCGTGGACCGTCCAGACGCCCTCCTGGTGTTCGTCCTCGTGGTCGGCGCCCCGCCGGACTTCTTCGAGGTACTCGAAGGCGCGGTCCTGCTCCCGTTCGAAGCGCTCGGCGAGCGTCTCGCGGGCCTCGGCGAGCGGGACCGCGCGGTACTGGATCGGGCTGGACTGCTGGACCTCGACGAGCCCCCGCTCCTCCAGGTTCTCGGCGGCGCCGTACACCTGCGAGCGGGGCACGTCGGTCATCCGGTCCACGTCCCGGGCGGTCCCGGTCCCGAGGCGTTCGAGGGCGACGAACACCGCCGCCTCGTACTTCGAGAGCCCGAGCCGCTGGAGCGCCTCGACGGCCTCCGCTTCGCCGCCGTCAGTCATCGTCACCCCCGGTCCGTCGATCGCCCGCCCGCGGGTCGGCCCGCGAGTCGCTCGCGTCCGCGCCGTCCGCGCTCGATCCGTCCGCCGGTCCGTCGCTCGCGTCCGGTCGGTCGCTCGCGCGTTCGTCCAGCCACCCGTGATAGACGCGCTCGAACGCCTCGGGCGAGAGCCGCCCGGCCGCGAGGTGCCGGCCCGCGTCGGAGAGGTCCCGCTCGTCGACGCCGTCGCCGGCCAGGATCGCGCCGGCCACGTCCGTCGTGACGGGCGCGGCGTCCGGCCCGGCCACCGGGACGACGTGGTCGGGCAGGAGCAACTCGCCGTCGAAGGCGACGGCGTCGCCGTCGGCCAGTCCCTCCGGCACCGCGAGCGTGTACTCGACCTCCGCGCGCCGGGCGTCCTCGGCGTCGAACTCCCAGACGGCGTACACCCGCCCGTCGGCGGCGACCCGCTCGACGGGGTCGGGCGCGACGCGGTCGAGCGTGACCGTCCCGACCGACGGCGCCTCCCGGAGGACGACCCGGCCCGAGGCGGACGGCAGCGTGACCGTCACGCGGGCGGTCCCGCCCGGGGAGACCCGCGTCGGCTCCACGGAACGGGTCGCGTAGGGCACCGCCTCGCCGTTCGTCCCAGTGCTCGCGGCGGGAGCGGCCGCCGCGGCAGCGGTCTTCGTGGTGGCGGTTGCCGACGCCGCCGAATCGGTGCCCGCCGCGACGCCGTCGCCGGCTCCGCCCGGGGCGTCGGCCGCCGGGGACTGCCCGTTCGTGCTCCCGGACAGCGGGTCCGCCGCCGGGGCGTCGCCGTCCGGTCCCCGCCCGTCGTCGCCCCCGTCGGGGTCGAAGGCGCCGGCCGGGCCGAGGTGACGGCTCCAGACCGCCAGCAGGCTCGGCAGGACGAACACGCTCGCGAGGAACGCGTAGACGATGGTCAGGCCGGTGATGAAGCCGAACTGCTGGAGCGGCGGCAGGATAGCGAAGACGAGGACGCCGAAGCCGCCGACGGTCGTCGCCGCCGACCCCAGCAAGGCGCCGCCGGTCCCGGTGACGGCGGTGTGCATCGCCTCGCTGGCCGATCCCTGCCGATCCAGTTCGAGGCTGAACCGCTCGCTCAGGTGGATGCTGTAGGCCACCCCGAGCCCGATGGTCAGGCTCGTGATCATCCCGGTCAGCACGTTGAAGGGGATATCGAGCAGGTACATCGTCCCGAGGATCCACGAGACGTTGAACACGACCGGCAGCAGCGTCACCAGCCCCAGGGTCGCCGACCCCTCCGCGACGCGGTAGACGACCATCAGGAAGACGAAGGAGACGACCAGGGTGATGACCAGGCTCTCGACGACCGTGCTGAGCAGGTCCGACTGGACGATCTCGTTGACGATGGGGCGACCGGTCGCGGTGACGGTCACGTCGCCGCCGGCGACGGCCGACTCGACGGCGTCCATCTGCGTGGTGACCGCCGACCCCGCGGCGCCGCCGCGCAGCGACGCGGTGAGTCGCAGGGCCGCGTACTCGCCGCCGTCGCGCTCGATGTACTGGCGGGCCTGGTCGGGCGCGGCGTCGTAGAGCGCGTCGTAGACGCCGGCGACGTTGCGGTCGGGGACGCCGTCGCCGTCGGTGTCGCTCGCGGCGAGCGTCGCGTTGAACGTCTCGTTGGTCGCCGCGACCGACTCCATCACCGTCAGCGGACTGCGTACGTCCGCCTCGCCGTTCGAGAGTTCGACGGTCACGCCCTTCTCGGCGGCGAGGTCGCCCGCTCTGTCGACCCGCTGGAGCGCGTCGGCGGTCGCCACGTCGCCCTCGAAGAGGAACTCCGCCGTGGCGTCCTCCCGCAGGAAGTTCTCGTTGACGTACTCGAAGGTCGCCCGCATCGTGTACTCGCCGGGCTGCATCGCCGCCGGCAGCTCGTCCATCCACTCCGGCGGCTCCTCGGCGATGAAGTCCTTCTGCTGGAAGGCCGTGTCGACGCCGGTCGCGCCGTAGGCGCCGCCCGCGCTGATCAGCAGCGTGAGGAGGATGACCGCCCAGGGCGCCCGGTCGGCGGCGGTCGCGCCGACGCCGAGCAGGCGACCGAACGCGCCGCCGCCGGTGCCGAACGCCCGCTTGCGCCGGTCGACGCCCCGGCCTTCGAGGAACGCGTCGAGTTCGACCTTGATCGCGGGGATCAGCGCGCCGAAGACGACGAGCGCGCCGACGATCCCGACCGCGCTGACGACGCCGAACTCCCGGATGGGGCCGACGGGACTGGTGAGGTTCGAGAGGAAGCCGATGACCGTCGTCGCGGTCACCAGCACCAGCGCCGTGCCGACGCCGGCCAGCGCCGTCCGCATCGAACCCGCGACCGCCGCGGGGCCGCCGCTGTCGCCCTCCGTGCCACGCTCTTCCCGGTGACGCATGAACACGTGGATCGCGTAGTCGATGGAGAGCCCGATCAGCAGGACGGGGATGGCGACGAACAGCTGGTTGAAGGCGACCCCCATCCAGCCCATGTAGCCGAAGGTGACCAGCAGGGTCAGCGCCAGCCCGAAGACGCCCAGCAGGATGTCCAGCGGGTCGCGGTAGGCGACGGTCAGCACCACGAGGACGAACAGGAGCGCGAACGGCCCGACGACCGTCAGGCTGTCCTGCATCGACCGGTTGGTCTCGTCGGCGATGATGCCCGCGCCGAAGACCATCGCGTCGGCGCTCAGCTCCCCGTGGGCGAGGTCCTGGATCGCCGTCTGCGAGTCCTGGATGCGCTCGCTCGCCGACCCCTGGGCGACCTCGGACTCGGTGGTCTGCGTGACGACGACCACCGTCGCCGACGCGCTCGTCGACCCGGGGTCGTAGCTCGTCGGCATCAGCGCGAACGCCCGGCTCCCGCTGCCCTCGCTCAGTACCCGCTCGACGGTCCCCTCGACCGCCGAGGCGTTCATCGACGCCAGCTGGTCGATCTGCTCGGCCAGCGGCGGGGTCGAGCCGTTCTCCGCGCGCTCCCGGAGCGCGTCACGGTCTTCCTGCAGCGCCGCGGCTCGCTCCTGCAGCGCGCTGGCGTCCGGCGCCAGCACGCGCTCGATCCCGGCGTACACGTCGCCGAACTCCGCCTCGATCTCCCCGGCGCGCTGGCGGTAGGTCGACTCGTCGATCTCCCCCTGCGCGTAGGAGGCGTTCAGCGAGGCCAGCCGCGACTGGAGCGTCCGCGCCTGCGAGGTCAGGTCCGCGAACGTCGCCGTCTGGTTCGCCGAGAGCCCGGCGGTCGCGTCGGTCCGGACGGCGGTCAGGTTCCGCTCGATGGCCGCCGACCGCTGGCGGTAGGTCGCGTCGTCGACCTCGCCGGCCGCGTGCGAGCGGTTGAGTTCGACGTACCGCTGCTGGAGCGCTCGCGTCCGGTTCAGGGCGTCGCTCAGCTCCGCCCCCGTCTCGTCGAGCCGCTCCCGTTCGGCTGCCAGTGCGCGGCCGCGCTCAGAGAGGTTCTCGGCCTGTTCCTCCCGGATCGCCGCGGTCGCGACGACGTTCGCGATCCCGGTCGGCGACTGGGAGTCGTCAAGCGTCCGGTTTATGGCGGCGTCCTCGCGGAGCGCCCGCTCGAAACGCAGCTGGTCGAGCAGCGACTCCCTGTCGAGGACGTTGTCCTCGCGGACGATCACCTGGACGGTCGTCGTGTTGCCGCCCGCCCCGAAGTTCGAGTCGACGTACTCGAGCTTCTCGGCCTCCTCGGAACTCGTCTCGAACTGCGACAGCGACGCCGAGTCCTCGACCTGGGCCGCGCCGGCGCCGACCGCGCCGACGGCGACGAGCAGCGCCACGACGACCAGCCGCCGGTGGGCGACGATGGCCCCCGCCACGTCGTCCATCCCGGCCATCAGCGATCCCTCCGCCCGTCCTCCGCGCTGTATTCTCTCATCACGACAACTCTGTTGTTAGTATCCTACTAACGGTCCGGCTTAAGAGCATCGAAGCGGTCGCTGGAGGGTCGGGCGGCGGCGGGGCAGTCGATACCGGCGGTCGAACGGCGGCATGTCGGTCGGTCCCGGCGGTCGAGCGGCGACGGGGGAGCTGGCACCGGCGTCCAGTTCGGTCGGCTCGGCCGGCGAGTTCGCTGTCCCCTAATTTCCGGCCCGGAAGTGCCTAATTTCCGCGGGGGACGACGTTCGCAGAAACGATAATTTCCGGGGTACATTTATCCGGGGTGGCGGTAAAGCCGGGGGCATGAGCGACGACGACCCGGTGCCCATCGGCGTGAAACTCGGCAGTACCCGCACGGTGATCGCCTATCCCGACGACGACGGCGAGATCGAGACGATACGGACGCTGACCTGCCTGGCGACCTACGAGGACGCGCTCACCGGCGAGGAGCGGGTCCTCTACGGCGAGGAGGCCGCCACGGAGTACCCCGACGAGGTCCAGTTCATGCTCCGCTCGGGTCTGCCGGAGGACGAGGAGCGCGCGGAGCTGACCAAGACGTTCTTCGAGGAGGTCATCGACGCCAACGACGTGCCCGCGAACAGCGGCGTCGTCTACGCCATCCCGACCATCGACAACCCCGAGGGCCTCGAGAACCTCGAAGGCGTGATCGAGAACTCCTCCATCGGCGAGGCGCTCGTCGAGAGCTACCCCGAATCGCTGTGCGGGTCGATCCCCGCCCGCGGCGACGACCTCGAAGCGATCGAGGAGATCTTCGTCGCCGTCAACATGGGGTCGACGAACCTCGAAGCCTCGGGCTACCGCCGCGGCGAGCAGCTCGCGCCGTTCACCACGGGCGCCGTCACCGGCAACGAGGTCGACCGGATGATCGCCAACTACGTCGAGGAGGAGACCCAGGGCCGGGTCAACATCGACACCCAGACTGCCCGCGAGTACAAGGAGGAACACGCGGACTTCGAGAGCTTCGAGCCGTTCACGGACATCATCCAGCAACCCGGCGGCGGCTCCCACGAGTTCACCATCGAACGGTCGGTGATGGACGCCTGCAACGAGTACCTCGACGACGCCGTCGAGGAGTTCTGCAACACCTTCCTCCCGGAGCTGGCCAACGACTACATGAAGGTCTACCAGCTGGCGCTGGACAACCGGATCGTCCTCACCGGCGGCATGGCCTGCATCCCCGGCATCGTCTCCGAGTTCGAGGAGCGGGTCAGCGAGGAACTCGACCGCGAGGTCGAGGCCGTCGCCGCCGACCATCCCGACATCTCGCCGTCGCTGGGCGCCCAGCGCATCGCCGGGCGGCTCGTCGACAACCTCTGAGCCGCGGGGCTACGCCCCTGCCCAGCACTCGACCCAGGCGACGAACCCGCGGGTCGCCGCGTCGAGCTCATCGTCCGCCGACTGGACTGCCCGGGAGTTCAGCGCACTCGTGCCCGTTCGCTCGTTCGCGCCCGTCCGTTCCTCCGCGTCCGACCGACCGCCCGTACCCGTGCCGTCGCCCGCCAGTTCCGCGGGCAACTGTATCGTGAATCGAGCCATCCACGGCTCCGTTTCGTGAGATCCCACGTAAACCTCAGTCAGACGCCCGTCTGCCGCCGACCACGCCCGAGCGACGACCCGCCCGCGACGGTCCGTCCCGTTCGAGACCGCCACGCATCCGGCCGCTTCTCGGCACGCGACCCTAGCCACTCATTACGCCCGGGCCTGTACCCCACGGCATGGCCCCAATTATCAGCGAAGATACCGTCGAGGGCGTCGACGAGGCGACCCTCAGGGGGACGGGGCGTGGGGGACTGCTGTCGGACGGGTACCTGCGGGAAGCGCCGATGGCGTCGTATCTCGACGAGGGAGAACGGCCCGTTATGGTGCGATCGAACGGGAAGAAGGGGGTAGTCCGGAGCGAGGTCGGCAGCGAGGAGCGCGAGCGGACCGCACCCGGCGAGGGGTACCGCGCGTTCGCGCTGGCGACGGACACTCGGCTGCACTTTCTCGTCGGTGATACCGGCGGCGGGGACTGGTCGGCGAGCGTCCCGCTGGCCGACGTGGAGGTCGTCGAGCACAGCGACGGCGTCCTCGCCGGGGAGTTCGTCGTCACGACGACCGCGGACGTGGAGTGGTACTTCCCGAGTCGCTCGGGGCTCGAACCGATGGTCGAGTACCTCGACGCTGCGTCGCTGTCGTGGATCGCGATCGAGGAGCGGCTGGACGACGCCCGTGCGGCGGTCGCCGAGGCTGACCGGCTGACGGGGGCCCGGCGGTACGACGACGCGATGGCGGCCGTCCGCAACGCGATGGCCGAGACCGACGCCGCCCACCGGGCCGAGCGCGAGCTCCACGCGGACGGCGTCGCCGCCGCGGCCGAGCGGATCGAGCGCGTCGAGTCGCGGATCGGCGAGGCGCGCCTCGCCGTGCTGGAGGGGCGGGCGGCCCACGCGATCGACCGCGCCGAGAGCGCGTGGCGCGACGGCGAGTACGAGCGCGCCCACGACGCCTACGGCCGCGCCCACGGCGATTACGAGGAGGCCCTGGCGGCGGCCGACGGGGGAGTCGCCGAGCGGCTCCGGACGAAGCTCGACCGCGTCGAGCGAAACGTCGCCGCGCTCGAACGCGCGCCGGTGGAGTCGGCCGAACAGGCCCGCGAGCGGGCCGACGAGACCGACGACCGCCGCGAGCGCGCCGACCGGCTGGAGTTCGCGCTCGAACGCTACCGGACCGCGCTCACACTCGACTGGGGGCGGTCGGACCGCCGGTTCGAGGGCGACACCGAGCGGATCCGCGAGGCCGTCGACACCGTCGCGGGGCAGCTCGTCGAGACGCGCCGGGAGTACGCGACCCGGCGCGTCCGCGCGGGCGACGACCACCGCGAGGAGGGGCGGACCGCCCGGGCGGCCGCCTGCTACCGCGACGCCCACGACGCGCTCGCCGACACGATCCCGACGGCCCGCGAGCTGGTCCCCGAGGCGCTCGACGCGCTGACCGACCGCCGCGACGCGGTCGCGGACCGCCTGCGTCGCCTCGACACGGGCGACGACTGGACCCCGGTCCCCAGCGGTTCGCACTGACCAGCCGGGAACTCTCGCTGTTCTCGGCTCTCTCGCCGTTCTCCCCGCTCTCGCCGTCCTCCCTGCTCTCACCCGGGCGGAGCCGTGGGTATCGCTCGCGATACGCGGGAACGTAACTATTTATAGTGTGCACCACTGTATTAGGAATATAATGCCCGAGTGCCCGAACTGCGGCGAGCGCATGAGCCACAACGACGAGACGACGAAGCTGACGGAGTACGTCTGCGCTCGCTGCCACCGGACGGAGATCGTGCGAAAGCCCGCCTACCGCGTGACGGCCGAGGCGTCGGCGGCGGCCGGCGCGGTCGCCGACGACGACTGACCGAAGGGGGATCGTGCCGGACCCGGGACTCGTTTTCCGCGTTCGCGCCGCTCACGAGCGACAGCACTGCCGTTAGAGAATGACTGCAGCGGCGAGAGTGACCGTGGCAGCGAGCGCGACTGCGGCGGAGAGAGAGAGGACGGGTGGCGAGCGCGACTGTGGCGGTGAGAGAAGACAGGTAGCGACCGCTCAGCGGTGGAGGACGGCGTGGCGCTCGACGGTGGGGCCGTCGCCGACCGGTTCGACCGTCTCGGTCGGCCAGTCGCCGGTGGCCGTCAGGGGTTCGATCCCGTCGTCGGTGACGAGGTGGGTGTCCTCGCTCTTGGCCCCCTGGACCGTCGGGTTGTAGGCGTAGGTCATCGGGACGTGGACCGACGCCGCCGAGTCGGGCGTGCCGAACCACTCGCGGCCGGCGTAGGCGGCGGCGCCGCCCTGGTGGTGGTTGCGCCACTCGCCCTCGTAGCCGACCTCGGCGTAGGCCTCGGCGATGGCGTCGAACACGTCACCTGCGACCCCGCCCTGGCGGCCGACGCGCTGTGTCGCAGCGAGGGCGCTGGCCTCGACGCGCATCGCGGCCTCGGTGCGCTCGTCGAGCCACTCGGGCGCGTCGAAGGCGACCGAGCGGGTGATGCTGGCGTGGAGGCCGTCGCGGACCGCGGTGACCGAGACGAGCGCGTAGTCGCCGAGTTCGCTGTCGCGGGTCGTGTAGTGGCGGTACTTGCGCGTGCGCTCGCCGCTCCCGACGAGGACGACCGGCGAGTCGACCCCGCGGGCGAACAGCCGGTCGCGCAGGCGGCCGCCCACCTCCCGTTCCTCGTCGTCGGCGCTCGCCTCGCGGACGACCGACTCGACGACCTCGGCCACGTCGGCGCCGAGCGACCGGAACCGCTCGACGTCGGCGTCGGTCAGCGGCTGGCGGAGGTCCGTCGGGTCGACTGATTCGAAGCCGGGCACGTCGAAGTCGGCGGCCGCCGGCGTCGGGCTGGACGCCGCGACCGCCTCGGGGAGGGCGGCCTCGTACCACTGGACGGTCTCGACGGTCGCGTCGTCGGGGAGTTCCTCGTCGACGAGCCGCCCCGCCTCGATGTTGTCGGTGACGACGGTGAGGCCGTCGCCGTCGTAGCCGGCGGCGGCGACCCCGACATCGGCGGCGCGGTCGACGACGTTGTTGCCGCCGGTCAGCCACGCGAAGGAGGGAGGGCGGGCGAACCAGACGGCTTCCAGGTCGTTGTCGGCGAGATACGCGTCGAGCCGCTCGCGGACCGCGTCGGTGTGGGACATGGACAGTACTGCTCGACAGTGGGAGTTAAAGCCGTCGCGAGCGGCGAGAACGTGGGCGAAGGCCGGACGGCCGATCAGTCGGTCTCGTAGCGCTCGAACAGCGCCGAGAGCTGCTCGGCGCGCATCGTGAGCATCTTCGCGTTGACGTACATCTCCGAGAGCGCGAGGTTCTGCTCCTCGGCGATGGCGGCGACCTGCTCGGCCTCCTCGACGTTGTCCTTGCTGGTCTCGGCGGCCTCGTCGGCGATGGCGGCGACCTCCTCGGAGGAGGCGGCCTGGTCGTCAGTGGCGTTGCTGATCTCGGTGACGCCCGAGGCGGTCTCCTGAACGTTCTCGAGGATCGACTCCAGGGCGTCCAGCCCCTCGCCGACGGTCTCTTTGCCCTCGTCGATGGTCGACTGCATCTCGGTGATCTCCTCGACGGTCTCGTCGGTCTGGTCCTGGATCTCGCCGATGAGGCCCTCGATCTCGTTGGTGGCGTCCTTGGTCTCCTCGGCGAGGCTCTTGACCTCGTCGGCGACGACGCCGAAGCCGTTGTTGTTCGCCCCCGCGGAGGCGTGGGCGGCCTCGATGGAGGCGTTCAGCGCGAGGATGTTCGTCTGCTCCGCGATGTCGTCGATGAGGTCGACGATCTGGCCGACCTCGTCCATCCGCTCGTCGAGTTCCGTGACCGTCTCGACCACGTCCTCGATCTGGTCCTGGGCCTCGTCCATGGTGTCCCGCGCCGAGCGGCCGGCCTCGATGCCCTCGACCGTCGACCGTTCGGTCTGGTCGGCCATCTCCTTGACCTCGTCGGAGGAGGCGGCGATCTCCTCGATGGTCGCGGACATGTCGGACATCTCGTCGGAGATCTGGGTGATCTGCTGGTGTTGCTCGTGGAACACGTCGGCGATCTCCTGGACGCGCCGCGCGACCGTCTCGCTGGAGTCGGTGACCGCCTCCGTCGCGGTCGTCACCTGCTCGGAGGAGCCGACGACCTCCTCGCTGAAGCCGGCGGCCGCCTCGAACGTCTGCTCGAAGGTGGCGGCCATCTCGTTGAACTCCGCCGCGAGCGCGGCCAGCGCCTCCGGGTCGTCCTCGGCGTCGAGCCGCTGGGTCAGATCGCCGTCCCCGAAGGCGTCCAGCGCCGTCTCCACCGCTCGGACGCTGCCGTCGTAGTCGACGGGCGCGTCGTCGGCCGTCTGGATCCCGCCGTCGGGCGTCGCCACCGGCGGCGCCGCAGGACGCGCCTCCAGCTCGGCCCGGAGGTCCGCCAGGTCCGCCTTCGCGTCGTCCAGCCGCTCGCGCAGGTCGTCGCGCTCGCGTTCGGCCTCGGTCAGCGCCGTCTGGAGGTCCCGGCGCTCGCGCTCGCGCTCGTCGAGCCCCCGACCGATCGACCGATAGGCGTAGACGAGTCCACCCGCGGCCGCGAGGACGCCCAGCCCGCCGAGCACCGGCCACAGCCCCGGCGCGACCAGCAGGACCACTGCCTGATAGAGGGCGTGGGCGAACTGCCCGCCCAGCGCCGCACCGATCCGTCGCTTGAGGGTCGGTCGCATATCCCTACGGTATACTGAACTCTCATATAGTCCCTCCCCCCGCGATACAAACTTTGAGAATGGGATCCGCCGGCTGTCCCCGACTCGGATCCCCCGAGCCGCTCCGGGACACCGCGCCCGGACCGGCGCCGTGGCGCGACCCCCGACTCCCCGTCGCCACCCGACACCCTTAAGTGAATGTACTGATTCGTACATCGTAGAACTAAACCGTCCATCGGTGATACACATGGAAGCATACATCGAGGCAGTCACGAACGGGGAGGACCTGACGCTGGAGGAGGCCCGCGAGGCGGCGACGGCCGTCTTCGAGGGCGCGACGGAGGCACAGATCGGCGCGCTGCTGGCGGCCCTGCGCGCGAAGGGCGAGACGGAGGCGGAGATCGCCGGCTTCGCCCAGGGGATGCGCGAGGCCGCCCGCACCATCGACCCCGACCGGGCGCCGCTGGTCGACACCTGCGGCACCGGCGGCGACGACTACGACACGATCAACGTCTCGACGACCAGCGCCATCGTCGCGGCGGGCGCGGGCGTCCCGATCGCCAAGCACGGCAACTACTCCGTCTCCTCGTCGTCGGGGAGCTCGGACGTGCTGGAGGAGGTCGGGCTGGACATGGACACCGCGCCCGAGGCCGTCGAGGCGACCATCGAGGAGGCGGGCATCGGCTACATGCACGCCCCTGCCTTCCACCCAGCGATGAAGGCCGTCATCGGCCCGCGCCGGGAGGTGGGGATGCGGACCATCTTCAACGTGCTCGGCCCGCTCACGAACCCCGCCGGCGCCGACGCGCAGGTCATGGGCGTCTACGACCCCGACCTGGTCCCGCTGATCGGCCGCGCCGTCGCCGAGATGCCCGTCGACCACGCGCTGATCGTCCACGGCTCCGGCATGGACGAGATCACGATCCACGACGAGACGGCTGTCGCGGAGGTCGAGGACGGCGAGGTCACGGAGTACACGGTCACCCCCGAGGACCTCGGGCTGGAGACCCACGACATCGAGGCGGTTTCGGGTGGTTCACCCGAGGAGAACGCCGAGGACCTGCTGGGGATCGTCGAGGGCGACGTGCGCGGCGCCAAGCGCGACATCATCCTCGCGAACGCCGGCGCCGCCGTCTACGTCGCCGGGAAGGCCGACTCCCTGGCGGCGGGCGTCGAGGCGGCCGCCGACGCGATCGACTCGGGCGACGCCGCGGCCAAGCTGGACGACCTGCGGGACGTGAGCGCCCGCGTCGCCGCCGACGGGGGCCGATGAGCGACGCGAGCGGAGCGGGCGACGAGCACTCGGCGGCTACGGTACCTGGCGGTCCAGCCGCCCGAGTCAAGGTCTGCGGCGTCACCCGCGAGTCCGACCGGAAGGCTGTCGTCGCCGCGGGCGCCGACGCAGTGGGCGTCATCTGCGACGTGCCCGTCGACACGCCCCGGGAGGTCGATGCGGACACCGCCGCCGACCTGCTCGCGGGCGTCCCCCCGCTGGTGACCGGCGTCCTCGTGACGATGCCGACGACCGTCGAGGAAGCGGTCGCCCTCGTCGAGGCCACCGAGCCGGACGCCGTGCAGGTCCACGGTGGCCTCTCGCCGGGCGAACTCGGCGCGCTCGGTCGCCGGCTGAGCCAGGATCTGGTCGTCGCGGTCGACGCCGAGAGCGACGATATCCGGGACTACGCCGAGTCCGCCGACGCCCTGCTGGTCGACTCGGTCGACGCCGCGGGGGGCGGCGGCACGGGCGAGACCCACGACTGGGACCGCACCCGCGAGGTCGTCGCCGACCTGAACGTGCCCGTGGTCCTGGCCGGCGGGCTGACGCCGGACAACGTCGCCGAGGCGGTCGAGACCGTGCGCCCGTTCGGCGTCGACGTGGCGACGGGGGTCGAACGAGTCGAAGACGGGACCCGCGTCGGCGGCGAGAAGGACCACGAGGCCGTCCGCTCGTTCGTCGCCGCGGCGCGGCGGCGGGGGGTGGCCGCGTGAGCGACCCCGGTCCCGGAACCGACTTCGGACTCGAACCGTCGAAGGCGGAGTTCGTCGAACTGGCGGACACCGACGGCGACGACCCGGTCGTCGTCCGCGCCGCGGTCGAACTGGACACCGACCTGGAGCCGCTTGACGCCTACGCCGCGCTGTCGGGTCGGACCACCGACATCGAGGCCGCCGACTACACGTTCCTGCTGGAGAGCGCAGAGAAGGTCGCCTCCAGCGACCCGGACGGCGCGTTCGCGCCGACGACGGAGGACCGCCACGCCCGCTACTCCTTCGTCGGCTACGACCCGAAGGGCGTCGTCACCGTCGACGCCGACGGCGCGACCGTCGAGACGTTCGACGACCGCTACGACGAGTTCTTCGACGCCAACGGCGGCGACACCCTCGACAGCGTCCGCGGCGCGATGCCCGATGTCGAGCGCAGGGGCTTCCCCGACATGGACCGCGAGCACTTCGAGGGCGGCCTCGTGGGCTTCCTCGGCTACGACGCCGTCTACGACTGCTGGCTCGACGAGGTGGGGCTCGAACACCCCGACTCCCGGTACCCCGACGCCCAGTTCGTCCTCACGACCTCGACGCTGGTCTTCGACGAGGTCGAGGGCACCGTCTCGCTCGTGTTCACGCCGATCCTCGAACCCGGCGACGACGCCGCCGCCCGCTACGAGGAACTCGAAGCCGAGGCCGAACGGGTCGCCGACCTGCTGGCGGGCGCCGCCGACCTGGAACCCGGTGGCTTCGTCCGCGAGGCGGAGACGGCCGGGCCCCAGGACGAATACGAGGCGGCCGTCGAGACGGCCAAAGAGCACGTCCTCGCGGGGGACATCTACCAGGGCGTCATCTCGCGGACCCGCGAACTCTACGGCGACGTGGACCCGCTGGGGCTCTACGAGTCGCTGCGGTCGGTCAACCCCTCGCCGTACATGTACGTCCTCGACTACGACGGCCTCTCCATCGTCGGCGCCAGCCCGGAGACGCTGGTGGCGGTCCGCGGGGACCGGGTCCTTTCGAACCCCATCGCCGGCACCTGCGCCCGCGGGACGAGCCCCGTCGAGGACCGCCGGCTGGCCGGCGAGATGCTCGCCGACGGGAAGGAACGCGCCGAACACACGATGCTGGTCGACCTGGCGCGCAACGACGTGCGCCGCGTGTCCGAGCCCGGTTCGGTGCGGGTCGAGGAGTTCATGAGCGTCCTCAAGTACAGCCACGTCCAGCACATCGAGTCCACAGTGACAGGAACGCTGGCCGACGATTCGGACGCCTTCGACGCCGCGCGGGCCTCCTTCCCCGCCGGGACGCTCTCGGGTGCCCCGAAGATCCGCGCGATGGAGATCATCGACGACCTGGAACTGTCGCCCAGAGGCCCCTACGGCGGCGGCGTCGGCTACTTCACCTGGACCGGCGACGCCGAACTCGCCATCGTCATCCGCACCGCCACGGTCGAGGACCTCGACAGCCGCTACGGCGTCGACGTTCCCGACGAGGCCGCCGACAGCGCCGACCGCGTCACGGTTCAGGCCGGCGCCGGCATCGTCGCCGACAGCGACCCGACCAGCGAGTACGAGGAGACCGAACAGAAGATGCGCGGCGTCCTCGACGCGCTGGAGGCCATCGAGGTCTCCGAGGCCGAGGGCGCGAGCGAGGGCGGGGACGCGACGGACGACAGGGAAGCGGAACCTGGGGACGCCGCCGAACCCGGGGAGGTGTCCCGATGAGCGCCGACCAGCGCGAGCGCGCCGACCAGCGCCAGGTGCTGTTCGTCGACAACTTCGATTCGTTCACCTACAACCTCGTCGAGTACGTCAGCGAGCACGCTGCCACCGAGGTCGTCCGCAACACGGCCTCGCTGGACGACGTGCGGGCGGCCGACCCCGACGCCATCGTCATCTCGCCCGGGCCCGGCCACCCGAAAAACGACCGCGACATCGGCGTCACCAACGACGTGCTGACCGAGATCAGCCCCGAGGTGCCGACGCTCGGCGTCTGTCTCGGTCTGGAGGCCGCCGTCTACGCCTACGGCGGCGAGGTCGGGCGCGCGCCCGAGCCCATCCACGGCAAGGCCTTCCCCATCAGCCACGACGGCGAGGGCGTCTTCACCGGGCTCGACCAGGGGATCCGCGGCGGGCGCTACCACTCGCTGATCGCCACGGAGGTCCCCGACTGCTTCGAGGTGACCGCCACCACCGAGGCCGAGACGGCGGATGGCGACACCGTGGACCTGGTGATGGGGATCCGCCACCGCGACCACCCTATCGAGGCCGTCCAGTTCCACCCCGAGTCCGTGCTCACCGCGGTCGGCCACGACGTGATCCGCAACTTCCTCGACGGCGTCTGAGTCTGTTCTGTTTCTGGTTCTCCGCGCTCGCTCGGAATCAAAGTGACTGCAGGCGACAGCAGGCGCTGAAAGCCCTCGCCGCGCTCGCGGTCGCTGAGCGGGATATCTTCGCTCCCTCCGGTCGCTCAGATAGTGGCCCGCTCAGACGACTATATGAACGCGAGCGCGCCTCGCCCTTTCAGTCCGCCAGGGACAGCACGGCACCGCGACCGTAGACGGCCACACACCTCCCCAGCCGATTCGCTCGTTCGCTCCGCTCACTCGCTCATCCCTCGCGCGGTGCCATCGCGCGCATGAAAGCGCGCGACAGCGCGCGCCACCGCACCTCGGCCGTGAACGGGTGTCGGAACGGATACGGCGGAAGAGCGGCCCAGCGGCGGGGAACCGCTGGACGAACCACCGGTTGCGAGCGACTCGCGTGGCCACCTTTACCTGAGTGCCGTCGTTCGTACCCCTATGACGCCCCTGCAGTCGCTCTCGCAACTGGGCGCGGAGTACGTCGCGCTGGGCTGGCAGCTCGCGGAGTTCGCGGCCGTCACCGTGGTCGTCTACCTGGTCGGGCGGCTGGTCGTCGAACCGCTGGCGCGGCTGGCGCTCGACCGCTGGACCCTGGAGCCGACGCTGGAGCGGGCGCTGCTCAAGGTGCTCGGCGTCGCGGTGGTCGTCGTCGCGCTCGCCGCGGGGGTCGCGGCGGCGGGGTTCACCGCGCTACTGGGCGGGTCGGCGCTGGTCGTCGCCGCGCTGACGCTGGCGGTCGGGTTCGCCGCCCAGGACGTGCTCTCGAACTTCGTCGCCGGCCTGTTCATCGTTCAGGACCGCAACTTTAATATCGACGACTGGATCGAGTGGGACGACCGCGCGGGGTTCATCGAGGACATCGGGTTCCGCGTGACCAGGGTCCGTACCTTCGACAACGAGACGGTCACGGTCCCGAACACCGAGCTCGCGACGACCGCCGTCACCAACCGGATGAGCAACGAACAGCTGCGGATCTCCTACGCGTTCGGCATCGGCTACGCAGACGACATCGACGAGACGACCCGGATCCTCCTCGACGTGGCCGACGACCACGAGGGGATCCTCGACGACCCCGAGCCGTCCGTGCGCGTCACGGACCTGGCCGACTCGGCCGTCGTCCTCCAGTCGCGGTTCTGGATCGACAGCCCCGACCGCGAGGAGTTCTCGGTCGCCCGCTCGACGTACATCCAGCGGGTCACGGAGCGCTGTGCCGACGCCGGCATCGACCTCAGCACGACCACCAAGCACGAGCTCTCCGGGGAACTCGCCGTCCGGGACCCGCCGGCCGCCGACCCCTGAGGGCGGGTACCCGGTGGGCGCGGTGGGGCGTACGCCGGTCACACACCCAGGACTGCGATTGCGTTGTGGACGACCACCACCGACGTGACGGCCGCGAACAACCCGAGAAAGACGGCGGCGTTCCGGTCGGAGAGAACGGACCACCCGGCGACGAGCCAGCACATCGCCGCGAACTTCACCGTCCACAGTCCCGCAGGTCCGAACGAACCGACCGCGGCTCTCACGACGGGGTTGCCCTCCGGCAGGCCGCCGGCCAGCCCGGCCATCGTCAGCACGATGTCGGCCGCCGTCGTCGCGAGGATGAACGCCCACAGCGCGGCGTGCGTTCGGGTCATGCGCCGCTCGCGGCGACGGACGAACAGCCGCTCCTGGCGGTCGCCCCGGACAGGTGGCTCCGAGCCCATCACCGTCACCTTCGGCCCGACGACCGTAAGTCCACTCCCGGAACCGGCCCGTTCGGCCCCCTCCCGCGAATTGAAGGCGGGCGGGTCCGATCGACCGGCCATGACAGTGCTGGACCGGTTCAGGCTCGACGGCGAGACGGCCGTCGTCACGGGCGGCAACCGCGGGATCGGGCGGGCCATCGCCGACGGGTTCGCCGAGGTGGGGGCGAACGTCGTGGTCGCCAACCGCGACGGCGAGTCCGGGCGGACGGCCGCCGAGGCGATCGCGGCGGAGACGGGCGCGGAGACGCTCGCCGTCGAGACGGACGTGACCGACACCGACGACGTGGCGGCGATGGTCGAGGCGACGGTCGACGAGTTCGGCGACGTGGACCACCTCGTCAACAACGCGGGGATCGTCCACCACAGCGCCGTCGAAGACAAGTCCGTCTCGGAGTGGGCCGAGACCGTCGACGTGAACCTCACCGGGGCCTACCGCTGTGCGAAGTACGCCGGCGAGGTCATGAAGGCCGGCGACGGCGGGACGATCACGAACGTCTCCTCGATGTCGGCGTTCGTCGCCAACTACCCGCAACACCAGGTCGACTACCAGGCGTCGAAGGCCGGCCTGGAGGGGTTCAAGACCCAGCTCGCCTCGGAGTGGGCCGAACACGGGATCCGAGTGAACAATATCAACCCGGGTTACGTGATTACGGACAACATCGTCCACGACGAGGAGACGCTGGAGACCTGGCGCTCGGAGATGCTGGTCGAGGAGTTCGCCGCGCCCGAGGACATCGCGCCGCTCGCGGTCTACCTCGCCAGCGAGGCGGCGTGGTACGTCACCGGCGAGTCGGTCGTCATCGACGGGGGCTACACCGTCAGGTGACGCCGGCGACTCCCGCTCGTGCGGGCGACCGCCGTTGCGTCGACTACCGCGCGGGCGACCGCCGCCCTACAGGACGGTGAAGCCGAGGACACTCAGGATGTACAGCGTCCCCACGATGATGATGCCGATGATCACCAGTCGCCAGGCCATCGACAGCAGGAACCGGCCGATCAGGATGATCGCCGCCAGCAGGACGAGGACGCCGAGGATCCCGACGGGTTGGGTGAGAACGTCCAACTGGAGCGCCAGCGCGTTGAGCATACCCGGTAGACGCTCGCCCGGCACCATAAGCTTCCGGGCCCGTCCGCCGGCAGTGTTCAGATAAGCCGATTCCATGCGAACGCGAAAGAGCTAAGCCAGTCGTCGGCGGTTGCCGGATCGACGTGACTGAAACAGTTTGAGAACGAATTGGTTCGGCGTTTTACCTCACGAAAGACACGTTCGACGCTGTTGCGATTTCCATGGCGTTCATATCTGAAATCGAGGCCGTGTCGGTGACATGCTTCTTTCAGCGGGGTGGCGTCGTCAACGAGAAACACGGCGTCGTCGACGTCGTGTTTCTCGCGGAGTTCACCGAAGAACATCTCGGCGAGAGCGTTCGTTCTCGTCGGTTCAAGCTTCGTATGGAGCAATTCGTTCGAATCGGGATCGACGGCGGCGTACAGCCAGTACTGCCCGTCGTCGATCCGGATCACGGTTTCGTCGACTGCAACGTGATCCGGTGATCGACCAGTCTGGGGCTGTAGATCGGCCTTGTGAACCCAGTTGTGAACGGTCGAACGAGCACGACTGACACCGAATACCTCGAGAAACGAAACAGTATTCGAAAGCGAGAGTCCTGCGAGATGCAACTGAATACTGAGCTTCATCAGCAGCTGCGGTGTCGCTTCGCGTTCAACAAACTCTAAGTCGATCTCGTCTAAACATCTGCCGAGGCGGTCGTTTTCGGGCATAGAACACTCAGAAAACGAACCGCCTCACTTTTCAGCCTTATCTGAACACCGCCCGTCCGCCGCTCGTCTGACGGACGAGCGGCCGGCTCGACGGTCGATTTTCGGCCGCTGGTCTCCGGAAGGCCGGAGTCGGAGGGTCAGCCCTCGTCGGCGGGTTCGGGCGACAACTCGCCCGATTCGACCATCGCTTCCAGCGGGTTGTCGTCGATCCGCAGGGGGAGCTCCACCCGGCCGCGCCGTCGCGAGGACTCCCAGGCGGCGAAGATCACCTCGGTCACCGACAGCGCCCGCCGCGCCGAGAACTCCGGCTCGACGCCGTCGCGCAGGCACTCGACGACGTGGTCGATGGCCGGGGGGACCGCAGCCGCGTTGTCGACGCCCGAGACCAGCGACTCCCAGCCCTCCCCGTCCCGGCGGACCCGCGCCTGCGGGTCGCTCCACGGCGTCACCTCGACGACCCCGTCGGTGCCGTACAGCCGGTGGTGGACGCCGACGCCGTCCTCGCCGAAGCCCGTCGTCGCGATGCCCTGGGTCCCGTCGGCGTACTCCCACTGGACCAGCCCCTGGTTCTCGTTGTGGGCGCCGTACTTGACGTGCTCCTCGCGGTAGTCGACCTGTCCGATGACCCACTCGACGGGCGCCTCGTCGGCGTACATGTGCGCCAGGTCGATGTGGTGGGTGCCGTTGTCCAGCAGGGTGCTCGTCCCGACCTCGACCCGCTGCAGGTCGCCGATGACACCTTCCTCCAGCGCCCGCCTCGGCTCGCGCCACACCGGCGAGAACCGCCGCTGGTGGTTGAACGTCAGTTGAATCTCGCGGCGACTGGCTTCCTGGGCCATCAGTCGCGCGTCGCCCCACGTCGTCGCCATCGGCTTCTCGCAGTGGACCGCCTCCGGGACGCCGCTGGCGATGCAGTCGAGGACGATCTCGGCGTGGGTCGGCACGGGCGTCGATATCGAGACGATATCGGGCTCGGCGGCGTCGAGCATGGTCTCGTAGTCCTCGAAGGTCCCCGCGTCGTCGATGTCGAACTCCGCGGCGAACGCTTCGACGTTCTCGCGGACGATGTCGGCGGCGGCGACGATCCGGCAGTCGTCGCGCTCGCGGTACCCCTCGGCGTGGCGGTAGGCCATCGCCGCGCTCTCGCCCCACACCGGGTTGTCCGGCTCGGGTCCGGTGCCGACGAACGCGATGTCGTAGGTCATACCCGGCGGTGACCCCGCCGGGGCAAAAGTCCACGCCTCCCGGCAGGCTGGTCCGACTCGGCCTATATCTCGCCGGCCATGGCGTCGAACAGCCGGTCGACGAACTCCTCGCGGTCGAGGCCGTCGCCGGGCCCCAGCCCTTCCATGTGCTCGACGGAGAGCTGGCCGCCGCCCATGCGGGCGTGGCCGCCGGCGTTGGCCATGGGGATCTCGTCGACGACGGCCCGCAGGGTCTTGCCCATGTGGACCCGGTCGTCGCGCGAGCGACCGGAGAGGTGCAAGGTGTCGCCCTTCTGTCCCATCACGACGACGGCGGTCACTCCCTCCAGCTGGCCCAGCTCGTCGGCGGCCTGGGGGATGGCGTCGGCGTTGGACACCTCCCCCACGTCGGCGACGGCGAAGGCGTTGCGAACCGACCGCTGGTTGATCGCGCGGGCCTTGACCTCCAGCACCTCGGCGTCGACCTGCGGGTTGGCGATGCGGTCGAGCCGGTCCTCGTCGATTCCCTCGTAGAGGTAGGCCGACGCCTCGAACTCGGCGGCGGAACAGCCCTTCGTCAGCTGTTTCGTGTCGGACTGGATGCCGTAGAGCAAACCCGTCGCGGTGTCCGAGGGGAGGATCCGGTCGGCGTCCTCGGCGACGTCGCCCTCCTCGTCGGGGCCGACCGGCTCCCAGTCCTGCTGGCGCAGGTACTCCGCGAAGATGCTGGCACAGGAGCCGTGGTCGGGGCGCACGTCGGTGAACTCGTCCCCTTCCCCGTCGCCGGGGTGGTGGTCGACGACGGCGAACGGGTCGACGGAGTCGGCCCCGGCGAACCCGCGGGGTTCGTTGTGGTCGACGAGGACCACCTCGTCGGCCAGCAGGTCACTGGCGGTGTCGACGCGGTCGAACTCCAGGTCGAGGACCGTCTCGAAGGCGCGGTTCTCCTGGTGGCGGATCTGCCCCGGGTACTGGAGGTGGGCGTCGACGCCGGCCTCCTCGGCGAACTCGCCGACGGCGAGTGCCGAGGCCATGGCGTCGGGGTCCGGGTTGGGGTGCATCAGGACCGACACCTCCTCGCGGTCCGCGAGGTGGCCGACGAACTCCGTACCCGGCGTCCGGCGCAGCCGCCGGACCCCCCACCAGAGCGCGACGAGCACGACGAGCAAGCCGACGACGGCGGCCGCCAGGACCAGCGGGTCCTGCTCGGCGACCGCCGCGGCGACGTCCCCGGGCGCGACCGCCCCGACGCCACCCGCGGCTGCGTGTGGCATACCCGGGCTGTCGACTTCGAGGGTCAAGTAGTTTCTCACTGTCCCTCTGTCGCCCGGATCGCCGAGTTTACCGGATCAGAACCACTGAAATTCCCGAGATCGATCGGGCGACTCGCCGACACCTCGGGCGCCGGATACGTTCGACCGGGCTCAGGCGGTCCCGTCGCCGTCCGCGAGATACGCGTCGACGGCCGCGCGGTACCCCTCCCGGTAGGTCGGGAACGCCAACTCGTAGTCCAGCCCGCGCAGTTTCCCGTTCGAGACGCGCTTGCTCGTCCGCAGCCGCCGCTCGACGGTCTCCGAGAGGTCCTCGTCGGCGAGACGGTCCTCGACCGTCCGCTTGGGCGGCTCGGGCTCGCCGCACTGGTCGGCCAGCCAGTCCGCGAACGCCCACTTCGAGACGGGTTCGTCGTCGACGACGTTGACGACCTCGCCGCGGGCCAGGTCCGCGTCGAGCAGGTACCGCACCGCACCCGCCGCGTCGTCGCGGTGGACCATGTTCAGGTACCCCTCCGTCACCGGGCCGTCGACGTACCGGGACAACCGATACCGGTCCGGGCCGTACAGCCCGGCGTACCGGGCGACCGTGCCGTCGACCCCGGACGCCGCGGACCGCTCGACCGCGATCCGTTCGGCCTCGGCGAGTACCTCTGTCTTCTCGGTGGTCGGCTCGATGGGCGTCTCCTCGTCGACCAAGTCGCCGTCGTGGTCGCCGTATACGCCTGTGCTCGACGTATACACGAACCGGTCGGGCGGGTCCGCGCGCCCGCAGAAGTGGTCGACCGCCGTCTCCAGGCCCTCGACGTACACCTCGCGGGCGGCCTCGGCGCCGCGGCCGCCGCTGCTGGCCGCGAAGACGACCGCGTCGGCGTCAGGGACCGCCGCCAGCGCGTCGGCGTCGGTCACGTCCGCCTGGACGCCCGCGAAGCCCGCGGACTCGATCGCCTCGACGCCCGATTCCGAGCGACGGACGCCGACGGCGTCGTGGCCCGCCGCGGTCAGCTGTCGGCCCAGTTCCAGCCCGACGTAGCCGCAGCCGAGGATAGCGACGCGCATTATCGAGCTTCGAGGAAGTGGTGGATCGCCGCGTACTCGGCGAGCGTAATCGGGTATCGGCCCTCCACCTTCTGCTGGATCTCCTTGGGATCCATCTCGTCGTTCAGCCCTGCCGCGACGGCGTCGACGTCGACGACCGCGGTAGTCATCCCCATCAGGAGGATGTCTAGCGCTTCGGCCTTGATCGTCTCGCCGTCCGGGCGCTCGGGGTCGGCGGCCAGGACGGCCGCCGCGGCCTCCAGCGTCAGCTCGGGTTCCTCGCCGGCCGCGACGGCCGCGACGACCTCGCGGTCGATCCCCGACCGCGAGACGACGGTGTCGACTCCCACCGACTCGACGGTCTCGGCCAGTACCTCGCCGTACGCGCTGCGCAACTCCTCGGCCGACCGCTCGGCCGCCGACTCGAACTCGCCTCTGAGCATACTCCTCCTTCGGGGTCGGCCTACAAGTCAGTGTCACTCTCGGTCGCTCGGTCGACAGGTCCCGGGGAACCGGAGTACACGCCCGGTCGGGAGTGCGGACACCGCCCCGGTTACGGGTACGGACACGGCTCGGCCGATCCATCGTCGGACCGACCCACAGGCGTGCAGCTCGACCGCGCGTTTCCGCCGGTCTCGCCGGTCGAAAGCGGATACGTCTCGCCGGTCCAGGGCCGTTCCCGGGGGTTCGGACCGGGCCTGGGCCACCCGGCCGACTCCTCAACCATGTTGCCGTCGATGTCACCGACGCCGGTGCCGCCGGGCGGGACGACCACCGTCACCGCCGTCCGCGACGTGAACCGTACCTTCGACGAGCGCCCCAGCGTCTCCTGAACGCCGTCCCCGTCGAGGTCCAGCGTCGCGTTCCCGCCGTCGCGGACGTACTGCAGCGACGCGTCGCCGACGGCGGGCGTCCGGCGGGGCACCTCGACGGCGAAGCGGGCGTACTGTCCCCGGACAGTCACCGACCAGACGTTGGTCGTCGCGACCCAGTTGCCCAGCGGCGGCGCCAGCGGCAGCCCGGCCGGGATCTGGGTTATCGACCGGTTGAGTCGCTTCGCGGCGGCCGACGAGATCTCCGACCGCACCTGCCGCCGGACCCGCTCTTTCACGACCGCGGTCGCGCCCGTGACCGCCGGCCCCGAGACCTTCCCACGTTTCGACTCCAGCGCGTCGTAGAGCGCGGTTCGCAGCCCCAGCCGGACCCAGTCGCGCCGGATCGTCGACCACTCGCCGCCGGTCCGCCGGACCGCGGCGGCGACGACCGGGTCGACGACCGACCCGTTCGTCATCGCGAGCGCCCGCGCGTCGAGCGCCGGCCACCGGTCGAGTCCCGCCTCGACGATGGCGTCGTGGTCGGTCGAATCGTTGCCGACGCCGGCGTCCGCGAGCGCCGTCGCCAGTTCCCCCTCGACTGCCTCGACCGTGTCGTTCAGCTGCTCTCGCAGGCGGTCGCGGCGCTCCCTGACGGTGGCGTTCGGCCGGTGCTCCAGCGTCCGGTTGGCTGCCCGGAGCGCCCGCGCCGCCGTCGAGAGCCGCTGCTCGCGGCTCGTCCCGCCGGGCAGGAGCGCGTTCAACACCACGTCCGTCGCGTCGCCGTACGGGACCGAGAAGTAGTTGACGTTCCGGGCGGTCAGCGGGTGCGTGGCGTTGTCGACCGCCGCGACCTGCCCCGGCGTGACCTTCGCGAGCGTCAGGTACGGCGGCGCACCGTCGACCGAGTACTCCAGGTCCGGCCCGTCGCTTCCGCCCGGTCGCACTCCGGCGGCCCCGCTCGACCCGCCTTCCGGGCCGGCGTCGCGCCCGTCGGCCCGGCGAGCGTCGTAGCCCGACCGTAGCCGCGACAGCGACGGCCCGCCGACGTCCTCGATGGCGTTCGCGAACGCGTTCCCGCGCTCGGCCCGCTCGTCGGCCCGCTGTTCCAGCCGTCCGATCACGAGCGAGAGGTACCGTCCGCGGACGGCCGCCCGGGCCTTCGCAGCGACGCTGTCGTACGCGGGCGGCGCGTCCACGAGTTCGGCCCGCCGCGCGCTCAGGTTCGCCGCGAGTTTCGCCGCGGGCGTCGCCTCGTGAGTGCCCATCCGCCCGCGGGAGACGGAGACGGACGCTTCCCGGAGCGTCCGCCGCAACCCGATCAGGTCGCGGTGGGCCCACCGCGCCACCTCGGCGGGCCACTGGCCGCCGATCCGCGTCGTCCCCTCGGGAAGTCTCCCCCGGGCCGCGCGGCGAGCCAGGCCGTCTGGGCCGCCCGCGAGTTCGACCGCGTCGCGGACCTTCGGCGGTACGTCGGCGAGGTTCGGCCCGCGGAACCGACCACTCCGCTCGTGGACCGACGGGATGGGGTGGGCCGGAGCGTGGGGCGTCGGCGCGTGGCGACCGACGACAGCGACCCGGACCCGCTTCGTCTCGGTGCTCGTCCGGGTCGTCGCGTTCAGCGAGCCGTTGTGGTGCCACACGGCTTCTCGCTCGTGGCGCAGCCGCACGGTCCGGACGTACGTCTCCAGCCGGTGGTACCCCGACGGGTCCGAGACGGGCGGGGCGCGGCTCGCGTTCGACACCGCCACCACGTCGGTGTCGGTCGACTCGACGCGGAACTGCCAGTCGTCGCCCGCGGGCGGGCCCGGCCGGTCGGGCGTCCCGCCGGCGACCCGCTCGGTCGCCGCGAGCGTCCGGATCCGTGCCCCGAACACCGAGTCGACAGTCCCGTTGATCCCGTCCGCACGAACGAACTCGCGGAACGCCCTGTCGGCGGAGAGGCCCACCGAGACGGTCACGGTTTCGTTGGGGGCGGGCGCGTCGGTTCCGCCGGCGGCGAGCCCTGGCACGCCCGCCCGTTCAGTGGGTCCGCCCGCGGCCCGGATCCGCTCCTGCAGGAGCGCGCTCGTCGCGGGGTCGCTCCGGCCGGCCGCCGCGACGACCTTCTGGAGCCCGACGCGCGCGATGGCTTTCGTGAGCCCCCGTCGGCCGTCGGGGTCGCTCTCGCCGAACGTCGACCGCTGGACGCCCAGCATCGCCCCGTTGGTCAGCAGTTCGACGTGGCGGTTGGCGACGACGTTGTCGATGGGCGCGCCACCGTACTGGGCGTAGCCCCGGGCCCAGGCGACGGCGTAGAGCCGGGCGGTCAGCCGCTGGCCCAGCCCCGGCTTCGTGACCCCGCGCTTGAGCCGCTCCTGGTAGGTCTCGACGCGCTCGTGGACGGCCAGTACCGGCGTCGGGACGACCACCGAAAAGGAGACCCGGTCGCTCCCGACGACCCGACCGTTCCGCGTCGCCTCGACGGTGACGTTGGAAACCTCGGCGCGGAGCTCCGTTCCGTCGGGACCCGCTCGCTCGACGCTGACCCGGGTCATCGCTTCCGCCAGTGCGCCGGGTGTGGGTGTCGAGGGCAGCGACGCCGACGCCCGAACGCCGCGGTGGGTGCGCGCGACCGACCGCAACCGCTCCCGCGCGGCGAGGTAGATCCGGATCTTCAGCGCGTCCCTGAACGCCGTGTCGGGGTCGAGCAGTTCGCCCCACCGATTGTTCGCCGGCGCGACGACGGGGTCGCTGGCCGCTGCGACGCCGGCCTCGGCGACGGCCGTCCGGAGGGCCGCGCGGGCGTCTGCGGTCGTCCGCTCGACGGCCAGGTCGACCGCCGGTTCGGGCGTCGGCTGCGGGCGGTCGACGGCACTGGCGAACAGCGCGCTCGTCAGCACCAGCAGGACGCCGACGAGCGCGAACGGGACGCGCCCGCGCCGCCCGAGTTCGAACCCGCGCCGGCTCATCCGGACCACGTCCTGACGACGACCCGAACCTGATGGGCTCGCACCGCTTCGGCCGCGGCGGCCGGCGAGTCGTACCGTCGTCGCAGGTCGGTCGCCAGCCGCTTCGCCAGCCCGCTGGAGAGGCGTTTGTTCGCCTGATCGACGTGCCCGGGCGTGAGGAACCTGGCCGTGTCGACGCCGAGAGCGGCCGAAGCGTGCCGGTAGCGGTGCGCGACCAGCGCGCGGTCCGGCCCCTCGCTGTAGAGGGCGTCGCGCGTCTGGCCCGGCGGGAACAGGTCGGCGACGACCGCATCGGCCAGCACGCCCGCGACGCCGTCGAAGCCGTTCGCCCGCGCCGCCCGTTCGGCCGGTCGGGTGACGTTCGGCAGGCCGCTTGCGGCGGCGACCGTCGCGACCGACACGTCGGCGTCCCGCGGCGGCGCTTCACCGACCGCAAACGACGAACGCAGCGTCGCGTCCGGGTACGGGCGCCAGGTCACCGCGACCTGCACCGTCGCCTCGCGAGTGTACAGCACGCGCTCGGTCGCGTTCCGCGCGCCGGCCCGCAGGTCCCCGCCCATCCCGGTGAGGGAGGCGCCGCCGAGCGACGGGTCGGCCAGCGCGGCCGCCGCGAGCAACTCGGTGCGCGTCCCCGCGGCCGTCCGGTCAGCGGTGACGGTCACCGTGTCGTCGCCGTCCAGCAGCGCCGACGACGGGACCCGGGCCGAACGGGTGTAGGTCACCTCGGTCGTGGTCGTCGCCAGCAGGTCCGCCGTCTCCTCGGCGACGCGGTCCCCGCCCGGGGCTCGCCGGTCGCCGACGCCCGCGAGCGTCCCGACGGCGACACCGACCAGCAGGACGAACAGCACCGTATCGAGTGTCGTGCTCGACGCTCTCAGGTCCATACGCGCACCTCCAGCCGAGCGGGCGCGACTTCGCCCGGACCCGTGCGGACGCTCACCCGCCGGGACGCGGTGTCGGCGACTTCGGGTGCGGCCGGGCCGGCCCGTTCCGTCCGCCCCCCGAAGTCGAGGGTGGCGTTGATCCGGTATCCGTCCGGGCCGCGGTCGAGCGCGGCGGCGAGGCGACCGGGCCGGGTGACACCGCCGGCGGTCAGCGCGCGCTCGACCCGGTCGGCGGCCGCCTCGGCGTGGTTCCGGTCGACGGGACCCGGGACGTTCGCCTCGAAGGCCCCGGCGTAGAGCGCGAGTGCCAGCGCGACGACCACGACCGCCACGACCGCCGCCAGCGGCTCGGTCTGGGCCTCACGCGCCCACGAGCGTCGCATTCGTGTCCCCCCAGGTCACCCGTCTGACGAGCAGCCGCTCCGGCGCGGACCGCCACGACGGCTCCGTCGTCCGCGAGCGGTCGAGCGCCCGTGCGAACGTCGCCTCGCTGCCGAACACACGCTCCGGTGGGATCCCGCGGAGGACGCGGCGGAGCCGGTCGCCGTCGCCGCCGACGGCGGGAACGACCGGCCCGTAGGCGAGCGACGCGTGCGCGTCGCCACCGGGACCGCGCAGGCCGACCCGGTGGGCGCCGATCCGGATCTGTCGGGCGTCGAGTGGGTGTCGGGCCGTCGCCTCGTGGGGGCTGGCGGCGACGCTGTCGACAGTGCGGGCGAGCCCGGTCGCGTCGGGCGGCGGCGCGGTCGGGACCCGCAGCGCGAGCCCGAGTATCCCGGCGCTCACGATTGCGAGCCCGAGCCAGACGTGCGTCGATTCGACGGCGGTGTCGAACATGGGCCGGCCTGGTCGCCCGTTCCGGTATAAAGGTTCAGACCAGCCAGCCCGTCCCGACGAGGCCGGCGACGAAGACGGCGCTGGCCAGCGAGAGCGCACGGCCGACCCGGTAGCCGACAAGCGAGCGGTCGAGACCGCGTTCCAGCCCGGTCGCGAGGACCGTCAGGATCACGGCGAGCGCCATCACGTACGCGCCGATGGCGAGTCCCAGCGCCGCGGGAGAGACGGCAGCCGTCAGCGGGCCGTCCGTGCTCATCTGTTCGGCCAGCGTGATCGTCGCGCCGCCGACGAGCGGGCCGAACACGGCCGCCGTGTTGGCGAGCGTCGACGTGACCCGCTCCAGGTCCCGGCGGATCGTCCGCTCGACGCCCTGCAGGTCGTCGAGGTGGTCGGCCATCGCGACGACCGCCGGCCCTGCTGGCCGGCCCTCCGAGGCGGCGACGGCGAGCAGCTCCGCCGTGCTCCGCGCGCGCTCGCTGGGCACCGTCGCGAGCGCGCCGTGCTCGCCGAGAAAGGACTCGCGAACGCCCGCCCGGACCTGTCGCTGCTGGCGGACGGCGTCGGCGAAGACCTCGCCGGTCGCCGAGTCCAGCAGTTCGACCGCGTCGTCCAGTGCCGCCTCGACGGAGCGGCCCCGGTCCACCTCGCGGCCCACGAGATACAGCGCGTCGGGCAGCCCCGACTCGACGGCGGCGACCCGCTCGCGGACGGCGGTCATCGGCCGGTATGCGACGACGAGGCCGACGCCGAGGCCGGCAGCCGGTGCAGTGACCAGCGCCGCCCACGGGGCCGCGACCCGGGTGACGACGAGCCAAGCGCCCGCGCCGGCCGCCGCGCCGGCGACCGCGGCGGGCCACCGGCTGTCGGGCACGTCGGGGTGCGACCAGGAGACGGGTGCGGGCGGGAAGGCGACGGGGCGGCGGGCGAGCAGCCAGCCGCTGGCGACCACCAGTGCGGCGGGCAACAGCAGGTCGTAGCCGACGACGACCGCCGCGAGCGGGACCTCCAGGCCGACAGTGCCGGCGGTCGGGAGCAGGGCCACGAGCGCCAGCGGCAGGAGGACGCCGAACGCGTAGAGCGCGGTCGCCGGTCCCTGGACCCCGGCGGCGAACTCGGCCATCGCCTCGCGGGTCCCCTCCAGTGTCACGTCGAGCGCGCCGTCCAGCGCCCGCTCGCGCTCCTCCGGTTCGGCCGAGCCCGCCGACTCGACGAGGGTGAGCGCGCGCCGGAGCGCGGGGAACCACTCGGCCCACTCGTCGGCGAACGCCGACAGCCCCGACCGGCCGGTCCCGCGCGCCCGCCGGACGTGCGCCGACAGGCTCCGCGCCAGCCGCCCGTCGCTCGTCTCGGCCGCGAAGGCCGCCGCCGTCTCGGGCGTCGGTGCCAGCCGCATCCGCAGGACCGCGCTGGAGACGAGCTCCGGTGCGGTCCCGAGCGCGCGGGTCCGCCGGGCGGTCGCCAGCCCGCGGGGCAGGTACCGCGCGGCGGCCGCGACGGCGAGCCCGACCAGCAGCGCCGCGGCGACGGCGACCGACGGCGCTCCCAGGAGCGGAATCAGGGGAACCGCGACCGCGACGGCGGCGACGACGCCGGCACCGTCGGCCGCCCGAAGGACCGTCTCCGCGTCGAGGTCCCACCCCAGGAAGTCGACCGCCCGTCCGAGTTGCGGGTCCGTTCCGGGGTCCCACGGTGCGACCGCGGCGAGCGTCTCGACGGCTGCGACGAAACGGTCGTCGCCGTCGCGAGTCCGAGGCGGTCCGCTCTCCGGTGCTCGCGGTGCCCGCCCGTCCGCGGATCGGCGCCCGGACATCACGCACGCTCCCCGTCGACCCGCTCTCGTTCGACCCGTGCCCGCTCGACTGTCCCGGGATCGGTCCGGCCAGTTTCGGCGAGGCCGTCGAGCCACTCACTCCGGGCGGACAGTTCGTCCCGCAGGTCGGCGTAGCTCTCCGCCGGCCGCGTCAGCGCGGCGACCAGCCGGCTGTTGCCCCGTTCGATCCGGTCGGTCGGCGCCAGGCCGTCGCCGTCGCGCTCGTAGAGCGTGACGAACTCGACCGACGCGGTGGCTGCGTCGGCGTCCGCCGCTCCGCTCGCGTCCCCGCTCTCGCCACCGGCCCGCTCGACCTCCTCGATGGCGCGGACGCGGCGCTGGGTCCCGTCGGCGCTCTCGGCGGCTTCGAGCGTGACCAGCAGGTCGGTCGCCGCGAAGGAGCTCTGGGGGACGCCCAGGTCGGCGACGACCCGCTCGCGGACGGCCGCGCCGCCGTCGCCGTGGATCGTCCCGAGGACCGCGCCGTCGTTCGCGCCGACGCGCATCGCCTCGTACAGCGTCCCGGCCTCCTCGCCGCGGATCTCCCCGACCACCAGCGCGCCGCTGCCGAGCCTGAGCGCGGTCCGGAGCGCCTCGGTCGGTGAGGTCCCGCTCTCGTCGAGCGAACTGCGGAGCGCCTGCACGTCGCGGCCCTGCGACTGGAGCGCCTCCACGGGGAGTTCGGGCGTGTCCTCGATGACGACGCTCCGGGTCCCCGCGGGGACCTCCCACAGCAGCGCGCTCAGGCAGGTCGTCTTCCCGGCGCCGCGCGGGCCGGCGACCAGCCCGGCCGCGCCCCGCTCGACGGCGACCGAGAGCAGGGCGGCGGCGTCGGCGGATATCGTCCCGTTCGCGACCAGCGCGGGGAGCGTCCAGGCCTCCCGGTCGCCTGCCCGGAAAGCGAAGGCCACCCCGTCGCTGACGGGGTCGGTGACCGCGGCCACGCGCACCCGTCGGTCGCCCGTCGCGACCGCGGCGTCCAGCGTCGGGTCCGCGCCGGAGAACGCCCGGCCGCTCTCGCGGCGGAACCGCGAGGCCAGCGCCGCGGCCCCCGCCTCTGTGAGCCGGACGTTCGTCCGCATCGCCTCGCCGTCGACGCGGACCCGCAGGGGCGTCGCCGCGACCGGCGCGGTGGCGAACACGTCCGAGACCCGCGGGTCGGCGAACAGATCCGCGACGACGCCGTACCCGCGGGCGTGCTTGCGGAGGACGGCCGCGATGTCCTCGACCGGGTCGTCCTCGCCGGCGACCGCCCGGGCGGCCCGGCCCGGCGCCCGCTCGGCCCCCGCGACCTCGCCGCCGGCCAGCCGCTCGTAGGCCGCCGAGAGCGCCGCAGTCGTCGCCTCGTCGAACCGCGCCTCGACCGGTTCGAGGTGGTAGGTCGCCACCGCGTCGCCCGGTCGCTCGTAGATCCGGACGACCCCCCCGCCGTCGAGTTCCCGGCGGTCGCGCAGTCGCGCGTCGCCCGGCGGCCGCGCGGCGACCCTGGAGCGGCTGACGGTCGGCCCGACGAACGGCCGGAGCGCGTCCTCGTACCCCTCCGCACCGGCCGCGCCCTCGTCCAGTCCCGTCTCTGCGGCGATCCGTTCGACCGGACCGGCCCGCCCCGTCGCCTCCCGCGCCGCAGCGAGCGGGTCCCGCAGCGCCCGGTCGGCGAGTCGCTCGTCGCGGAAGGCGACGGCATCGGCGAACCGACCAGCCGCCGTCAGCAGCGCCGCGGCGTCGTCCTCGTACGCGCGGACCGTCCCGTCGGCGCGAGTCACGACCGTCTCGGCGTCCCGCTCGGTCAGCGCCCCGACGACCGTCTCGCGGCAGTCGGTCGCCGAGGCGAGCCGCCCGCCACCGGGGCAGTCGCTCGCGTCGACGACCAGCCGGTCGTCCTCGAACGAGGGGTCACACTCGCAGGCGTCCCCGTCGTCGCTCCCGCGGAGTCGAGACAGCAGTGCGTCCATGGCCCGCGGTGGTCGCGCACCCGTATTTCAACCTTCGCGTCCGACTACGATCGACACACCGAACGTCCGCCGAGCATCCGGCGCCGCAGGCGCCGGTTCTCCGGACGCGAGCGAACGGAGTGAGCGAGTCGTCCGGCTTTTTCACCCATGTTTTTCCACCCGGGTTCCCCGCAGGTCGCCAGCGGCGACCGAGGAAACCCAGGTGACAAAAAGATGGTCTCAGTACGTCTTCGCCCAGTAGGCCGTCTCCTCGGCCTCGTCGCCGCAGATGGCGCAGTCGTCGTGGATCGGCTCCTCGCCCCGATCTAGGGGAACCATCACGATCTCGGCGGCGAGGGCGTCCTTGATGGGTTCCTCACAGTCCTCGTCGCCGCACCAGCCGGACTTGACGTACCCGCCGTGCTGGCCGATGGTGCCGAGGATCTCCTCGCGGGAGTCGGCCTCGCGGATCTCCCCCTCCAGCGTCTCCTCGGCGCTGGCGTAGAGCTTGGCGTAGACGGTGTCGAGGTGCTCGGAGACGGTCGCGGCGATGTCGTCGCGGCTCTCGACGCTGTTCTCGCCGTCGGGGCGGTGGACGAGTGTGAGTTCGTCGTCCTCGACCTCGTTGGGGCCGACCTCGACCCGGAGGGGGACCCCTTTCAGCTCCCACTCGTTGTACTTGAAGCCGGGGTTGCGGTTGTCGCGGTCGTCGAGGTTGACCCGGATCCCAGCTTCGTCGAGTTCCGCGGCGGCGTCGGCGGCGTACTCCAGCACCTCGTCCTTGTTGTCCTCCTGCCAGATGGGGACGATCACGACCTGCGTGGGCGCGAGCGTGGGCGGGAGCACGAGCCCCTGGTCGTCGGAGTGGAGCATGATGAGCGCGCCCATCGAGCGCCAGGAGAGCCCCCACGAGGTGGTGTGGGCGGTCTGTTCCTCCTCGTCCTCGTCGGCGTAGGTGATGTCGAACGCCTCGGCGAAGGAGGTGCCCAGGTAGTGGGAGGTGGCGGCCTGGACGCTCTTGCCGTCGGGCATGAGCGTCTCGATGGTCGTGGTGGTGTGGGCGCCGGGGAACTTGTCGTGTTCGGGCTTGCGCCCCTTCAGCGCGGGCATGGCCATCACGTCCTCGTAGAGCCGCTCGTACTGGTCGAGGCGGGTCATCGTCTCGTCCCAGGCGCCGTCCTCGTCGGCGTGGGCGGTGTGGCCCTCCTGCCAGAGGAACTCCTTCGTGCGGAAGAACGGCTTGGTCTCCGTCGCCTCCCAGCGGACGACCGAACACCACTGGTTGAGCCGCATAGGCAGGTCGCGGTGCGAACGGACCCAGTCGGCGATGAAGGGGGTGATGATGGACTCGCTGGTCGGGCGGACCGCCAGGCGCTCCTCGAGTTCCTCGTAGCCGCCGTGGGTCACCCACGCGACCTCGGGGTCGAAGCCCTCGACGATGTCCTTCTCCCGTTCGAGGTAGCTCTCGGGGATGAACATCGGGAAGTAGGCGTTGTCGACCCCTGTGTCCTTGAACCAGCCGTCGAGGTGGTCCTGGATGCGCTCCCAGACCGCGTACCCGCGGGGGCGGGTGACGATGAACCCGCCCATGGGCGCGTAGTCGGCCAGCTCCGCCTTCTGCACGACTTCGGCGTACCACTCGCCCGTCGAATGCTCCTTGCTCTCGGTGATGCCGAGTTCCTGCTCGCCACTCATTATCGAATCCTCGCCGACTGCGTTCTTGAACCTGACGAAGCCCCGGTTCGCGTTCGCACGCCGCCAGCGTCCCCGACGGGTCCGACGAACACCGATCGGACCTGTCGCCGTGCGGGCGGATCCGTCGGTAGACGTGCGTCTCCGGCTCCGACCGATCGGACCTGTCGTCCCGGGATTCGGCCGGAGACGGTCGAGAAGCCGGACGTTCGTGCGGTGTGGTTCGGGATACCACACAATAATTAAGTATAAACCGCGCTTTCGTCAACGTATGTCCTCCGCCAGCCCGGCGCGGACGGCGACCGCTTCGCTGCGTGACCGACGCGACGCGATAGCACGGCGTTTCCCGACACCGCTGGCGGAGCCTTTCGCGACAACGTAATTCGACCGGCGGCGCACCGACCGACGCGCCCCCCACTATCCACCACAGCGACTCGGCAGACGACACTGCGGACGAGCGGACCACCACACCATGAGCACGATACGAGATACGGACCTGATACGGACGAACGACTACGCCGACGACAGCGGCGAGGTGCGGGTCCTCGACCCGGACGGCCGGCTCCTCCCCGGCGCGACGGAACCCGACCTCTCGGACGAGGCGCTGGTGACGATGTACGAGGCGATGGTGACGGCCCGACACTTCGACGAGCGTGCGGTGAGCTGGCAGCGCCAGGGGCGGCTCGCGACATACGCGCCGATGAGCGGCCAGGAGGCCGGCCAGGTCGCGAGCACACTCGCGCTCGCCGACGATGACTGGGTGTTCCCGACCTACCGCGAACACGCCGTCCGGCTGGTGGCGGGGTTCGACCTGCCCGGGGTCCTCCGCGGGCTGATGGGTGCGGAGTTGCCCTGCGGTTCCGCGGACGGCCCGACGGTCGCACCCGAAGCCATCCCGATCGCGACCCAGCTCCCACACGCAACGGGCGCGGCGATGGCGGCCGACCACCGCGGTGACGAGTCGGTCGCGCTCGCGCACTTCGGCGACGGCGCCACCTCGGAAGGGGACTTCCACGAGGCGCTGAACTTCGCCGGCGTGTTCGACGCGCCCGCCGTCTTCCTCTGTCACAACAACCAGTGGGCCATCTCCGTCCCGCGGCGGCGCCAGACCGCCAGCGCGACGCTCGCACAGAAGGCCGACGCCTACGGGTTCGAGGGGATCCGCGTCGACGGCATGGACCCGCTGGCGGTGTACTCGGTCGTCCGCTACGCCCGCGAGAAGGCCCTCGACCCGGACGCCGAGGACCTGCGGCCGACGCTGATCGAGTCCGTCGAGTACCGCTACGGCGCCCACACGACCGCCGACGACCCCGACGTGTACCGCGACGACGAGGAGGTCGAGTACTGGCGCGACCGCGACCCGATCGACCGCCTGGAGACGTTCCTCGTCGAGACCGGCCGGCTGGACGAGGACGGCGTCGACGCTATCGACGACCGGGTCGAGGAGCGCGTCGCAGACGCCATCGAGACGGCGGAGGCCGAGGCGGCGCCCGACCCGGACGACCTCTTCGGGGACGTGTACGACGAGGTGCCCGACCACCTCGAACGCCAGCGCGAGGACCTCCGGCGGCTGCGCGAGCGCCACGGCGACGCGCTGCTCCGGGACTGATCGGGGCCGGCGTCACTCGCTCCCGCCGGTATCGCCGGTCGACTACGGGTCGACCGCGAACGGGTTCTCGCCCTCGCGCCAGTCCCACCCGGGGAGTCGCGTCTGGAACCCCGCGGCCAGCGCCGCGTCCAGGTCGTCCAGTCCCGCCGGGTCACCCTCGTCGACGGCCGCGGACTCGCCGGTCCCCTCGACGGCCGCCTCCGCCCCTTCGATCGCCACGTCGGCGTAGTGGAAGGTGGCCTCGCCGAGCAGGCGCAGGGGTTGATTCCCGGCGATGATTCCCGCGAGTTCCCGCCCCAGGAGTTCGTCGACGACGAAGCCGGGGTAGTCGCCGGCCACGTCGAGGTCCCGGAGGACGGCGACGAGGGCGGCGACGTTGACGGCGCGGTCGCCGTCGGCGAACACCTCGTCGACGGCCCGGCGGTACTGTTCGGGAGTCACCTCGTCGACCTCGGTGTCGAAGCGCTCGCCCAGGTCGGCGCGGGTCGCGTTGACCAGCGCGACGACGACGGCGTCGCGCTCACGGACCCACTCGTGCTGGTCGGCGACGGCGTCCGGCGTGATTCGCATATCGGGTCCCTCGCGTCGGATCGCCTACTCGTTTGCGAAGGCTTTTATAACGCCGGGAGGTTAGAGGGGAGTAAGCCGGTTTTCCGGACACTTCCGTCTAGGGTCCGGAGTGGATTCCCCCAGCAGGAAAACCGACCTATGAGTATTGCTCTCAGACCCCGGCGGGCACGCCGTGGCGCGCGCGACGACGAGCGGGTAGCCGTCGGCGCCGCCCGGCGACCGGCCGGTCCGACCCTGTTTTCGCAGCTATGAGTCAAGTAGACAAGCAACTCGACGATATCAGAGCAGAGATCGAACAGGAAGTCCCGGTCGACATCTCCATCACGGAGGTCGCCTACGAGGGGCCGGAGCTGGTCGTGTACACGCGCGACCCGAAGAAGTTCGCGAGCAACGGCGACCTGATCCGCGAGCTCGCCTCGAAGCTCCGCAAGCGCATCACCGTCCGGCCCGACCCCTCGGAGCTCTCGGAACCCAGCGACGCCAGGGCGACCATCGAGAGCATCATCCCCGAGGAGGCCGGCGTCACCGACCTGGACTTCCACCACGACACCGGCGAGGTCGTCGTCGAGGCCCAGAAGCCCGGCATGGTCATCGGCCGCCACGGCTCGACGCTCCGGGAGATCACCCAGGAGGTCGGCTGGACGCCCGAGGTGGTCCGCACGCCGCCCATCGAGTCCTCGACGGTCAAGAACGTCCGCAACTTCCTCAAGCAGGAACGGGACGACCGCCGGGACATCCTCGAACGGATCGGCCGCCAGATCCACCGCGAGGAGATGTCCGACGACGAGTGGGTCCGCATCTCCACGCTCGGTTGCTGTCGCGAGGTCGGCCGCGCCGCCTTCGTCCTCTCGACGCCCGAGACCCGCGTGCTCATCGACTGCGGCGACAAGCCCGGCGCCGAGGACGAGGTGCCCTACCTCCAGGTGCCCGAGGGGCTGGGCTCGGGCCCGAGTTCGCTCGACGCGGTCGTGCTCACCCACGCCCACCTCGACCACTCGGCGCTCATCCCGCTCCTGTTCAAGTACGGCTACGACGGCCCCATCTACTGCACGGAACCCACGCGGGACCTGATGGGTCTGCTGACGCTTGACTACCTCGACGTGGCCGCCAAGGAGGGGCGGTCGCCGCCCTACGAGTCCGAGATGGTCCGCGAGGCGATCAAACACACTATCCCCCTCGAATACGGCGACGTGACCGACATCGCGCCGGACATCAAGCTCACCTTCCACAACGCCGGCCACATCCTCGGGTCGGCGATCTCGCACTTCCACATCGGCGACGGCCTCTACAACGTCGCCTTCTCCGGGGACATCCACTACGAGGACACCCGCCTGTTCAACGGCGCGGTCAACGAGTTCCCCCGCGTCGAGACGCTGGTGCTGGAGTCGACCTACGGCGGGCGCAACGACTACCAGACCGACCAGGCCGACTCCGAGCGCAAGCTCAAGGAGGTCATCAGCGAGACCGTCGAGCGCGACGGCAAGGTGCTCATCCCCGCGTTCGCCGTCGGGCGCTCCCAGGAGATCATGCTCGTCCTGGAGGAGGCGATGCGGGAGGGGGAGATCCCCGAAGTCCCCGTCCACCTCGACGGGATGATCTGGGAGGCGACCGCCATCCACACCACCTACCCCGAGTACCTCCGCGACGACCTGCGCGACCGGATCTTCCACGAGGATCAGAACCCGTTCCTCGCCGACCAGTTCAACCACATCGACGGCGGCGAGGACGAGCGCCAGGAGATCGCCGACGGCGGCCCCTGCATCGTCCTCTCGACCTCCGGGATGGTCGAGGGGGGCCCCATCATGTCCTGGCTCCGCCACGTCGGCGGCCAGGACGACGGCACCATGATATTCGTCGGCTACCAGGCCCAGGGGACGCTCGGTCGCCGCATCCAGAATGGCTGGGACGAGATCCCCGTCAACGACGGCGGCGGCCGCGCCGACACCCTCTCGCTGAACATGGACGTCGAGACGGTCGACGGCTTCTCCGGCCACGCCGACCGCCAGGGCCTGGAGAACTTCGTCCGCACGATGAACCCCCGCCCCGAGAAGGTGCTCTGCGTCCACGGCGACGAGTCCTCCACCCAGGACCTGTCGTCGGCGCTGTACCACGAGTTCAACATGCGCACCTTCGCGCCGAAGAACCTGGAGACGTTCCGCTTCGTCTGAGGCCGCGCCGCCGGCTCGACCGCTGTCCGCCTCCGCCGAACCGAACCGCATTTTGCCTTGCCCCGCCCAGCGCCGTCCGTGAGCCCCTCCCTCGCCCGTCTCGACCGCCTCGATCCGAGGTATCCGCTCGCCGCCGGGACCCTCGTCGCCGCCGTCGCCACCGCCGGGAGCCTCTACCTCTCCGTCGGGATGGGGCTGGTCCCCTGCGAACTCTGCTGGTACCAGCGAATCTTGATGTACCCGCTGGTGGTCGTCTTCGGCGTCGCGCTGGTCGAACGCCGCCCGGGCGTCTCCCGCACGGTCCTGCCGCTGTCGACGCTGGGGACTGTCCTGGCGGCGTACCACTCCTGGCTGCAGGTCGCGGCGGGCGGCCGCTGCACGTTCGGCGGCTGCGCGGCGGTACAACTGCGCGTGGTCGGGCTGACGGTCCCGAACCTCTCGCTGGTCGCCTTCCTCCTGGTCACGGCGGCGGCCGCCGCGCTGTTCGTCGGCGACCGGTGACAGCGCAAGGGGCCGACGGCGCGCCGGGAGACGGCGCGCCGGGAGACGGCGCGATTACGCTGAGGAGGTTAGCTCGGGTCCTCGTAGCCGAGGCGCTCGTCGAACTCGGACTCGATCTCGTCGAGTTCGGCCTCCAGCTCGTCGATGCGGTTCTGGAGGCGGCGGAACTCGGCGCTGTCCTCGAGCGCCGAGGGGTGTTTCTCGACCTCGAGGACGTTGCGCTTGACCCGGAGCGTGCTGAGTTCGCGCCGGGCCTCGTCGTACTCGTCGAGCAGTTCGAGCCGCTCGACGGTCTCGACCAGGTCGTCGCGGTCGACCGGCTTGACCAGGTAGTCGTCGCAGTCGATCGTGACGATGTCGAAGTCCGGGTCGACCGCCGTGACAAGGGCGATCTGGCAGTCGATGTTCCGGGCGCGGATCTCCTCCAGGACCTCGTCGCCCGAGCGGTCGGGCATCCGGCGGTCCAGCAGGACGACGTCGACGTCGTCGTCGACGGCCGCCAGCGCGGCCTCGCCGCTGTCGACCGTCCGGACCGCGTAGCCCAGCGGTTCGAGATACAGCGCGAACGACTCGCGGACCACCTCCTCGTCGTCGACGACGAGAATCGTCGTCCGGTCGTCGGCGAACCCGTCTCGTGGCTTCGTCCCCCCGCCGTTCGGCATCGACCGGTGGTAAGCCGCTTTGGTAAAAAAATGTATTCGTCTCGGAATCCCCATTTCGCGATCCCCGTCGACCGGTCGAACGGACGGTTCGGCGCCCGCTCCGCCGGAAGCCGCTTCCGGTACCCGACCGGTTAACACGCGGCCGGTCGATCGGACGCGCATGGAGTACGTCCGACTCGGCTCGACGGGACTGCAGGTATCGCCCATCTGTCTCGGCACCTGGCGGTTCGGCCTCGAACACGAGGACAGCGGCGTGATGGAGACCGACCGCGAACAGGCCCACGAACTGCTCGACGCCCTCGAGGAGCGGGGCGGCAACTTCATCGACACCGCCAACGGCTACGGCCAGGGCCGCTCCGAGAAGTGGATCGGCGAGTGGCTCGACGAGCGCGACCGCGAGGACTACGTCGTCGCCTCGAAGTGCTACTGGGCCGACCGCTCGCGGTTCCAGGAGAACCTCTCGAAGAAGAACGTCCGCGCGGAGGTCGAGGGCTCGCTGGAGAAACTCGGCACCGACTACCTCGACATCCTCTACCTGCATCGCTTCGACGACGAGACCCCCATCGAGCAGACGCTCCGGGCGGTCGACGACCTCGTGAGCGAGGGCAAGGTCCACTACGTCGGTATCTCGACGTGCGACGCCTGGAAGCTCACCAAGGGCCTGTGGCAGGCCGACGTGAACAACTACGAGGCCTTCACCGTCACCCAGCCGCAGTACTCGGCGACCTACCGCGACCCCGTCTCGGAGTACCTCGACGTCTGCGCCGACCAGGACATCGCGGTCTGTCCGTACTCGCCGCTGCACGGCGGGTTCCTCACCGGGAAGTACGAGCGCGTCGGCGACGGCGAGGTGAAGACGCCGGACGGCTCCCGGGGCGATCTGGACGAGCACTTCACCGACTGGTACCTCGACGACCAGGCCTGGGAGGTCCTGGACGAGATCCGGGCCGTGGCCGACGAGGTCGACGCCACGCCGGCCCAGGTGTCGCTGCGCTGGCTGATGGACCACGAGCGGTTCACCTGCGTCCCGATCATCGGCGCGCGGACCGTCGACCAGCTAACGGAGAACCTCGACGCCATCGAGGTGTCGCTGTCCGACGACCAGTGGGACCGCATCGACGACGCGACCGAGGCCTGAGGTCGGGGCCGCCATTCCCGACCGTCCTGCCCGCCGCCGGCGGTACAACGGCGTGAACCGATTCTATGGAGTGTCTACCGGGTTGCCCAGTCCGGCCCGAGCCTGTTCGTCCCGGGTCGGGAGCGGCTCCGTCGCGGACGGGTCGGAACCCGGGCGGCGACCGTCCCGGCGAGTCCGCCGACACGGACCCGTGCGAAAGCGCCGCTACCCCGCGGAAAGGAGTCGATACGGTGACGGCCCGGCCCGATACTCACTCAATTACAATTCGGCGGTACTGTCAACTGGCGGTATGGTCGAGACGCACGGAGGGATGCGCTGCCTCGTCGTCGGCCTCGACGCGGCGTGTCGACGGGTCCTCGAGCCGCTCGTCGAGAGCGGGACGGTACCGACGCTCGAATCGCTGTTCGAGAGGGGGGCGAGCGGGCCGCTTCGGTCCGGGATCCCGCCGTGGACGCCCAGCGCGTGGCCCTCGCTGTACACCGGCACCAACCCCGGCAAGCACGGACTGTTCGACTTCCTCGCGTTCGACGGCTACGAGTGGGACGTGGTCGACGCCACGCACCTGCGCGAGCGGGCGGTCTGGGAGTACCTCGCCGATGCGGGCCACCGGAGCGTCGTCGTCAACGTCCCGGTGACCCACCCGCCGCGGCCGTTCGACGGCGCGCTGATCCCCGGCTACACTGCCCCCGAGGACCCGCCCTGCCACCCCGAGGGACTGCTCGACGACGTGCGCGACGCCGTCGGCGAGTACCGGGTGTACCCCGACGCCGGGGGCGACGGCGCCGACACCGGCTACGCCGCCCACCGCGAGGTCGTCCGGATGCGCGGCGACGCGTTCACCTACCTCGCCGACCGGTTCGACCCCGCGTTCGGCTTCCTCCAGTTCCAGGTGGTCGACACCGTCTTCCACCGCTACCCCGACGAGTGGGACGCGGTCGAGGCCGTCTACGAGGCCGTCGACGAACAGCTCTCTCGCGTGCTCGACCGGGTCGACCCCGAGACCGTCGTCGTCGTCAGCGACCACGGCATGGGCGAGTACGACGACTACGAGTTCCGCGTCAACGAGTTCCTCCGCGAGGCCGGCTACGTCGAGACGCGACGCGGCGGCGAGGGGATGCCGACGTGGGCGACCGTCCGCGACTCGAAGCTGCGCCGCGGCGAGACCGGCGACGTGGACCGGGGCGCGCTCGACGCCGCGATGGCCGGGCTGGCCCGCGCCGGCGTGACCACCCAGCGGGTCGTCCGCGTCCTCGACGCGCTCGGGCTGACCGACGCGGTGGGCCGGGTCGTCCCGTCGTCGGTCGCCGAGTCCGGCGCCGAACAGGTCGACTTCGCCGCCTCGACGGCGTTCGCGCGCTCGCGGAGCGAACTCGGTATCCGGCTCAACGTCGAGGGACGCGAGCCGGACGGGGTGGTCCCGCCCGACGAGTACGAGCGGGTCCGCGCGGAGCTGATCGACCTGCTCGTGGACGTGGAGACGCCGGAGGGTGACCCCGTCTTCGAGGCGGTCGAACCCAGGGAGGCGTACTTCGAGGGCCCCGCCGCCGAGGACGCGGTCGACGTCGTCCTCGTCCCCCACGAGTTCGAGCAGTTCCTCTCCGCGCGGCTGGCCGACGACGCCTTCGGCGAGCCGTCCGAGCCGTGGAACCACAGGCGCGAGGGGGTCGTCGCGGTCGCGGGCGAGGGGGTCGACACCGGCGCGTCGCTGTCCGGCGCGGGCATCTACGACGTGGCGCCGACGCTGCTGGCGCTGTTCGGCCTGCCACGGGCGGAGCGGATGGACGGCGGCGTCCTCCCGGTCGTCGACGACGTCGGCACCCGCGAGTACGCCGACATGGAACCGGTCGACGCCCCGACCCGCGAGGGGGCGGTCGAATCGCGGCTGGAAGACCTGGGGTACATCGAGCGATGAGTATCGACGTGACACGGCTCGACGCCGACGAGTTCGACGAGTGGGACCGCGCGGTCGACCGGTCGCCGGAGGCGACGGTGTTCCACCGGTCGGCCGTCCTGGAGCGCCTCGCCGACTACACCGGCGCGGAGCTGTACCCGCTGGTCGGCTACAAGGGCCAGGAACCCGTCGGAATCCTGCCCCTGTTCGAGGTCGAGAAGGGGCCGATGCGGGCGGCGTTCTCGCCGCCGCCGGCCGCGTGGGCGGAGTACCTCGGACCCGCGCGGCTGAACATGGCGAAACTCTCCCGGCGGAAGGCCGAACGGCGCCACCAGGGACTGCTCGACGGCTGTTTCGAGTACGTCGACGAGACGATCGACCCGGCGATCACCCGCATCGACACCGGCCCCCGCTACGACGACGTGCGGCCGTTCCAGTGGGGCGGCTACGAGGTCGAACCCCAGTACACGTACGTCGTCGAGCTGACCGACGAGGCGGACCTGCTCGACCGGTTCAGCAGCGACGCCCGGTCGAACATCGACACCAGCTACGACGCCGACTACACCGTCCGCGCGGAGGGCGAGCGGGCGGTGGGGCGCATCCTGGACCAGGTCGAGCGGCGCTACCGCGAGCAGGACCGGCCGGTGTCGATGCCGAGGCGCTTCATCGACGACCTGGCCGTGGCCCTCCCCGACGAGCAGCTCCGCCCGTACGTCTGCCGGGTCGACGGTGAGTTCGTCGGCGGGATCCTGGCGCTCGCCGACGACGACACCGTCTACCGGTGGATCGGCGGCGTCCGGCCGGAACGGGACGTGGCCCTGCCGGTCAACGACCTGCTGGACTGGCGGGTCATGACCGACGCGCTGGCCGACGGGCGGAGCCGCTACGACCTCGTCGGCGCCGGCGCCGAACGGATCAACGAGTACAAGGCGAAGTTCGACCCCGTTCTGGAGACGAGCTACCGGGTCCACAGCAACCCGCTGCTGTTCGACGCCGCCAGCTGGGCCTACGAGCAGTTCGAACGTCGGCGGCTGTCGATGGCCGGCGACGGGACCGACGGCCGGTCGGGCCTGCTCTCCGGCGCCGCGGCGGGCCTGTTCGACCGCAAGTGACGAGTAGGCACCCATTTCTCTGCGTCCGGCGGTGAATACTAACGGGCCCCGGCGGGCTACGGGCTGGCGGATGAGCATCGATCCAGCCGACGGGCCCGCCGCCGTCGTCGTCCCGGCCATCGCCGCACCGAGCAGCGTCGCCTGCGTGCGCTCGCTGGGACGACGCGGGATCCACACCGTCGTCGTCTCCGAGGACGCCGAGGCCGCCGCGTTCCGGTCGCGCTACGCCGGCGAGACGGTCGTCGTCCCCGACCCGGGCGAGGACCTGGTCGCCTACAAGGACGCCCTGCTCGCCCTGGCGATGCGGCCGGACGTGCTGACGGTTCTGCCCGTCCGCGAGGAGGACGTGTACGTCCTCGCGCGGTACCGCGAGGAGTTCGAACCCCACGTCGAGACGCTGTGGCCGACCGCCGAGGGCCTGCGCCGGGTTCAGGACCGCGTCGAGCTGTTCGACGCCGCCGAGCGGGCCGGCGTCGCCGTCCCCGACACCCGCCTGCTCGACGAGGTCGACGACTGGGACCGCGAGTGGGTCGTCAAGGGGCGGTACACCCTGCTCGCCGACGCCTACGTCGACGACGTGCCGCCCGGCCGCTCCCGGGACCCGCCCTCGACGCAGTACCTCAACGGGAACAGGCCGGACGTGGAGACGATCCGCCGCCGGAACGGCCACACGCCGATCGTCCAGGAGTTCCTCCCGACCACCGACGAGTACGGCTTCTTCGCGCTGTACGACGAGGGCGAGGCCGTCAGGACCTTCCAGCACCGCCAGGTCCGCGCGTACAACTACGCCGGCGGCCCCAGTTCCTTCCGCGAGTCCGTCTCGATCCCGGACCTCGGCGAGGCCGGCCGCGCGCTGCTGGACGAGCTGGAGTGGCACGGGCTGGCGATGGTCGAGTTCCTGCGCGACGACGACGGCGAGTTCCGGCTGATGGAGATCAACCCGCGGCTGTGGTCGTCGCTGCCGTTCTCCGTGCGGGCGGGCGCGGACTTCCCCCACGACTACTGGCTGCTCGCCCGCGGCGAGCGCGACCGGATCGTCGACGACTACGAGGTGGGAACGGCGGGCCACCTCATCCGCGGCGAGCTGTCCTACCTCCACAGCGTCCTGTTCGACGAGGAGGAACTGGTCGAGCGGCCGGGCCGCCGCGAGGCGTTCTCGGCGGTCGCCGGGTCGCTCCGCGAACACCCCCGCTTCGACTACCTGCGCCTCGACGACCCGCGGCCGTTCGTCCGCGATGCCCTGAACGCGCTGCGCTGAGCGCGGCCGGCCGTCGCCGGCGGACGGGGCCAGCGGTCTCCTACCGGCCGTTCGCGAGCCGGCGGACGGTATCGTAGACGGTCGAGAGCCGCGCGTAGACCGGATAGGGGGCGACGCGCGCCGCGCCCCGGAGGAGCCGGTCGCGGGCCGGCGGCTCCGAGCGGGCGACGAACCCGGCCACGTCGGCGTCGCGGACCCACTCGGCGAACGACTCGCTCCCCTCGACCGGGAACGACGGGTCCGCGGGGAGCGCGGCGCGGATGTCCGCCCACTCCGCGAGGAGGTTCTCGTCGAGGGTCCAGCCGTCGGTCTCGAACTGCCGGCGGGCCCGCTCGAAGGCCGCGCGGTCGACCGGGAAGCCGTGGTCCCGCGGGTCGAGCCCGGCGATCATGAGCCCGAGCGAGGTGCGGACGCACTTCTCGCAGCGGCCGCAGTTGCCGCTCGTCGTCGACTTCGCGCACGACCGGACCGGGAGGTCGGGGTCGCGCTCGCGGACGTGGTCTGCGACGGCGCCGATCCGCTCCTGGCGCGTGCGTTCGAACGCGTCGTGGTGGACCTCGGTCCCGGCCCACGCGATCTCGTCGTCGATGTCGGGGTGGGAACCCCAGGGCATCGCCCGGCCGTCCCAGTGGGACAGCATCGACGGCACGGGAACGCCCGGCCAGGTCGTCGCGGCGACGTAGAGGTCGCGCATCCCCTCGGCGACCGCCAGCGGCGCGCAGAGGCCGGTCATGCCGAGCCCGCTCCCGACGGCGCTGTACCAGCTCCCGTCGTGTCGGTGTCTGTACCGCGCGTCGAGCATCGCCGTGTCGAGGAACTCCAGCATGTTCGAGCGGACGAACCGCGCGTCCACGCCGAAGCGGTCGGCGTACCCCTCGATCCGGTCGACCGTGTGGGCCCACTTGCCCGCCTCGTCGACGCCGATGACCCACCCCTGGACGGTGATCAGCGTCGGCTCCTCCTCGCGGTGGCGGACGTACGTCGCCAGCGAGTCCACGCCGCCCGTGAACAGCACGCCCGCCCCGCCAGCCGACCCGCTATCGCCCGACGGCGACGCTCGCTCACGGACGGCAGCCGTCCCGTCCCACTCGGGCGCCCGTTCGGCGACGACCCGCCCGCCCTCCACGAACGGGTACATCTCGCAGAGGGTGTTGCCGACGGACTCGAGGGCGTCGAGGAAGCGGCGGTCGGCGACGGGGACGCGCACGTCGGCGCCAACCGCCCACGCCACCGGGCAGACGTGCGCCAGCACCGGGATCGTCAGTATCGACTCGGGCAGGTCGGAGACGTCGACGCAGTACTCGACGTAGAACGGGGACTCGTCGAAGAACGGCCGCAGGTCGTCGTCGTAGGAGACGGTCGACTCGACCCGGCACCCGTCGGCGGCCACCGAGTCGACGGTGACGACCGGCGGCCGGTCGCCGTCCGGGAGAGCTGTGCCCCCGCTCGCGACCGAGCGGAGCGATTCGGCGCTTGGTGTCACGTGCTGTCGGGTCGCGCCCGGGGAAATAAAGTATATCCGCGCTACCCGACGTTGTCGGACGGGTTACGCCGGTTCGGACGTTCGTACCCGCTCCGGGCGGCCGGACGGGAGGTCCCGCGGCGCGGGCCTACGCCGGGAGCGGCTGCGCTCGCGGTCGCCGGACGGTCCGGTCGAACAGCACCGCCTCGTGTTCGGCCACGACGGCCGCCCAGTCGTGGGCCTCGGCGGTGGCGCGGGCCGCCCGGCCCAGCGCCCGGGCGTCGACCTCGCCGCCGATCACGTCGTCGAGCGCGGCGACGAGGCCGTCGGCGGTCCCGTCGTACAGCAGTCCGTTCGTCCCGGGTTCGACCAGCCGCCGGTGGGCGGGGATGTCGGTCGCGACCACGGGGGTCCCGGCGGCCATGTACTCCAGGAGCTTCGCGGGGAAGCTGATCCGGTAGGACTCGATGTCGGCCAGCGGGGAGACGGCCACGTCGGCGTCGGCGAGGACCCCGGGGACCTCCTCGTGGGGGACGATCCCGAGCCAGGTGACCCGGTCGTCGATCCCGAGGTCGCGGGCCCGCTCGCGCAGGGAGGCCATGTACTCGTCGCCGCCGCCGCCGGCGACCCGGAACTCGACGTCGCGGTCGCTCTCGGCGACCGCGTCGAGGACGTGTTCGAGCCCGCGCGGCGGGCCGATCGAACCGACGTAGGTGACCACCCAGGTGTCGTCGGGCCCGCGGGCGGGTTCGCGCGTCGACTCGACGGCGAAGCGGTCGGTGTCGACCCCCATCCCGATGACGTGGGCGCCAGAGAGGTCGACGCCGTACTCCAGTTCGGTCGCTTCGCGGATCCCGTCGGTCAGGCAGACGACCTCGTCGGTCCGGTCGAGCAGCCGGCCGACCGCCCAGGCGTACCGGGACAGCATCGCCACGCGGGCCCGTTTGCGAAGCGGGAGCCGGCCGTGGGTGGCCGAGAGGTCCCGCTTCTGGCGGACGGGGACCGACTGGAGGCCGACGACGAACCGCGAGCCGCCGGCGCGGGCGGCCGGCCACCCCTGGATGATCGTCTGCTGGAAGGCGTAGACGGCGTCGAAGCGGTGGCGGGCGCCCAGCGCGGCGGCGTACAGCGTCGAGACGACGACGAACAGCAGCCCCGAGAGGATGGGGACCTGTCCGGTCCCGACCTCGTGGTGGGCCACGTCGTCGGGGAACCCGTCGTCGCCGTCGCCGGCGCCGTCGGGGCGGCGCCGACTGAGGACGTGGACGGTCCCGGACTCGGCGAGTTCCCGCGCGAGGTAGTGCGGGACGGTCGCGCTGTACGGCGAGGCGATCGCCCGGTGGTGGACGAGCAGCACCGACCCGCGGTCGCCCCCGCCGGACCGGCTCACGGCCGTCCCCTCCCCGGGTCGCGAGTCCGGAGGCCCCCACTCGGCTGGTCCCGGTGCGGTCGAGTAACTGTCCGGCGGGTGCCGCCGGCGGCCGCTCGCGGCGGCCGCTCGACGACTGGCGACGGCCGCTCGGCGGTCGCCGGTGACCGGTCGACGGCGCCGCGAGTCGCGGTACCTGACATCGGGCGTCCCAACCGGACGGCAGCCAATAAGTAAGAGCCGGATAACGCGCTCGCCGCCCCGGTCACCCGCCCGTGATCGCCCCGCCGGCGACCGGCGGACGGCGGCCAGAGCGACCCAGCGGACCGCGAGCGCCGCCGGCCGTCACCGGTTCACACCCGGGGACCGCCCGTCGAGCGGGAGCGCGGCGCTAGAGGCGGTATACCGGTCCGCCCCGACCCGTCGACGCCCCGTAATCGTCCGTAAGCTGATAATAACATTCCCGGCCGCTCCGGTGGGGTGGCGTATGAGCATCGGCATCTACGGCGTCGGGTTCGTCGGCAAGGAGGTCGCGGAGCTGGCCGTCGAGCGCGGCCGGTCGGTCGCCTGCGTCGACGTGGACCCGGCGGTCGTCGAGCGGATCGAGGACGGGGAGTACCTGGCGGTCGACGACGGCGAGCGGGTCTCGGCGACGACGGACGGCGCGGCGGTCGCGGCCGGGGCGGACACCTGCGTCGTCACGGTCCCGACGCCGGTCGACGGCGCGGAACGGGTCGACCTCGGGCCGCTCCGGGCGGCCAGCGAGACCGTCGGCGAGGGGCTGCGGAGCCGCGACGCCGCCGACCCCTGTCTCGTCGTCGTCGAGTCGACCGTCCCGCCGGGGACCGTCCGCCGGGAGATCGCCGAGGTCTTCGACACGTACGGCCTGGAGTCCGGGACCGACTACTACCTCGCGGCCGCGCCCGAGCGGGTCGACCCCGGCAACGAGGCGTGGCCGCTGGAGGCCATCCCGCGCGTGGTCGGCGCGCTCACCGACGAGGGGCTGGCGCGGGCGGCCGCGTTCTACGACCGCCTGCTCGACGCCGAGGTCCACCCTGTCGAGAGCGTCGAGATCGCGGAGGTGTCGAAGATCGTCGAGAACGCCTTCCGCGACATCAACATCGCGTTCGCCAACGAGATCGCCGTCTCGCTGGACTCGCTGGACGTGGACGCCCGCGCGGCCATCGACGCCGCGAGCACCAAGCCGTTCGGGTTCATGGCCTTCGAGCCGGGCGCCGGCGTCGGCGGCCACTGCATCCCCGTCGACCCGCACCTCCTCATCGGCGAGGCCGAGGACGCCGGGTTCACCCACGAGCTGCTGACCGTCGCGCGGACGATCAACAACCAGATGCCCGAGTACGTCGCCGACATGACCGTCGACGCGCTGACGCGCGAGCGGGTCCTCCCGCAGGACGCCACCGTACTGTTGCTCGGCCGGGCGTTCAAACCCGACCTCGCCGACGACCGCAACAGCCCCTACTTCCCGATCCGGGAGAGGCTGGCCGACTACGACGTGACCGTCGAGACCTACGACCCGGTCCTCGCCGAGGAGTCGTCGGTCGCGTCGCCGTACCAGCCGGTCGACGCCGTCGTCGTCGTCACCGACCACGAGGCGTTCGCCGACCTAGGCCCCGAACGGTTCGCCGAGCTGGGCGCGTCGGCGGTCGTCGACGGCCGCGACGTCTTCGACGCCGAGGCCGTCGAGGCGGCGGGACTGCGCTACGAGGGCGTCGGGGAGGTCTGAATGCGGGTCTTCGTGACCATCCAGCACCCGGCGCACGTCCACTTCTTCCGCGAGGCCATCGGGGAGCTGGAGGCGGCCGGCCACGATGTCTCGGTGTTCATGCGCGACGTGGAGCTGGCCGCCGACCTGCTGGAGAGCTACGGCATCGACTACGAGGTGCTCGCGCCGGCCAGCGACTCGCTGCCCTCGCTGGCGCGCTCGCAGTTGCGCTACGAGCTCGCCCTCCTCCGGCGGGCCCGCCGGGCGGACCCGGACGTGCTGACCGCCATCGGCGAGCCGGCGGTCGCACACGTCGCGACGCTGCTTTCCTGCCGGTCGGTCGTGTTCACCGACACCGAGCACGCGACGCTGGGGAACCGGCTCACGTTCCCGTTCGCCGACCGGGTCTGTACGCCCGAGGTGTACATGGACGACCTCGGCGACAAGCAGGTAACCTACCCCGGGTTCCACGAACTCGCCTACCTCCACCCCGACCGGTTCGAGCCGGACCCGTCGGTCGTCGCCGACGCCGGGATCGATCCGGACCAGCGGCTCGTCGTCCTGCGGCTGGTCGCCTGGGAGGCGCTGCACGACGTGGGCGGCGGCGGCTTCGCGGACGCCCGCGCGGTCGTCGACGAGCTCGAACGCCACGGCGCGCGGGTGGTGATCACCGCCGAGGCCGACCTGCCGCCGGATCTGGCCGACCGGCGGGCGACCGTCCCGCCCGAGGACATGCACCACCTGCTGGCTCACGCGGATCTCTTCGTCGGCGAGAGCGCGACGATGGCCGCCGAGTCGGCGGTCCTCGGGACGCCCGCCGTCTACGCCTCGACGCTCGAACTGGGCTACCTCCGGGCGCTGGAGTCGGAGTACGGCCTCGTCGTCAACACCACCGGCGAGGACCGCCAGGCCGAGGCGCTGCGGCGGGCGAGCTCGATCCTCGCCGACCACGACGAAGTCGACTGGGCGGGCCGCCGCGAGCGGCTGCTCGACGACTGCGTCGACACGACCGACGTGATCCGGTCGCAGCTCGCGGGGGGCGCCGCCCCGCGGCAGTCCGCCGAGGTCGACGCCCCGCGGCCGGTCGCCGAGCGGCAGTGACGGCGCGAGCCCGGCGGTGGCCCGTCTCGTTCTGTCGTCGTCGATATCGCGGGTTATCGGGCTCCTACGCGGAGTACAGACGACATAACAAATGCCCCGAAGATCCAGAAACAAGCAAATGGTTCCCGATCGGTTGTCACGGCGACGATTCCTCGGAGGGACAGTAGCGGCCGCGCTGGGGGTCGGCGCGGCCGGGTGTGGGTCGAACGACCGCGAGCAGACCGACCGGGAGGGGGCGGGGACGCGGGCGGGCCCCGTCAGGCTGACGGACACGCCGACCCCGACGGCCGAGCCGACGCCGACCGGCACGCCGACGGCGACCCCGATCCCGGAGGTCGTCGCCGAGTACGGCGACCAGTTCGACTCGATCGTCAACGTCGTCGACGCCGGTGCCGACCCGGAGGGGGAGGAGCCGGTCAACGACGTGCTCACCGACGCGATCGCCGACGACACGCTCGTCTACTTCCCCGCCGGCCGCTACGCGCTCGACTACATGGAGATCGAGAACGTCTCCGGGTTCGGGCTCGTCTCGATCCCCCACGAGCGGACGGTCATCGTCCCGAACGGGCCGATCGACGAGATCGGCAACCACTTCATCGACTTCAGGCGCGTGGGCGACATCCTCCTCGACGGCCTGGAGTTCGACTTCACCGAGTCCGGCGTCGGCGGCGCCGTCAGGACGATCGCCGAGGGCAACATCGTCGCCCGGAACCTGCAGACCCACGGAAAACTGCCGGACCGGAACCCGGATCGCAAACACGTCGCCTACCGGTTCGAGGTGCAGAACCCCCGGGGGAAGGGCCTGGTCGAACGGGTCGTCGCCCGCGGCGGCGGCCACGACGGCGGCAACGGCGTCGGCATCTTCGTCGGCAAGGACCACGCGGGCTCGCTGACCTTCCGCGACTGCGAGATCGCGAACTTCCCGAACAACGGGCTGTACGCGTCGGCACCCGGCCAGCGGCTCGAGGGCTACACCGGCAACAACGGCGACATCCACGTCCGGGGCGGCCGCTACGAGAACAACAACATCGCCAACGTCCGGATCGGCTCGACCGGGTCGACGGTCAAGGACGTGCTCGTCGTCGTCGACGAGGTGCCCCCGAGCCCCTCGGACCACCACCTCAACGTCCGCGGGATCCGGCTCCGGGCCCGCAGCGACCAGCTGGTCGAGAACTGCGAGGTCAGGATCGGCGAGAACGCCGGCCCCGGGTTCGGCGCGATCTCCTACCACCCGGAACACGGCAGTTCGGTCGTCCGGAACACGACGATCAGGGTCGACCGCGACGACTTCAACGCGATCGACGCGACCGACGCCAGCAACGGCGGGTCGAAGGCGCCGCTCACCTTCGATGACGTCACGATCACCGGGGGCGCCAGCGGGGGTGCGGCCGTCAAGATCGCCGACCGTCCGGGGACCACCCTGCGGGACTGCCGGATCGACCAGTCAGGGACCGACCGCAACGGGATCGTCCTCGTCGACTCCGAGAACTGCACCGTCGTCGGCTCGACGATCCGGGTGACCGGCCGCCCGATCGAGACCGAGAACGCCTCCGTCGAACGCCGTAACCTCTCGATCGAGACCCTGCAACCGGGCGGGGACACCACGCCGGCCGCCGACGGTGGGTGAGCGCTCGCGGGCCGCGGCGCACCGGTCGGGGACGACGGGCAGGCACGTTCTCGGGCGACAGGCGGGAACGTTCGCCGACGACGGGCAGGAACACTCGTCGACGGGTCGAACGGCCCCGGGTCGGACCGCCGAACCGGCGGTAATCGCCGAGTAACGACCGATTACCGCTCGCGACGGCGGTCGAAATCGTCCCTTACCGGTCGGCCGTTCGCGGCGGGCGGCGGCGGCCGCGGTCCGGTCGCAGGGCACGTCGACCGGCGCTGGCCCGTCGCGATCCGGCACGTATCCCGTAACCGACCGGTACGGAACCGAAGGTAACACCCCACGATCCGGCGGTATCGGGTAGCCTCCCTGCAGGTAGCCTTTTCTCAGTAGATCGGGCTTACCAGCGATATGGTGAACGGTAACCAGAACGAACCGGATAGTACGAGCGAGGAAACTCGTCGCAATCGGCTACCACCGGACGAGTGGTTCGACCGCCGCTCGTTCCTGAAGATCGGGGCGGGGGCCGCGGCGGCCGGCGCGCTGTTCGGCGGCGAGGCCGCGGGCGCGCCGACGACACGCCACCTCGAGATCGTCTCGACGGGCGAGACGACCGAGACGGGCGACCTCGCGGTCGACTACGAGTTCACGGCGACCGGGGAGATCACCCCGGACACCGGGAACGGCCGCAACTCCGCGGAGGGCAACGACACAGTCGTCGAGAACGACGACGGCACCTGGACCGCGACCGGGACGACCGGCAACGGCTTCGGCGACGCCTACACCGTCGCCGGCCGCGTCGTCGACTTCTCCGCGACGGGCGCCTACCAGCTCTACCTCGACGGCGAGGCCGTCACCGTCGACGACCTCGTCGCCGAGTACGAGCACACGATCGAGGTGCTGACCACGGAGGACCCCTCGGAGCTTGATTACACCTTCACGACCACCGGCGAGATCGAACCGAACTACGACGCCGAGGAGAACGCCGCCGGCGACAACGACAGCGTCTCGCAGAACGACGACGGGACCTGGACCGCCGACGGGTACACCGGCAACGGCTACGGCGACACCTACTACTTCGACGGGGAGCTCACCGACTTCGGTCCGGTCGAGGAGTTCGTCGAGGTGCGGGTCGACGGCACCGCTATCGACCTGAGCCAGTTCGAGTCGACCGCCACCGACTCCGAACCCGAGCGACACACGATCGAGGTGCTGACCACGGAGGACCCCTCGCAACTGGACTACACCTTCACGACCACCGGCGAGATCACGCGCGTCACCGATGCCGAGGAAAACGCCGCCGGCGACAACGACAGCGTCTCGCAGAACGACGACGGGACCTGGACCGCCGACGGGTACACCGGCAACGGCTACGGCGACACCTACACCTTCGAGGGGGAGCTCACCGACTTCGGCCCGGTGACGGACTACGCGGAGGTGCGGGTCGACGGCTCGGTCGTCGACCTCGACCAGTTCCGACCGGAACAGCGCACGATCGAGGTGCTGACCACGGAGGACCCCTCGGAGCTTGATTACACCTTCACGACCACCGGCGAGATCACGCGCGTCACCGACGCCGAGGAGAACGCCGCCGGCGACAACGACTCGGTCACCGAGAACGACGACGGGACCTGGACCGCCGACGGCTTCACCGGCAACGGCTACGGCGACACGTACCGGTTCCGCGGCGAACTGCTGTCGTTCGGGCCGGACGTCGACCACGCCGAGGTGCGGATCGAGGGCGACGCCGTCGACCTGAGCCAGTACGAGGCGCCCGAACCGGCCGTCGTCATGGGCGGCGGCGAGGGCTACTCGGGCACCGTGCCCGAGTCGGCGGCGGACACCGTCGTCTCGACGCGGGACGAACTCGCGTCGGCGCTGAACAGCGCGTCCAGCGGCGACGTGGTGTACGTCGCGCCCGACGCGAGCATCAACGTGCCCGACCGGGAGCTGACGATCCCCGCGGGCGTGACGCTGGCCTCGAACCGCGGCATCGACGGGGCGAAGGGCGGGGAGATCCGCGCCGACGAGGTCTACGGCGAGGGCCCGCTCCAGACCGAAGACGACGTGCGCGTCACGGGCCTGCGGATCACCGGCTCGATCGACGAGTACGTCGAGTTCAGCCGCCCGGTCCACAGCGGCCTGACCGTCAAGGGGACCGGCTGCGAGGTCGACAACGTCGAGATCTCCGGGTTCACCTACGGCGGCGTCAAGCTCCAGGAGCCCGCCTACGTCCACCACTCGCACATCCACACCAACGCGATGGGCGGGCTCGGCTACGGCATCGTCTGCAACCAGGAGGGCGGCGACACCCTCGTCGAGTACAACGAGTTCAACCTCAACCGCCACTCCGTCGCCAGCCGCGGCTACGCGGGCTACGAGGTGCGCTACAACCACTTCGGCGAGGACGCCATCGCTTACCAGGTCGGGACCCACCGCCCGGGCGGGACGACCCTCGAGATCCACCACAACACGTTCGTCCCCACCCTGCACCTCAACTCCGGGGAGGACCCCGAGTCCCACGTCAGCATCCGCGGGGAGCCCGACGATATCGCGGACATCCACCACAACTGGTTCTACAACCCCGAGCGACCGTCCCCCGGCCGGGGCACGGAGTCGGTCATCCAGCCCCACGTCGAGGAGTTCACGAACCTCGACTACCGGAACAACCACTACGGGTCCGACGAACCCGCGGACGACGACATCGGCTGTCCCTGACGCCGTCGTCCCGCTCTCCCGCTGACGGGACCGCTCCGTCCCCGCCGCGACCGGATTCTCCTTCTCGGGCGCGCGAGTAACCGCACGTTTCCCGCAGCGACGGCGCGGTTACCCTGGGACCGCCGACGAACGGGCGAGCGGGCGCGTTCCCCGCTCGTCGGCCGTCTCGGGTAGGCCGTTCCTACGCAAGAGCGCGAGAAGCCGCAACTAACCGGACGGGTCCGGTACGGATCCGGCGCGCAACTGTGGGCTCCGGGCACCGCAGCCGCAGGTAGCCTTATCCCGGAACGGGAGGCTTACCGCGATATGGTGTTCGGAAACCAGAGCGAACCGACAGACGACGAACGACGAGACGACCGTAACCACAGCTTACCGGGCCGTTCGGGCGGGCTGGGGCGACGGTCGTTCCTGACCGCGGCCGCGGCCGCGGTGGGGGCGCCGCTGCTCGCCCGCGGCGGGCGAGCAGCACAGGGGTCGGGTGGTCGCCGCCGGATCGAGATCGACAGCACCGGCTCGGCGGCGGTCAACTACGAGTTCACCGCGACCGGCGCGGTCGAACCCGTCCGCGGCGACGCCGAGGGCAACGACACCGTCGCGGAGAACGGCGACGGCACCCAGACCGCGACCGGCGCGGTCGGCTCGTGGGGCCGCGACACCTACACGTTCCAGGGCCGGATCACGTCGTTCTCGCCGACGAGCGGCGACTTCGAGGTCCGCGTCGACGGGACGCGCGTCGACCCCGGTGCGGTCGCGAAGGGGAAGACCGTCCAGTCGCTGCCCGCGGCGAGCGACGTGCTGGGCGGCGGCGACGGCTACCCCGACGCGGTCCCGCAGTCGGCCGCCACCACGGTCGTCTCGACGCTGAGCGAACTCGAATCGGCGCTGAACAGCGCGTCCAGCGGCGACGTGGTGTACGTCGCGCCCGACGCGAGCATCAACGTGCCCGACCGGGAGCTGACGATCCCCGCGGGCGTGACGCTGGCCTCGAACCGCGGCATCGACGGGGCCGAAGGCGGGGAGATCCGCGCCGACGAGGTCTACGGCGAGGGCCCGCTCCACACCGAGCACCAGGTCCGGATCACCGGCCTCCGTGTCACCGGCTCGATCGACGAGTACGTCGAGTACGACCGCCCGGTCCACAGCGGCGTCGTCGTCAAGGGCAGGGGCTGCGAGATCGACAACGTCGAGGTCTCCGGGTTCAGCTACTCGGGCGTGAAACTGCTGCACTCGGCCCGGATCCACCACTCGTACATCCACACCAACGCGATGGACGGCCTCGGCTACGGCATCGTCTGTATCGGCGGCGGCAGTACGCTGGTCGAGTACAACCGCTTCAACCTCAACCGCCACTCCGTCGCCAACGAGGGCACCGCCGGCTACGAGGTGCGCTACAACCACTTCGGCGAGGACGCCATCGCTTACCAGGTCGGGACCCACCGCCCGGGCGGCGCGACCCTCGAGATCCACCACAACACGTTCGTCCCGACGAAGCACCTCAACTCCGGGGAGGACCCCGAGTCCCACGTCAGCATCCGCGGGGTCCCCGACGATATCGCGGACATCCACCACAACTGGTTCCACAACCCGAAGAAACCGGCGCCGGGACGGGGCACGGAGTCGATCATCCAGCCCCACTCGAACGAGTTCAAGAACCTGAACTTCGACACCAACCACTACGGCCCGAAGCGGCCCTCCGACCCGACGATCGGCTGTCCGCGGTAACGACTGTCGACCGCCGGGACACTGACCGTCGATCTCCGGGACACCGACTGTCGACCGTCGGGACACCTGCTCGGCCCTCCGCGAGTCGACTCGGGTGGCCCGGATCGGGACTGTCCAGCATGCACTCGCGGCGCGGTTCCCGACGCGGCCCCGCTCCGGTCCGCCAGGGATTCTCCGTTTCGACGCGTTACAGGTAGCCCAGGTCCTCCAGCCGGCTGGTCATCCGCTGTTCTGCGCCCTCCGAGACCGACGCCGTCTCCAGCTGGCGCTCGCGGGCGACGTGCTCGTCGACGATGTCGCGCAGTCGCTCGACGACCTCGGGGTGGTCGTCGGCGACGTTCTCCAGTTCCTTCGGGTCGGACTCGAGGTCGAACAGCTGGCACAGCTCGCGGTCGCGGCCCTGGACGTACTTCCAGCCGTCGTAGCGGACGCCGTCGAGCCACCGCTCGCGCTCGCCGGAGGCCCCGACCGCGCGGACGTGCGCCGGCCGGTGCTCGATGGGCTTCGAGAGGATGTCCTGGCCGGACACGTCGGCGGGCCGGTCGACGCCGGCCGCGTCGAGCAGCGTCGGGAAGATGTCGACCGAGCGGATCTGGTCGGTCACGCGGCCCTCGGCGGGGACCCCGGGGCCGGCGACGGCGAACGGCACCCGCGTGAGGAAGTCGTAGACGTGGTAGCCGTGGCCGATGCGGTGGAAGGCGTTGGGGAACTCGGTGGCGCTGGCCCGCCGCAGGGAGTTGTACCAGTCCTCCGTCTCGATGCCGCGCGGGCGGAGGTACTGGTCGTACACGTCGCTGCGGACGTTGCGCGTGCGCTTGTCGGTGAAGGGGATCGGGACCTGGTTGAACCCGACGATCGACGCGCGGTGGCGCCAGGTGCCGTCGGCGAACGCCTCGCCGTGGTCGCCGGTGACCGCCACGACCGTCTCCGAGAGGTCGACGACCTCGAGGAGGCGCTGGAGCTGCTCGAAGACGCCGCGGACGGCCGCGTCGTAGTCGATCTCCTCGTCGTCGGCGTCCGGCGGCAGGTCCTTGTGGACGTGGGCCTCCCAGAGGTGGAGATACCTGAACCACGGCCCCTCGGCCTCGTCGAGTTCCCGCCGGTACTCGTCGAACCAGTCGGTGTAGACGGTGGTGTCGCGCTGGCGGTAGTCGTAGCTGTCGAAGCCCGCGTCGAGGCCGGTGTCGTCGGTGATCGGACCGGTGACCGACGCCGACGTGTCGTAGCCGGCGGCGTCGAACGCCTCGGCGAGCGTCGTGACGCCGTCGGAAAGCGAGAAGTCCCGCAGCGAGAGGACGCCGTGCTCGGGCGGGTAGGTGCCGGTCATGTAGCTGGCGACGCAGGGCGTCGTCGACGACGCCGCGGCGATCATGGTGTCGAAGGCCGTTCCCTCGCGTTCGAGGAACTCGAAGAGGGGCTTGTCGGCCCCGTAGTCGCCGAAGGCGAAGTCGCTCCGCAGCGCGTCGACGCAGACGAACAACACGTTGGGGCGCTCGCTGTCCATACGCGGCCCGACCGGACTCTCGCCATTAGCTATGATGGCCGTACTCCCGCGGTACGTCCGGCCTACTCCGGGGTAACGGGCGTTTAACAAGGGGGAGCGCTCGTGGACGGGCGAGGTGAATGACCTGCATCCGCGCGAGCCGGTGGACGCCGCTCGGTCGATCCGCCCCTCCCGGCCGGTCCGTCCCCGCCGGTCAGCCCGTCCCCGGTGGACGGCCGACCGGCGAGGACGAGCCGGCCGACGGCCGGGACGAACCGGTCGACTGCGGCCGGCACGCACGAGACTCCGGTCGGACAGCGCCGACAGCTCCCTGCGCCCGCGGCGAGTTCGACCCCGGGCCGGCCGCGGGTGTCGCGACGTAGCCCATGGACCTGCGCGACTCCGTTCTGAAGCTGTTCTCCGGCAGCATCGTCCTCGCGCTCGTCGAGTTCGCCGCGATCGCCTGGTTCACGCAGACGCTCGGCACCGGTCCCATGGGGTCGTTTTTCGTCTTCCAGGCGGTCGTCGGGATGCTCGGCATCCCGATCGATCTGGGCATCTCGAAGGCCGCCGAGAAGCAGCTCTCCGCCGACGGCGCGACCGGGGAGATCCTCTCGACCGCCGCCTGCACGAAGGGGCTGTTGATGCTCCCGTGGGTCGGCGCGCTGGTGTTGCTGGCCCCCCGCGTCGAGTCGTACGTCGGCGTCCAGGGGGTCGTGCCGCTGGTGATCCTCGGGCTCCTCGCGGCACAGAGCCGGGGGATCACCCTGCGGCTGCTCGCCGGGCAGATGCGCGTCGACCGCAACGCCGCGCTGAAGGTGCTCGGCAAGGTCACGTGGGTCGCGGTGGGCGTCGCACTCGTCGAGCAGGGCTGGGGGGCGCGGGCGCTCATCGTCGCCTACAGCGCCGGGCGGTTCGCGACGGCGCTGGGCGCGCTCGTCCGGATGGACCTGTCGGTGGGGCTGCCCAGTCTCTCGCGGGCCCGGAGCCTCGTCGACTTCGGCCGGTACGTGTTCGTCGGGAACGTCGGCGGCTTCGTCTACCAGTGGATGGACGTGGCGATCCTCCGGCTGTTCGTCGGGGTCGAGCTCGTCGGCGCCTACGAGATCGCCTGGCGGGTCGCCAGCGTCGCGATGATGCTCACCGAGGCGATCCGCACCTCGCTGTTCCCGCAGATCTCCCAGTGGCACGCCGAGGACCGCCTCGACCGGATCGAGTCGGCCTTCGAGCAGTGGCTGCAGATCCCGCTGTACCTGACGATCCCCGCGTTCGCCGGCGCGGTCGTCCTCGGCCGCGAAGTACTCGGCACGCTGTTCGGCCCGGAGACGGTCGTCGCCTACCCGGTCCTGGTCGTCTTCATGACCGAGAAGATCCTGCGGTCGGTCCAGCTGGTGCTGGGCCCGTCGCTGTTCGCGATGGACAAGCCCAGCCTCGGCTACCGGGGGAGCATGGCGGCCATCGTGACGAACCTCGTCCTCAACGTCGCGCTGGTGCCGCAGTTCGGCATCCTCGGGGCCGCGGTCGCGACGACGCTGTCGGCGGCGACCGCCGCGGTCGTCGCGCTCACCTACGTCACGCGGTTCGTCGACGTGGTCGTCCCCTGGCGGCGGGTCGGCTGGAGCGTCGGGTCGGCGGCGGTCATGGGCGTGACCGTCTACGCCCTGCGGCCGCATCTGCCGGGCGGCTGGCAGCGCGTCGCCCTCGGCGTCGGGGCGGGCGTCGCCGTCTACGCGCTCCTGTTGCTCGCCCACGGGGGGATCCGCCTCGAGATGCGCGGCGCGCTCGAAGACGTGACCGGCTCGTGGTCCTGAGTTCGGCTCATGGTCTGAGTCCGGCTCGGAGCCCCGACTGCGCCGGCGTCAGCCGGCCGCCACTCGCCGACCGTCGCCCGGCGACATCGCCGGTTCCAGCGTCGTTATATGCTCTCTTCGAGGGTGGCGGGATCGCCCGCGAGCGGGCGCGGGCGCCGTTAGTCCGGGTGATCGGGGGCGTAGTCGCATCATTACAATGGGTGAACCGGGGAACGGTTGGGGTGTGAACGGGCTCGACAGCACAGCACAGCCGAGGGGTTCGAACCAGCCGGCCGGCCGCGGTCACCGGTCGCCGGCCACATCGGTGCCCGCGTCGCGAGGGGCGCGACGGACGGTGTTCCGATAGATGGTCCGAACGCTTCAGCTGGTCACGTCGCGCAGACCGTTTTTCGAACAGCAAGTGGAGGTGCTGGAGCGCAACGGCGTCTCCTGTACCGTCGTCCCGGTCCCGGGGGAGAGCCGCGAGCGGTCGCTGGCGGAGTACGCACGCTTCTACGCCCGGGTGCTCAGGGCCGCCCGCGGTCCCGACATCGACCTCGTCCACGCCAACTACGGGTTGACGGCGCCGGCGGCGCTGGCACAGCCGGTACGGCCGGTCGTCCTCTCGCTGTGGGGGTCGGACCTGCTGGGGCCCTACGGGACCCTCAGCGAGCAGTGCGCCCGCTTCGCCGACGAGGTGGTCGTCATGTCCGAGGAGATGGCGGGCGCACTCGACCGCGACGCGACGGTCGTCCCCCACGGGATCGACACCGAGCGGTTCGCCCCCGGACCCCGCGAGGCGGCCGTCGACGCGGTCGACTGGGATCCCGACGCCAGACACGTCCTCTTCCCGTACGATACCGAGCGTGCGGAGAAGAACTACCCGCGCGCCGAGCGGGTGGTCGAGCGGGCGCGGCCGGCGGTCGACGGACCCGTCGAACTCCACGCGGTCTCGGGCGTCCCCCACGAGGCGGTACCGACGTACATGAACGCCGCCGACGCCATGCTTCTGACCTCCGAGCGCGAGGGGTCGCCCAACGCCGTCAAGGAGGCGCTCGCGTGTAACCTGCCGGTCGTCGCGACGCCCGTCGGCGACGTGCCCGACCTGCTCGCGGGGGCCGAGTGCTCGGCGGTCGCCGACACCGACGCGGGGCTGGCCGACGCGCTGGCCGCGGCGCTGGCGCCGACGACCGAACCCACGGGTCGCGACCGCGCCCGGGAGTTCGGCCTCGACCGCATGGGCGAGGACCTGATCGGCGTCTACGAGCGCGCGCTCGGCGGGGACGGCAACGCGCTCGGCGGCGACGACGGCGTCCTCAACGGGGACGACGACGCGCTCGACGGGGAGGTGACCGCCGCGTGAACCGGCGCCCGACGAGCTGGCTGCCCAGCGCGCGCTTCGACGTGGCGGTCGCGGTCGTCGGCCTCGTCGTCGCGGTGGGGCTGCTCCCGCTGGCCGTCCTGACCTCCTCGGTGTACGTCCGGACGATCCCGGTCGTCCTCGGCGCGGCCTGCGGCCTCTATCTCGTCTCGGTCCGGCGGGACACCGCCGCCGAGCGCCGGCGGCCGACCCTCGACGCGGGGGGCGTCGCGGCGGCCGAACTGACCGGGATCGCGCTGGTCGGGATCGCGACCTGGGCCGCCCTGGCCGGGACGCGGACGCTCGCCGTCATCGTCGCGAGCGGCGCGGTCGGCGCGTTCGTCCTGCTGCAGACCGTCTTCCTGTCGGCCGAGGCGCTCGACGAGCGGCTGGTGCTCGCGCAGGTGCTGGCCCACGCGTTCGTCGTGCGGTTCACCGGCCTGTTCACGACGCCCGGGTTCGTCGGCGTCGACAGCTGGGAGCACACGACCCAGTACGCGGCGTCCGTCGGGACCGCCGACTCGCTCGCGCCGCTGGCCGGCGCGAAGTACCTCTTCGCCCCGTTCCACCACCTGGTCACCGTCGTCGGCTCGGACCTGCTCGGCGTCGACCTGCGCCTCTCGCTGTACCTGGTCGTCGGGAGCACGGTCGTGCTCTCGGTGCTGCTCGTCTACGGCACCGCCCGGTACTTCGTGGACGCCCGGTGGGCGCTGTTCGCGGCCGGCGCGTTCGCGATGACCGACCAGGCGATCCGCTGGGGGATGCACGTCATCCCGACGAGCCTCGGGCTCGTGTTCTTCCTCGGGGTCGTCTTCGCGGTCGCGCGCCTGCTCCACGCCGAGACCGGGCGGGCCGACTGGGCGCTGCTGGCCGGGTCGATCGTCGCGGTCACGCTCACCCACCAGGTGGCGGCGTTCGTCTCGCTGGTGTTCGTCGGCTCGGCCGTCCTCGCGCAGGTGCTCGTCGGCCGCGTCGGCTGGGTCACCCCCTCTGGCGGGCTCTCGGGCTCGATGGGGCTCGGCCCCGAGTCCGGCGACCCGATCACCGACGGCGCCTCCCGGACCTCGCCGGGCGTCGTCGGCCTCCACTGGGCGTTCGCCTTCCACCTCCTTTTCACGGGCGGGATCTGGATGGCCACGCCCTGGAACGGCGAGCCGTTCCTCACGCGTATGGTCGGGCTGGTCGCGCTGACGCTGCAGACCTCCGCGGGTTTCCTGAACCTCGCCGGGAGCGAAGGCGCCGGCGCCGCCGCGGTCGCCGGCAGCGCGCCCGCGTCGGAGCTGATGCGCCGCGTGGCGACGTACGTCGACGCCGTCGGCTTCCTCGTGCTCCTGTTCGCGGCGGTCCTCGGGGGGCTCGCGCTGGTCCGGCGCCACCGCTCGCCCCAGGCCGCCCACACGCTCGTGGTCGCCATCGGCGCGATGCTGTTCTTCTCGCTGGGGCTGCCGCTGTTCGGGATCCGCACGTTCCTCCCCGGCCGGTGGTTCGCGTTCGCCTACGCGCTGATGGCGGTCGTCGGCGCCGTCGGCCTGCGGTACCTCGGGACGCGGTTCTCGGGGCGCGTCGCGGCCGCCGGCCTGGTCGTGCTCCTGCTGGTCTTCCCGTTCGCGATGGTCGCCGGCGAGAAGGCGACGCTCGACGACCCGACCTTCGACGAGCAGTGGCCGAAGTACGCCTACTCCGAGTCGGAGATCGTCGCCATGCACTCCATCGGCGAGACGACGCCCGCCAGCGTCGACGCGGTCTTCACCGACCACCCCTGGCGGACCGCGTTCAAGAGCAGCGGCGCGCATTTCAGCGACACGATCAACCTCACCCGCGTCGACGGGACGGACCCGCCCTACGACAGGGTGGTCTACCGCGACTACCAGTCGACGGGCGCACCGATGTTCACTGCCGCCGGCGGCGCCGTGGTGACCCGCCAGGTCGACCGCGACCAGATCTGCCCCGTCGGGAGCAACCACGTCTACCAGAACCAGGACGCCGAACTGTGTACTCGACCGGGGGCCTGACACCATGAACTACGAGTCATCATCACGCCTCGGCGGCGTCGCCGACCTCGCGCTGGTCGTCGCGGGCGTCGCCGCCTTCGACCTCGTCGTCGCGCTGTCGGTCGACGTGCCCCCCCTGCGCCTCGCGCTGGGGCTGCCCGTCGTCCTGCTGGCGCCGGGCTACGCGGTCGTCGCCGCGCTGTACCCGCGCGGCGGGGGCAGCGCCGACCCCCGGCGGCCGCGCGCGACCGCCTCGCCCGCCGACGGTTCGTCCGTCGACGCGATCGACCCCGCGGTCCGGGCCGGCCTGACGGTCGTCGCGAGCGTCGCCGTCGTCGCCGCCGTCGCGCTGGCCGTCAACGCGAGCCCGTGGGGCATCCGCCCGCTCCCCACCCTCGCGGGGCTCACCGTCGCGACGCTGGCCGCCGTCGCCGTCGCCGTCTACCGGCGCCGGCGGGTGCCTGCGCACCTGCGCTACGCGCCGTCGCTCCCGCTGGGGTCGGTCGCCGGCGTCTTCCGCCCGCGGCTCTCGGCCACCTTCGTGCTCGCGCTCCTGCTGGTCGCCAGCGCCGTCGGCGCGACGGCCGTCCTCGCGACGACCGACACGAACGGGGCCGGGACCGACGAGCAGTTCACCGAGTTCGCCGTGCTGACGGAGAACACCACGGGCGAGTACGTCACCGCCAACTACACCGACGCCGTCGACGCCAACCGCTCGCTGTACTTCGAGGTCGCCAGCGACGAGGGCGAGCGCACTGACTACACGCTCGTCCTCGTCCGCGAGACGGTCGTCCGCGAGGACAACGTGACGGTCGTCCGCTCGGCGACGGGACAGGCCCGCGCGGACTTCTCGCTGCGCGACGGCGCCGTCCGGTACCTGGAGTTCGTCCCCGAACCGGCGCCCGGCGAGGCGCCGAGCCGACTGCGCGCGTACCTCTACCGCGGCGACGCGCCCGAGGTGCCCTCCCGCGCCTCGGCCTACCGCTCGCTACAGGTCTGGTACACCGACGACCCGATCGAGGAGGCGACCGCCGCCGCGAACGCGACGGCCGCGAACGCCACCGCCGGCAACGCCACGGCTGCGAACGCGACGGTCGGGAACGTGACCGCGGCCGGCAACGTGACCGCGGCCGGCAACGGGACCGCCGCGAGCGGCGGGACCACGGCCGACGACGGGTCCACGGCCGACGACGGGTCCACGTTCGGCGACGTGACCGCCCCGCTCGTCACGAGGGACTGACCGTCGCTCGTCCGCACTGTCCGTCCCCGGTCCCCCGCTGACGTTTCGCCCCCGTCCCGTCCCCCGCTCCCCGCTGACGATCCGCGCCCGTCCAGTCACCCACCTCGTTTCTCAGTCGGCGGCCGCTTCGGCCGGGTCGACCACCTCTCCCGTCGCCGGCGTGACCCCGACCCGGTCGCAGAGATCCGCGAGCGGGCAGGCCTCCGGGTCGTCGAGACAGGCCGGCTTGCGCGCCGAGCAGTACTCGCGGCCGAACTGGATCATCGCGGTGTGACCGAACCCGCACTTCTCGTCGGGGACCGCGGCCTCCAGCGCCTCGCGGACGCCCTCGTGGTCGGCGTCGGCGGGCGCCAGCCCCATCCGCCGGGCGATCCGGTGGACGTGGGTGTCGACCGGGAAGACGCCGCCGCGCCCGCCCGAGAACAGCAGGACGCAGTCGGCGGTCTTCGGCCCGACGCCGTTCATGTCCAGCAGCGTCTCGCGGACTTCGGCCGGGTCGCCCGTCTTGACGAACTCGTCGAAGCCGTCCGCGCCGCCGTACGCCTCGCGGACCCGCTCGGCCAGCGCGACGATCCGCTCGGACTTCTGGTTGTAAACAAAGTCGCGTAAATAGATTCTATACACATCAGCAGTACTCGCAGTCGCAGAACTGCTCGCACACCGGGTTGCTGCAGTCCGCGTCCCGGGCGGTGCAGTAGGCGCGGCCGTGGTCGATCAACAGCCGGTGGAAGCTGTACTTGACGTCGGATGGCACGTGCTCAGTGAGCAACTCGTGCGCACGAGCGTAGCTGGCGTCTTCAGGGATCAAGTCGAACCGCTTCGCCAACCGCTCACAGTGCGTGTCGACGGGGAAGTAGTCCATACCGAACCGGAAGAGCAAGATGATACCGGCAGTCTTGTCTCCGATCCCCTTGATATTCGTCAACCACGACTGCGCCTCGTCCACGTCCATCTCTTTGATGAACTCAAGAGAGTATTCGCCGCCGGTGTGTTCGCGGATAGTACGGAGAGAATCCTGAATACGCGAGGCCTTCTGATTGGCGAGTCCGGCGGTTCTGATGGCATCGGCCAGTTCGTCGTGGTCGGCGTTCTCGATGGCCTCGTAATTATGCCCGAATTCGGAGACAAGATCGTCCCACGCGTTGTCTCTGTTCTCGTCGCTCGTGTTCTGACTTAGGATCGTGTGGATTAAGGAGTCAACCGGATGCATATCCCGAGGTGGCTCCGGTTCGCCGTGGAGGTTAACGAGTGCGCCGTGAATATCGCTGATGCGATCTTCCATATCCGATTTCGAGGATTCGAGCATATTCGATGCGCCGATTCGCAGTCGCGATTATCAACGAGCAGTTGGGAGCACTTAGATGCCGGCCGGCCTACCGTGCCACTATGACGATCAATTACGCTCTCAGCGAGGAGGACGAGGAACGCATCAACCGCGAGCATTCGTCTTTAGTTGGCCCTCACACCTCGGTTGCGTAGCGGTAGCGAGCGTCTCTTGCAGTATGGGTCGTTGCTGATGGATTTTCTGTGCGTCCTCAATCAGCCGTTCTAACAACGGAGACGGCGAGCGGGGAATCATCTTGACGAGGTTCGCCGTCATCTTCTGTGAGATGTTGACACGCGCTCCTGATTTCGTATGCAGATTTTGATGAGTTGCATTTGTCGGCGTGGACGAGAACGGCGTCCGTGGCGACGTCGACGGCTTTCAGACTTTCTACCGACTCGACGCCGAGTACCGAATTGTCCAGCTCCGGCTCGACCATTCCTGTTGAAGTGTTGGAAGGTGAAGTGTAAAGGGTCGTTGTACGGCAGTTTGCGGTGAACTGTGGAAAGAAAACGGTGAAAGCGGCTTAATCCTCAGTCCAGCGCCAGCCGGGCGGCGCGGCGGACGTGTTCCGGCACGTTTTCGCTGTCGATGTTGCGGTGGGACACGTGCCACCTGATGCCCTCTCTGTTCTCCACGACGGCAACTTGCTCACCGGCGGTTGGCTCCGACTGCACGTGTGAGCTGCTGTACTCGTACTGCTCCAACTCCACGTCCTCAACTGGTGCCTGCAGCATCTCGTCGATCCTCTCGTCGTCGGCGTCAACCTTCTCGTCCTCTTTCTGCTCCAGTCTACCGAGCGCCTGCCCATGCGCGAACCGGCGCGGTGCATCGATTCGGATCACTCGTCATCACCCACCGCGAGGGCGGCCTGCTTCTGACTGATGAACCGACGCTCCGCCTCGTTGAGATCGGACGGCCAGCTCTCGGGCTCTTCGAGCATCCGCGGGCGGATGTCGTCCAGCCACTCGGGGTGCTCGTCTGCCCACTTGATGACGATCTCCTCGTGGACAAATGCGAGTCGTTCTTCGGAAGGCAATTCCCGATGGAATCCGTCTGCGTGCATCCAAGTCGAGTTCACGTCTGCAGACTGCTTCGACACGACTGCATCGGAATTAGGGCTGTCCCTCAGATAAGTACACTGCTTGACACCGCGACAGAAAAGCGCGGTACTGCAGCGTGAAATACTGTTATGAGAAAGTTAAGTAAACTGCGGCATCAGAGTCTGCCCTCGAACTTCATATCTGCCAGCGCCTCCGCGAGCAGGTCACGTCGCTCGATGAACTTGCGCTCCATGTCGTTCGGCTCGTCGGGAACGTGGAGGGGATCGCGGATGATTTCGTCGGAGACCCGCTCGATGTCGCCGGGACGCAGGTTGCTCCATCGGGACTCGAGGTACCCGGTGGCCATACCCAACCCGTACATCTCGTGGTCGTCTAGCTCTCCGAGATCATCGATGACCCTCCATCTCGTCGCCAAACCGATTCGGTTGATGTCGCTGCCTGATTTGGACTGGTCTTCTGTCTCTGCCACGACTGCAACTGTATGTTGGAACGGCTTCCGGAAAAGTACACTGCTTGACACCCCGCCGGAGAAACGCTGTACTGCGCGGTAATACGTGTTTGTCAGTAGAAGGAGTCTCTGCCGCCTTAGGCGACGGCGATGACCTCGGCGCGGTCTGCCACCTCCACGCTGAAGTCGTGGAGTTGGAGTTGACCGTCGCCGAGGCGGCGATTCAAAACAGGCTCGTCAACATTCATCCGCAAGTACTCGATGACGTGCCCCGTCACGTGCCCTGAAGGCGCCCACGCTTCGCCACGCCTGTCGAACCAGTACTCGCGGACGGCTTGATGATGCGGCTCGGTTTTCACGATCATCCTGTCTTCGTCAACCTCCTCAATCCACGTCCGCTCAAACGTCATCCGTTATCCCCGGACGAGGGTTCGTCCGAGAAGCCGTCGAGAGTGGTTTGACTGTCAGCCTCTTCTTCCTCCTCGTCGATGGGCAGGTACTCCATCATCTCCTCCAACTCGGTGAAACACTCCTCGCAGAACGGCACGTCTTCAACGTAGCAGAGCGCCCCATCACCGCAGTGAACGCAGGAGTCATTCACGCCTGATCCCCCGGAGTGGCTACCGAGGTGAGGGTTTGCTGACCGCTGTCTGTTTGCGGCTCGTGATGGGCGAACTCCAGCAGGCTGTCCCACGACAGGCCGCACGAGTCACACCTGTACTCGTGGACGTCGGCGGAGACCGCCTCCTTCATCTCACACTCCGGACAATCGTAGCTCATCGGTTATCCGCCGGCGTGTCGCAGCCAGCGTCGCTGTCGAAGAGGTCTGCCCACGGGCTTTCGCTCCCATCGTGGACGTGCGTCACGGTGCAGGGAATGCCCTCATACGTCCACTTCTCGCCGTCGTCCTCGTGGAACAATCGCTTATCATTCGTCAACCAAACCATCGCGTGCCCCGCGTGTTCGACTTCCAGAACTTCCTCTTCCTCACCAACCTTGTTTTCGAGGTGCAGCACGTCTCCGTCGCTGATTTCTTCGATGTCGATGCTGTCCGTAGATGTGTCTGTGTCGGACATAGTTTGTCGGTAGATTGATCACCTCCAGTCGCCGCAGAAGCATCAAAACGTCAGGGCCGCCCCGGGAGTCGAACCCGAGCACCACACGATGTGGTGGCCGCCGAGCGCGGATAGCTTGTGAGGGCGGTCGGAAGTTCAGCGGAGAATCGAGATGTCGCGGCTCTCCGCGCAGGCGAGATAGTCGTCGAGACGGCCTTCAGCGTACCACGTCCCATCATACTCCCCCTCGATGCGCTCCTCCGCCTCGCTCATCGCGTGGTGGAACACGTCTGCCTCGACGGTGACGAGCGCGACTTCGGGGCCACCCTCCCTGACTACCACGGTCACGTGGGTGGGATCGAGATCGTAGTTCTCCATCTCCGTGCGCTTCTCCTCGCTCATACCGTCTCACCCGCCACGTCGGCGGTTCGCGTGTCGGTCACTTCGACGGCGATCTTCGTTCCACCTTGCTTCCGCACGTCGCGCTTGACCTCGACTTCGTACGGCCCGCACCGGTACGTGTAGTACCGGACGTCGCCGCCGAAGTGTTCCTCGTAGTCGATGCAGAGGCCGAGGTTGATTCGGTTGCCGTCTATCTCCAGCGCGTTCTGCACGGTGTTCAACGTGGCGTCAAAGGTCTCTACCCGAGATTCGTTTGCGAGCTGTTCCAAACTATCGATGGTGTCTGTGTCGGACATAATTGGAGTAGTGCTTTATTGCCTGCAAATCACCTCCAGAACCAACGAGGGCCGCCGGCGGAGTCGAACCGCCGCACCCGCAAGGGTGGCGCCGAGCGCGGCTGGCCTGTGAGAAAGCGGTCGTGATTCTCAATCGCCGGTCACGTCGTGGGGCGTCATCTCGTCCACTTCCTCATCGGAGAGCAACTCTCCCTCGTGGGAGCCGTCCATATCCCAACCCATCTGCAGGACGTAACGCAGAATCACGCGGCCGTCGGCGGCCTCGTGATAGGCTTCTATGTCGCCCTCGATGGCGACGTACTCGTCGGCTTCATCCGGCTGTCGCTCGCCGCTCTTCAGGGATTCGATGATTTCCTCAGTGGTTGGAAGACCGGTGCGCCGAACGCGGCACTCGACGTGTTCGCACCGCCACTCATCATCGTGGAACAGCCGCCGGTCGATATCTTCGAGGTGGACGGTGGTGAGCTTCTGCTCGTCGCGGGCGTGTTCAACGCTGCTCACCGTCGCCACGACTTCCTCGTCGGTGGGTATGCTCTCGATGCGAATCTCGTCGCCTTCTTCGAGCAGCGTCGGTTGGATGCTGTTCTCGCTCTCGATGTCGATGTTGTTGTCGGACATAGTTTGAACCGAGTTATCACCTCCAGATCGTCGGCGAGCATCTGACTCGTGAGGCCGCGCCCCGCTGCGATGCGAGTGGAAACATCCGCGCGGCTGGAACGTGAGGGAGTTGTTGTTCAGCAGTCCCGCGTCCAGATCGTCTCGCCGTGAATGGCTTCCTCTGGCCACTCGTCCGCCGGTTCGGGAGCCGTGGTATCATCTATATGCCACATCGTGGAGCCGTCGTCCTCCTGCTCGAGGTGGCAGTACACCCACCGCACCTCGTCGCCGTCGACGTCGACGTCGACTTCCCGGTCAACCGTCTCCGCCCACACTCGGTTGCCTTTGAGGAACACCCGAGTGAAGTCGTGAATGCCGGGGAAGTCGAAGTGTTCAACTTCCGAGATGGGCATCTCGATCTCGTCTGACTCGTACACCACGTCCGCGTCGGAAACGTCGAGAACCAAGACCTCGTAGCGGGACGTGATCGCTCGGTACTGTCTGTGTGCTCTGCTCTTGACCGTGATGTCGATGTTGTTGTCGGACATAATTGAGTAGTCGTTATCACCTCTAGTCGCCGGAGAACAGCCGAGTCGTGAGGCCCGCTCCCGGTTGTGAACCGAGTCAAGCGTTCAGCAGGCAATCGTTCGGTCAGTCGTAGATGCAGTCAACCTCTGCTCTTGACCAAAATCTGGCATCTTTTTCTTCGACGAATAGCGGGCCGTCTGCTGCATAGTCCACGTTTTCAAGGATCACGTGGACTCTATCGTCAACGTCGTTCCGGCAGATAATCTTGCCTCCGCCGTCACCGAACTCTTGTACTTTCTCGTCGATGCGCAGAACCGCCGCTCCATCTTTCTCACCGTGCTGGTTCAGGAAGTCCAGTTCAACGACATCTCCCTCGCTTGTCCCGTTCAGAGTGGCATACATATCTTCAGAGTTGTCTGTCATAGTTTGAGTTGCGGGAAATCGAATGCTGGCTGTCGAGTGTCGAGAATCACCTCCAGAGTCGCCGCAGAAGCATCCGAGTCAAGGTCGCGTCCCGCCTGTGAGGCGAGTCTATATCACGCGGCTGTATCGAGGCTTAGTTGCGTCCACACCTCACCCGTCTCGTCGAAATTCGAAGCCCTCGTCCTCCAACCTCTCGACGATCTCGTTGGGAACCTCGCTGATGTCCTTCTCGCGGTGCGGTCTTGATGTGTCGCCGCCCACGTACATCAGGCCATCGTCGGTGTTCTTGAAAGCGTATGTCTCGACGCCGTGAGCCTCGATTGCTTCAACGAAGATGCCATCGAGTAGATCGGGACGATGCCACGTCGTCTTGAGGACTGCGGGCGGTTCGCTCCTGTAGACGCGGCTCGTTTTGATGTAGAAGCCATCATAGATACAGTAGTTCACGTCATCTTCCCCGTACACCGTGTATCCCGCGTCCTCAAGTTCCTCTCGCACTGTGTGGGTCACTTTTTCCGAAGGTTTCGGCGCGACGGCATCCTCCTCATCGAAAAGTTTGTGGAACTTGTATTTGTTTCCGTTTCCATACTTGTCTCTCGTCACGACGACGACGTCACCGAACTCGTTCGTGCGGATGTTGACTGTCATAGTTTGCAGATAGTGGTTGCCTTCCGAATCACCTCCAGAACGTCCAAGTCGTACTGACCGCCGGGGACTCGAACCCCGCGTCCCCTCGAGGGGACGGTCACCAGACGCGGTCTCCCGGGACGAGTACGCCCCGATGAAGTAGGATAACCACCAACAAGTGCGCACGCACGTTCGCCGAGTCGCTCACGGCTTGCGTGCGTGCGTTCCGGGCTTGCTTCCCCGAGTGGGGCGCTAAGCGAAACCTCCCTCGTAGCAGAGTTTCAGAGTCCTATTTAGTCCCTGTCACCCGCCAAGCACCCTGTGAAACCGGGGGAGAGGCGGGCTGCTCCCGTCCTGCGCCCCCGCTCGAATGCGGACTTCGGCCGCGTCGCGGGAGCGTGGTGCGGTACTTCCCTGCTCCGTGGGGCATTCCGATATTGTTTGAATCTGACTCGCCTTCGAACGTCTGGTTCCCATTTTTGTGTCACCTCTTCTGCTCTTTCTCTTCTTACCTACTGGTAAGAGTTAGAGATTGTAAATACCTTACGTCCTGATAGGTGGGTTTAGATACAAGTAATTTCTAAAATAGGAAAGTCACTCGGTCAGATACTCGACGGCATCCGAATCCGAACTGAACCCGAACTCCTCCGGCCCGAAGTTCTGCTCCACCCAAACCGACTGACACCACACCTCTCGACATCTCTGCCAGTGTGATCGAACGGTGCCATCCGCCTTTCCCAGAACATCTGCGATCTCCTCCAGCGTCATCCCTCTCTGACGGCAGAGAAGCACCTTGCTCTGTTCCTCCGTGAACGGTGACCTGTCAGCCAACTTCTCGGCCTCGACCTCGATGATCTCCTTGTCAATCGTTGCTTCCTTCATCTTACATATGTCTAAGCTACCGAGGAACATAAACCCCGGCCAGCCTCCTTCTGCACCTGCTGCACGCCGGCCTTTTTCACACACGACCTCCATACTCGGAATTGCGTCCCGCCGGGAAGCGGGACGACAGGCTGGCTCCTTTGGGAGGGTGCCACCGACGCTGCTCACGTCTTTCGTTTCCTCGCGTCCTTCATTCTTCACTTCCCCACGACGAAATCGCTTGGAGGCGGCAACAACTGCATTCCCGCAAACACTAGTGCGGGTGAGACAACACCCGGGGCAAGTGAGACGGCCAACACCGCCGTGCCCGCCAGCCACAGCAGCAAAGAGAGAACCAGCCTGTGAATCACGACGACTCCCCCGCACTGGTATGTGAGGACGCGGTGTCGAACTCGAATTCGTCGGGATCAACCGTGGCGACGATTCCATCCGCATCCATTAGCTCGTCAATCTGCTTGCGCACGATGCTGGAGAGCGTCAACACGTCGTGCCGGTCAAGCCATTCCCGCTGCTCGCGGGTGATGTAGACCGTCGTCTGAACCTTCTCCTCTGAAGCAGGGGTATCACCTGCCATCACCTAATATTAGTTCTTTTACACTTCTGAACATATAGTAGGTCTTATCATTCCACCACCTCACCACTCACTTCAAACTTAGAATTTCAGCGGTAAACCCCGAGACAGTGCCCTTTTCTGAGCCACGAATCAACTATCAAATGCAGAGAATGGCAGTACACGGTCAAATAAGGTTCCGAAGTCCCCACCACGACGAGATACAGCTCTACTCGACGTATCCCTCCGCGTCGAAACCCGGGTACGTCTTGCAGTCGCTCGACGTCATCGTCCGCAACGTCCATCAACAACTCCCCGTCTTTATGGCCAACGCGCTGCTGTTCAGCGAGGCTGCCTTCACCACGTATTCTGCTTACAACGATGTGGATCAGATCGACGAGTGGCCGAATACCACCGCGGAGCGCGTCTACGCCGCGTATCAGATGTCGTGGAAGGTGTCACAGTCAGCGGGCGTCACTCCACTATCGCGCGTCTACGACGTGTATGTGCCCCGGGAAAAGTACGACGAGGCGTTCGATACCCGTGCCTCTGGAGAGGAAACCGTCCACGTGCGGTTCTGCGACGGTTATGAGGAAGAAGTGAGTTGGAGCGAGATTGAGTGGGACTGGGATATGAAAGTCGTTGACGCTGTTGAGGAGTTCGACGTGTAACACACCCGGGTGCTCTTTTCCGGCAGGGCGTCGCACTCCCGATTGTGAGCGACAATCAAACGGACTGGGAAGTGGCTCGGAAGCGGGCGCCGCTGCTCACCGATGAGGACAACCACGTAGACATCGGCGAGTTGATCGACTACCTATGAACGAGCGCGACTACCGAGGGAAACGATGGCACGCAAGCGAGGGTACGGTCGTGGATCTAGACGAGTGCGTCAACGAGGGCGGCGACTTCTCGGAGTGGGTGGAGAGACTGTTGAACGGCGAGTGACTACTCGAATTGCTCGACAATCGCGTCAAGCGCGTCGAGTTGCCGCTCCCTGTAATCCGCCGCGGACTGTTCCCGGGGCGGATCAACCCCGCCGGGGTACTCCCGCTCCAAGTCGGCGAGCGACTCCGCACGCTCCTCGATGATCTCCTGCACCTCGGCAGGGTGTTCGGCAGCCCACTCCACCGCATCGCGGACGTCTGCCTCACTTACCTCGTGTTCCTCGGCCACCTCGAAGATGGACGAGTCGCTGCCCACGCGAATCACGAGCCCCACATCCCGAACGTCCCCGGGCACGGCTACAGCCACTCCGGTTGTGGACGGTCTCCAGTCTTCACTTCTGTCTCTGCTGCCTCATACATATCGTAGAGGATGCCGATCTGCTCGTAGTGCCCAATCTGCTTCAACAACTGGATGCCGAACTCGGTGACTGCGTAGTACGTGGTGTCGCCCATCAACGTCGTCACGAGGCCTCGTGCCTGCAAGTCCTGCAGATGCTGCTCCAGCTCGCTTTCACTCTCTCTGTTCCACGCCGCAAGTTCCGAGAGCGACAGCGAACCGTGCCGGTTGGCGAGGAGCTGCTGGAGTAGGCGGACGTCCTCACTGTTCACGGCCGCACGTACGCGGACGAGCGTCAAATCAGTATCCTGACTTTCAGACTCTGGAAAGCGGGTTTTCAAGGTGTTCAGCGGCGTGCCATCACGTGTGAACGAAATGCGAGAGACCCTCCAACAGGTCAAGCACGGCGAGACCGATCCAGACGAGGTGCTGGAGCGATTCAACGACGTCGACGGGATAGAACGCTCCATCTCAGTCGCTGTGGCGAAAAGAGAGCAAGACGAGAACATCGAGGACGGCTTCGAGAACAGCTTTGACGCCGATTTCACGTTGGAATGACTGACGTCAAACCCCAATTCAATTCCGTCGATGAGGCCCGGGGCGAGTTGATAGAGCGCGGAGTGTCAAGCGGGACGGTCGGGGATTTGTTCGACGCGGCGAAAGACGCCGTACCCGAACTGCTGCGCGAGTACGGCGTTGATGACAAGGTTGACACCTCCGAGGTGACGCGGTGGCTGCAGATCGGGTTCGCGGAGTCGTGCGTGCAATTCATCGATGAGGGCGTGTGGGACAGCGCACAGGACGGCGTTGAGCGGATCGTCGAGGATATGCACGAACACCCCGTGTCGAACGCGACGACGGTTGCGGGCGGGATGTGGCGGCGGAGCGAGGATATGATGCGTCTGTCCGCCGCGATGATGTCGAAGAACCACGGAGAACGTTGACTTTCTCAAGTTCGATCTCGAGACCGACTCTAGGCGAATCCTTGGTACCTGTGTACCTGTGAAAACGCTGGTACCCGTGTACCTGAGACATAGAACAAGTCGAGAAAACGAGACGAGAAACACTTGAAGCCGATTACAGGCGTTGAAACACGTGAAATCGGCGGGTGTCGAGACAGTGGGGTTATGTCACTCCAGTGCCTAGTACCTATGTGGGGATACCACACCTCATCAGCAAACTCGATGGTTTCGATGATGGCGATGAAGTGCGCATCGAGACCGAGAACGCTCACGTCGTCGAGGGCGTCATCGACTGGATGGACGTGTACCTCGACACGGATCGCGAGGAAGACCGAAACGTCACCGTCGTCGTGGCGATTGACGAGGAGACCGCAGACGAGATCGGCTCGGTCTGGTGCAGCGTCTCCGTGGGGGCCACGAGGCTCTCGCGGGGATGGTCAGAACTCGACGTGACGTACTGCGACGACATCGAGGATGGGCAAGAGCGACGAGAGACGCTCGGCGTCGTGGAAACCATCGAGCGCATCGACTGACGACTTCCTTCCTTTCTTTTTCGCGCATTTGAGGCAGGTCGGTCGAAAGATCGCTCCAACTGTCGCCACGCCTCCTCGCGGTTGCCTCGTATCGTTTCAGGAAGCCAAGTCGAATCGGTCGTCGATGTTGAGGGTCACACTCAAGAAGTTCAGATAGCCCTGTAACAGGTGCTTTGAGATGCCATGGGACTGTCGCCTGTTCTGACGGTGTTCTTATCAGTCCCACCACGATAGCCACGAATATGGACACAGCACATCAGAAAGCGATGGCTTCGCTTGCGCTCGCCGTCGACTCGGTCGTGGAACGTGCATCACGGGATGTACCAGACGATACGCCGCCCGTGGCGTGGCTTATCGAGTGCGCTCACGACGAGCCAGATCGCGTCGAGGAATGGGTAGACAAATGTGTGGAGGACGTGGAGTGGCGAAGCGCGGAGTACCCCACCGAGGAGTCGTGGGGCCGCCCCCCGGGAGTCTGCTTTACGCTGGGGGATTGCGAGATCGAACTGTACGACTTTGAGGGCCACGTGTATGTTGACGGACGGCAGGTCGGCTACCTTGACGTGGAAGAGGGCGAGTTTGCCGATCAGGTCTCCGACCGCTTCGACGCCGAATAGATGGACGGAGAACCACCGTACTGTCCGGGATTCCGAACATACCATCATCGTCTGATCCCTCGTCACGCCACCACGAAATGATATTTACTGTCAGATAACATACTATCTGTTGGAGGTGTTCACAGAGTTCGAGTTGAACGAGGTATCGAGCGAGAAAGACCACGACCACGTGCTGGTTGCGACTGATATCCCCGACGAGGCTGACGAGATGGAGACGTACCGCTGTTGGGAGGCCGCAGACGAGCCGTTCCTCTTGGCCGTCGAGGACGACGCTCCGGAGGCGGCGGTCGAGGTGGCGGAGAGCGAGGGATGGGAGGTGACGTTCTGCTCCGAGCTGGAGCGAGAGAGGGTCAAGCGAGTGCAGGCGGAGGTGACCGAGCAGACGGTTTACTACGCCGAGGAACCGCCCGAGGAACGGTTCATTCCCATCGGGCGACGGCGAGCGAAGCGATTTCTCGAATCCCGCGGCGTGTGGAGCAGGGCCGCCAAACTGAATGATTCGTGGCTGTATCCCGAGTTGGAGGAGTTCGTCGCCGTCTTCGATGAAGTGGACGAAAGTGGCGAGGCCGCTCGCGTTGCGTGGCGTGCAAGGGAACTGGATGCGAGCGACATCGACCTGCTGCTCGAGGGACAAGACCCGCAAGAGGTTGAGGAACAACCGACGCGAAGCATCGACGAGTTGGCGAAGCTGATCGACGAGAACAGCCCGATCGGAACCAGAGAGTCAGAGATTCTGGCGTGCTACCTGCACGGCATCGACTCGCACGCCGAGATGGCGGAGCAACTCGATGACGTGAGCCGCGGCGCGATCTCCTCAAGCGCGTACCACTTGGAGGACAAGGTGGATGGGATGGCGTGGCTGTTAATCAACGTGATCGCGAACGTTCCCGAGGAGAACAGGCCAGATGCGGTGAACGAGATGCTTGACGCCGTGCAGACCGGTGATCCGATCGCACACGATGAGGTGCAACTCGACGGCGAGACGCTACTTCGATGAACAACACGCGACCTCTCCTGCTCTCGTTGCGCTCGTCGAACCGGTCTACTCGCCAGCGTATTTCCGACGGAGGGCGCCCTTGACCGCATCGAGCGGCACCTCGTGCTCTCGAAGCGTCGTCACATCGTCTCTGATCCGCTCTTCACCGGCATCAGAATCAGCCGCCAAGTCCGCCACCACATCATCAACCTCGGGTGTTTCACTTTCCTCGGTGGACTCATCCGCACCACCCCCTTCAGATCGAGCCTCGGTCAACACGTCGTGAACGTCCGCTGCCGTGCCGTCGGCCGCTTCGAGAATCGCCTCGTTTGCCTTGATAGCTGGATGTCCAAGCAGCTTCTCTCGCCCCCACTCCTCTCGAAGCCGCTCGTACGAAGCCTGCATCAGCTCTGGTGAATACCAACCACTCCTCGAGTCCGTGCAGTTTTCTCGCTCCGAGTCGGTCACGGGGAAGTGCTCGTCGATGAACCGTCTCGTGGCCGCCCAATCGGTGAACGACTCCACCTCGACGGGATGTTCATCGATGCCGGCGCGGCGGAGCGCCTCGACGCGTCGGTGGCCGGAGACGACCTGATGCGTTGCATCGTGGCCGCCATCGAGCGGGCGAAGTAGCGGGAGATTCGTGAGGCCACCATCGCTGCGCACCTGTCGCACGAACGCCGCGAAGTCCGGGGAGTCGTACTCGCGCACGCTGTACGGCTGGGATGCAATCACGTCCACGTCGACGGTAGCGACCTCGCGGCTGGCCGTCTCGGGCTGCTGTTCGATGGAACGAGGGTTCTCGACAAGTGTGGCCGGTGTCGCGTCGCCGTCGGGCGTCGTGACGTCCCTCAGCAATACCGCGTGGTCTTGATAGTGAAACAGGGTGAGAAGACCGGTGTACGTTCCGTCGGTCGTGTGGACGCGGACGCGTTCACCGCGGAGGGCGTCCTCCGCCGCGTCCCAGAACGGGTTGTTGGTCATACGTGGAGATGCAAGGGAGGTGGGTTAGTGTTTGTGAGAAGGGGAAGACCTCACGAGGATGGGAACCTTTTGCGAATTGCTTTGCGGAACCACTCACCTCTATCTATATCTCTGTTATTCCACTCCCTACGCTGGATTCTAAATAGGTAATTCAGTTCGTGGACTACCCAAGTGATCCACGAAATGAGAACGAACATACCGAATAGTAGCTGTATTTGCGGATTCAATTTGTATGATTGGAGGAGGAAAAACAATCCAGAAAACAGAAGCAGGCCGGAGTATCTGAGAGCTGTGATTTGTAGATGGAATAGGACTACTCGAATGTCGCTAAAGAGTTCTAGAATGAACGTGAGCATCAAGAAGCCAGCACAGACAGTCAGGACTCCAATCGTAAGCTCCTGATAGTAGCCCATCTGGTCACCTTCCAGTATAAACTGAATCACCACTAATACGATAGCAAACAGGGCGATCGATTCTGATGCTGTTCGATCAACCACCGACATTGAATCCTTAGAGGAGGGAGATTCAGTAGTCGACGCTGGATTGATTAAAATCTGACCAGCGGGAACGAATATAAAAATGCCAAGTAGAATGAGATATACCAATCCTATGGAAATCATCTAACTATTCACGGTGTTCAAAACAGTAGTCGTGTTCTCGCCCCACTGCAGTTTTACATCCTGATTCAGCACAGGTCTTCTGTAATGCCGCAGTTTCAAATTCGTCGTCAGACATACTCAATCCCGATGTTTTGGACAGAAATCGTGTTCTCGGCCTATGGGAGTGTCACACCCCGACTTAGCACACAAGCTAAGCTTTTGATCAATTTCAAAGGGATCATCGTCCGGCATAATCACTCTCGGTGCTTCGGACAGAATTTGTGTTCTCGCCCAATGCTGGCTTCACAGCCATCTTCGAGGCATACTTTAACATTAGCCGATATACTCAATTTATCTTTGTCATCAGACATAGCGGAGCGGATTAAGCTCCCGGTGTTTGAAGCAGTAATCGTGTTCCCGACCAATACGATTGTCACAACCACTTTCCCTACAAACTCCTTGGAGCATTCGTTTCTCATCATCTAACATTATTCTCGATGTATGGGACAGAAATCGTGTTCCCGGCCAATTTGATTGTCGCAACCGGCCTTTGAACAGGTCACATATCGCTTAATTGGCTCTCCGCCGTCTCCACTCATACATCGAAGCTGTAGATCTCGATGCATCAGTTTTTCGAATATCAAATAGAATGGGTGAAAACTGCGAATATTATCAGATTTATTCGACTGAACTCCCTCGGGTGTCCGAGTCCGAGTGAAGGTACTTCATCGTCGTCGTGACTCTATTGCTCCGAAACGCCCCCAATAGTATGCCTTATGCGGAGTGGAACAACCGCGTCGACGAATATCGCACTCGGGCCCGCCACTATTGGTCGATCCGCGTTTGAGGCGATGAGTGGGACGATTACGATCCGCTTAGTACACGAGCGTGTCATAAACACCTGATTGACCACTTCAACGGTGTTGGGCAATCAGGGAGTAAAATGGAGGTGAGCGAACTCAGTCTCGATACTCACGTCCCAACCGTTATTGGTTGTCTCAATCACGCTGTATGTAATGAGCAACGGCTCTCCAGACTCCATTCAGGTTCTTCACGTCGACGACGAACCTGATTTCGCTGATCTGACCGCTACTTTCCTTGAACGTGAGGACGACCGGTTCGCCGTCGAAACAGCCACCAGTGCGAGTGATGGAAAAGAGGAACTCGAACAGAACGAGTTCGACTGTGTGGTATCGGATTATGAGATGCCCGGACAGAACGGGATTGAGTTCCTCCAATCCGTCCGGGAGCACTATCCCGAACTGCCGTTCATCCTCTTCACTGGCAAGGGTTCAGAAGAGGTCGCCAGCGATGCCATCTCTGCTGGCGTGACCGACTACCTCCAGAAGGAAGGTGGCACCGACCAGTACACGGTACTTGCGAACCGCATCACGAACGCTGTCGAACACCATCGGGCACAGGAGCGAGTCGAACGAAGCGAGCAACGATTGCGCGAGATCGTCGATGCCCTTCCTCATCTTCTCTATGTGGTTGACGAGGAAGGGAACTACCTGCTGGCGAATGAAGCACTCGCGACGTTCCACGACACGACTGTTGAAGATATTGAAGGGTCGAATATCGCGGAGGTTCTTGACGCGTCGGCTGCTGACCAATTTCGACGCCATCTGGACGAAGTACTCGAAGATGAGACGACACAGCGAGTTCCTGAGGTCGAAATTGCCGATCCAGATGGTGAGACACACATCTTCGAACCGCGATTACAGCCGTACGAGTTCGGCGATGTCGATGATCAGGCCGTCCTCGGTATCGCAGCGGATGTGACCGAGCGCAAGACACACGAGCGCACACTTGAACGCACGCGCGAGCGGATGCAACTCGCGCTCGAACACACGAACTCGGTGATCTTCGAGATCGACTGCAACACAGACGAAGTCGTTCGACACGGGGCCTACAACGAGTTTTTCGAGCTGTCGGCAGACGAGGTGCCGACGTGGGAAGACCATCTCGCGCAGGCGGTACACCCTGACGACCGCGACCAATTCCAGCAATTCTACCAACAACTGGTCGACGGTGAGAGGGATGGCGGCCAATTAGAGTACCGGACAACACCCGAGATGGGCGATGTACGTTGGATTCGGGATACCGTCTCTGTCCAGAATGAATCCCGTGGTGAGTCACGCCAAGTAATCGGTATCGCTCGCGAAATTACCGAGTACAAGGAGCGAGAGCAAGAACTCAAGCAAAAGGAACGTCGCTATCAAGCGATCTTCGACGATCCGAATATCCTCGTCGGGCTGATCGACACGGACGGGACAGTTCTCGAAATCAACGAGACAGCGATGGACTACGTTGACGCCACACGGGAGGACGTGACGGACGAACCGTTCTGGGAGACGCCGTGGTTCAATTATTCAGAGAGCCTCCAAGAAGACGTGAAAGGCTGGATCGAGCGGGCGGCAGATGGTGAATACGTGGAGTTTGAGACCGACCTCGTCCAGCCCGGGGGTGAACAATATACGGTCGAGGGAGTCTTCAGACCTGTCCGCGATGAGGAGGATGACGTGGTCTCGCTCATCATCTCAGACCGCGAGATTACAGAACAAAAGGAGTACGAGCGGGAACTCGAACAAACGAACGCGCTCCTGTCGACGTTATTCGATACACTTCCGGTCGGCGTGCTAGCCGAAGACGAACAACGTAACGTCGTCGCTGTCAACGAACAGATGTTCGAGCTGTTCGACCTGCCGGGTTCCCCCGATGAGATTCGCGGCACGGACTGTGCCCAACTCGCGGCGGATGTCAGTGACACGTTCGCTGACTCCGAGGCGTTCGTCGACCGGATCGACGAGCTGATCGCTGGGCAGGAGCCGGTGTACAACGAGGAACTGGAACTTGCTGACGGGCAGACCTATGCACGGAGCTACCATCCAATCGAACTCTCGGAAGGTGACGGGCATCTGTGGGTCTACCGTGATATCACCGCGAGAAAGACGCGCGAGACACGCCTTGCAACCCTCAACGAAACGACGCCGGAGCTGATGGCCGCTGAGACGCGGACGGATGTCGCCGAGATTGGCGTTGAGGCGGCTGCCGACGTGCTGGGGTTGGAGGCGAGTGCGATTCATCTGTACGATGAGCAGGACGGGCTCGTTCCTGTCGCGCAGACCGATGCTGGACACGATCTCATCGGTGAGCCACCGGCGTTCACGGGCGAAGACAGCATCGCGTGGCGTGTCTACGAACAAGGCGAGGGACGTGCAATCGAGGATGTCCACGATAATCCGGAGATCTACAATCCGGACTCCCCGGTGCGGAGTGAACTCATCCTTCCACTCGGGGAAGCGGGGATTTTGATTGCCAGCTCACCAACGGCGGCAACCTTCGACGATGAGGATCGCGTCCTCGCGGAGATTTTGGCCAGCAACATTACAGCGGCACTTGAACAGGTCGAGCGGACTGAGGAAATACGCGCTCGCGAGGCGGAACTGACGCGTCAGAACGAACGTCTCGAGGAGTTCGCCAGCATCGTCTCCCACGATCTGCGGAATCCACTACAGGTGGCCGAGGGGCGACTAGAACTCCTAAAAGACGACTGTGAAACCGAACAGGTAGCGCCCATCGAGCGAGCACTCGACCGGATGGATGCGCTGATCGAGGACATCTTGACGCTAGCTCGCGAGGGTGACAGAGTGAGCGAGATGGAAGAGGTTGGTCTTAGGGAAGTCTGTGAGGCGTGCTGGCAACACGTCGAAACGGCCGAGGCAACGCTCGAGATCACGACCGACAAGACGATCCGAGCCGACCGAAGCCGTCTCCAGCAGCTAATAGAAAATCTCATTCACAATGCCGTCGAACACGGTGGTGATGACGTTACAGTAACGATTGGTGACCTTGAAGACGGGTTCTACGTTGCAGATGACGGCCCGGGGATTCCGGCGGACGAGCGCGAGTCGGTGTTCGATGCAGGATACTCGACTGCAGATGACGGGACGGGTTTCGGTCTGAGCATCGTCAAGCAGATCGTTGACGCTCACGGGTGGAATATCACTATCACAGAAAGCGAGGCTGGTGGGGCACGCTTCGAGATTACTGGAACCGAACACGCTTGATTGCGGATTATTACGCCAAGCCAGCTATCCCGTTCTCGTCAGAAGTTCCGGGCGAACGGCGGGAACAACGTGTTCGTGGGGGAAGATCAACTACACGCTGTTGCACTCACCAAGTTGGTCTCGAACTGCCGATTCGAGATTATGCCCCTCTTCGACGGTCGTGATGAGTGCTCGGAGGAGCCGATTGTACGCAACCGGCCGTTCGATCATCGCGACGTGACCGGTGCGCTCCATCCGGCAGAACACGCTGTCGGGGAGTCGACGCGCAGTCCCGCGTGCCGCATCGACCGGAACGATCCCGTCGGCAGGGCCGTGGATGACGAGCGCGGGCACGTCGACCCGCTCGGTATCGGGGCGTCCGTCGTAGCCCCAGAACGCCTCGGTCACGGTCGTCCACGCCGAGCGGCGGCGCGGCAGGGGGTTTGATTGGAGGAAGTCCTCGACGACGGCCTCGGCTGTCTCCTCGTGAAAGCCGACGCTGTAGGCCAGTTGGCGGATGAGCGCGTCGTTTGCGGGCAGGTGATACAGCCGCAGCGCGAGGAACAGCCGTAACAGCGGTTTCTCCCACGCCGGCGTGAGGTCGTGATCACCCCCTGCGTGGAGCACGAGGCCAGCCGTCGGATGGCGTTTGGCGTATTCGAGCGCGATGGCGGTGCCGTAACTGTGGCCGTGGACGATCGGTCGGTCGATGCCGAGCGCGTCGAGCAGATTCCGGAGGTCGGTGACGTGCCCGGCGAGCGACTGCTCGGGACGCGTCGTGGAGTTGCCGTTTCCGGCTAACGAATACGTCACCAGTTCCCGCTCGCCCTCGAACGCGTCCAATTGCGGATACGCGTTCCACAGCGAACCGAGGCCACCGTGGACGAACACGATTGCTGGATCCGACTCGTCCATATGTATCGTCTCTAATGCGACCGATTCGGAGACCTGCACTCGGCGTGGCTCCGGCATCGAGCTGTGGACATCATCGAACCGGACGTACCCGGGAGGGAACGGTGACGTGGACATAGTCGATCAGAAGGGGAACTTGTCACGCGCCGATTGGAGGGCGAGACGGGAGAGCAGGCGGGCTGGCCCACGCTTGGGGAGGTCTCGGATCGTCTCGACCGACCCCGGTGGTTCACCGCCTCCAATGTCCAGTTCCCATCCTGTCTCGTCGGCAAAGCGTTCGACTGCCTCCTTCACGCGCTGCTGTACCGCGTCGGCCTCCATCGTCTCCGGTACTTCATCTTGCATCACGACTTCTCCGTCGACGATGACCGTCTCCACGTCTCCCGGCGCGGCGTTGTTCACGACGTGGGCAGGTACGTTGGTTAGCGGCGTGAACTTCGGCTTGTCCACATCGAGGAGGATGATGTCCGCCCGCTTGCCCGGTTCGATGCTCCCGATTTCGTCGCCAACACCCAGCGCACGAGCCCCGTCGATCGTCAGCATCCGCACCAGTTCCATCGAGGAGAACTGGCCGGTCGTCCGCTTGACGTTGGCCGCGAGGCGGGCCTGTCGGGCCTCGCCGAACATGCTGTAGGAGTCGTGCCAGTAGTGGTCGTCGATGCCCAATCCGACGTCGACATTTGCCTCTCGCAGTTCCGGGACGGGCGTCCACTGCATCTCGGCGTCCGGGTTCCAGTAGCAGAACACCGACGGGCAGTGTGCCACGGACGCGTCCGCTGCGGCAGTCCGCTCGATATCCTCCTCATCGGCGACGCGGAAGTGCGCTGCAACCAGCCGGTCGTCGAGCAATCCGACGTCATCGAGCAGATCGAGCGAATCCTCGCCGCCGTTCGCCCGCGCCATCGTGTTGCTCTCCTCGAGTTCCAGTAGATGGGTGTGGACGAGCAGGCCGGGATATTCGGCGGCGAGATCGGCCGTGCGCTCCCACAGGCCGCGCGTACACGACCAATCGTCGTGCGGGCAGATCGTTGCCCGGATCCGCCCGTCGTAGCTGTCATGGTACTTGTCGATGAACGTTCGAGCGCGGTCGAACTGCTCGTCGACGGGAACGTCCCAGAACAAGTCTGTGATGGTCGGGCCGAAGAAGCCGCGGAGTCCCGCCTCGCCGAACGTCTCCGCGCCCGCACTCGGCCGGACATCCATCGAGTTGATCGTCGTGACGCCCCCGAGTAGGAAATTCAAGGCGGCAAGCTCGTATCCCGACTCGACCAGATAGTCGAAGTCACCCTCGCCGAGGCGGCCGTAGATAGCCGTCATACTGCCCATCATCTCCAGCAGATCGAGGTCGCTGAACGCACCGATCAGCGGTGTCAGTTCGAGGTGGGTGTGGACGTTGATCAGTCCCGGCATCACCAGTTTTCCGTCGCCGTCGATCGTGTGCGTGGCTTCGATTTCCCCATCGCCGTCCTCGGACTTTCGCACCTCCGCGATGCGACCGTCGTCGACAAGCACCGTCCCACGCTCGTACAGACGGTTGCGCTCGTCGACCGTGAGAACGAGCGTATCAGAGATAGCGATGTCAACAGCCATATGTCCTCCCTGAAGCGGCAGCCGCGTCAAAGTTGTCGGTACTACCTCCGGGAGACAGTGGTAGAGGACAGGGCCGAACGAAAAACGAGAACTGTTCGGCAGTGGACTCGGTGTTAGAAGCCCCAGCGGAGACCGGACATCGTGGCGACGATGGCGATCATCAGGACGAGTTCGACCAGACTCAGCATCCCGTACTTCTTGTTCAGGGCGGCGAGGCGCTCGTGGTCAGTATCGTCGGCGGCAATCTCGTCGAACATGCCTGCGGTGAATTTGTGAAGTGGGCCGAACCCGAGAATGAGCAGCGCAATCGCAAGGACGAGTGCCGCCCACAGCGATGGGGTCGGAGATGCCCACAGCCCCATCATACTGGCGAGCCCAATCCCCGAGCCGACCACACCGACCGAGACCGGTTCCATCAGCAGGTTCATCTTCGGGACGAAGCCCTCGGCGAACTCGACGTTGGCTTCCTCGGAGAGATTCCCCATCACGGGGCCGAGCACGACCGCGCCGAGTACCGCAGTCCCGAACCAGAATGCACCGAGGAAAAGGTGGACAGTAAACATGATTCGGACATCACCTGAGAGGTAGCCCAAGACGGGCAGTACCAAGGGAACGGCGACGGCGCCGACCGCAAACGGCCGGGAGGCCGCGTCAGTCATCAAGCGATACCGCTCGCGCGTGTTCGTCGGTCTGTGTGCATCAGCTAGTGACATACAATACTCTGTTACTGCTAAGTGAACAGAGGAATCACACAAAAAAGTGGGTAGATCGGCACCCACGAAGATGACGGACACGGTGTCTCTCCGACGGGCGAGGAAATCGGGATCAGGACGATGGCGATGTACCACATCGGGGACGGACAGTTCGTCAATGGCTAATTTGTGGAAGGCGCTCTCAACACACTGCTACAACTCGGGCATTGGTAAGAACGTACCGCGTGACTCTAACGGAGGTGAGAAGACAGACGCGTCTACAACTACTCGGCCCGATCTGTTGTCCCTACTAACTGAACGCCGTCGAACTTACGGGAGGAGCTCATCCGGGAGATACTGCGAGCAATCGACTGGAATCGCTTCCCATGCTGCTTGAATTGCTTGATAACCTGTCCAACCTTCTCCTCGAAGCATTTCACCACACGCCTTGCAGAACTCCGCCACGGTACACTTGTCATTCTGTAACAACAGATACAGCAGAAATGGCGGGGCCACTGCCCTTCCATCACCGTCCTGTTCGTCAAACACCCGATTGATCGATTCTCGACCGTCACTATCCATCAAGATCGCGAATCGATATTCCTCAGAATTTTGCTCCACCTCCCGTCGAATAGATTCCTCTCCGGCATCGTCGCCATGCGGTCGCGGAACACAAGTAACCGAGGTAAACGATTCGTTCGACTCCATCTCAAACGGTTCCAACGCGTTCTCGCTTCCGTCGTGAACCCACCGTTCTCGTGTTCCCTCAGATGCATACTCGGACTTCTCTCGAACGTGGCGTCTCAACTCGTGACAGCACACGTTCGTCGTCGTGAGACAGAGATTCTCTTTAATTTGAGTCCATAGAGACGTATTTGCGACAGCAATCAGTGCGTCTGTGTCAACAAGAACAGGATGACGTACCTCATCGTCTGCCATCGTCTCTCACTGCTGAAACACGCCGCTCGTGTCAAGTTCCATGGCGTCCTCGAACGCATCACGTTCACGCTCGATTTCCTCTAAAGCGTCACCAATGAGGATTTGCGCCACTTCCTCAGAAATCTCTCCCTGCTTGTACCGCTGGTGGAGTTCAATTTTCTCCTCTTCGGACAATGTTTCACGAAGCATCTGCTGGAGGCCCTGTCGGGCGAGTTCACTGATATTGATCCCTCCAAGACGCATTTCATCGACGATTTGGGAGGCTTCCTTCTCCACCTCCCCGCGGAACTGGATTTTGTCGTTGTTTGTAGCCATCTTACCGTAGTGTCTGTCTCCACAGTAATAGATGTTGTGACGTGCCATCCGTGTCAGTACAAATTTTGGAATCCGATGCTAACGCTTCGCAAATCAACGCGGGCCATACCAAGGAGAGGGCTGCTAATTGAGTACTCGAATCGGTAGCGAGCAAACTTGCTCACTCAGGATCCGCCGATAGATTCATCAGTTATCATCTCGTTTAAGATAACTAGACGGACGATGACGACGGCCGACTTCATGAATCCCACCGCCGCGAAGATCGTCTTGTCGGCACAGCGTGGCGATTCAATCAACCGAATATCGAATAAGATCGGCACGTCGTACTCATGGGTCTACGACTGGGTAGATCGATTGGTCGATGCAAAAATTATCTCAAATACAGATAACGGCATTCAAGTTCGTGACTACGAGATGCGACGGCGCTACGAGGAGATGATGGGGACGTTGTACACCCGCGACGAAGTTTCACAGGAGGACGCGTACGTGATCCCCCACTTCGCCGGAATGGAGTTCGCCTACACGGAGATCGATGCCGCCTACGTCTGGACACACGGCGGATTCCAGATCGCCAGAAGCCACGATGACTATCCCGTCTTTATCGAGGTTCACGACCGCGACATCGATCGGTGGATCGAGTTCTTCGAGCGGTTCGGAGTCGACACGACCGTGGGTGAGCGCCCGGACGCGACCAATGTTGGCAGGAGCGTCCACTACGTCTTATTCCCGCAGGCAGAGGGCATTGACATCGAGTGGGTCGACGGCAATCCCGTGATCCCCTTGGACGCTACGGTCGATCAGATGATGCAAACCCGGTCGGCGTACGAACCGGCGTTGGAGATGCTCGCCGACGAGTACGATGTGGACATCGACGCGAGTCACCGCGATGAAATAGCCAACTGACCGCCTAAAGCGAGAACACATTTCTGCCAGACATCTGTAGGTGAACTATGGCTCACGAGTGCGACGATTGCGGTGAGTCGTTCGATACGCTCACGCGTTTTCGACTCCACGACTGTAGCGATGTCCAATCGGAGACATCCTCTACTTCGTCCGATTCAAATCGGCCTGACCCCGGCGACTCATCGCCAACCGAAGAGCGAAACGCGTCCGTTGCCGAACTCGATAACCTCCTCGATCGGTTCTCGGACGGCGACAAAGACGCCCTTCACTACGCAGTCGTCGAGTTCGAGTCGGCGCTCTCGGCTGCACTCGACGAAGACAACAGTGGCGACACATACCGGGACGTGTTCTGGCCGTACCACGACCGGGTCAGCAACGCCCTCGACGAGGCGGCGCGATCAGCAGGCTGGACATTCCTCAAGGACGTCATCAATGCTCACGATCCCACTGAAGACGACGAGATTCCGCTCGTGACGCCCACGGTCGCGAACGCCGTGGGACGACATCTGATCCGCACGCGGTTGACCGACGGCGTGTCGGCGATTCCAGTTGCGGGGCTCGAATACCTCGATGCCATCGCAGTCAATGCTTCCGATACGGCCGATACCGCGCGGGAGGAAGTCCACGCGTACGGGTGGGGGATCGGCCATCCCGACCACTCGATCGCCAACCGTCTCCACGTCCGCGCCTCGGAGGACATCTTCTCGGTCAACCCAACACTCGAACACGCGTTCTACGCCGACCAGTACGCGGCGGTCGACCTGCTCGAAGAGTTGGTGAGAGACGAGTCGATCGACGGGACACTCCCCCGGGTCACCCGTGACGATATGCCGTATCGTCGCTACCTGCTCGACTGCGTCTACGGGCTGCAGACGGACGATCACTGGCCGGGGATGCCCCGGTACTACGACTGGCACGAGGAATTCGACTACACGTTCGAGCTGGACGAGACGGTCGAACAGCGCATCCGTGAACTCGTCGAAGAGACTGGATTCGACGCCGACCTGCCGGACGACTGGACGTTCCGTGACCTCGGCGTCTGAGCGAACCAACAGCACGCTTTACCTGTCTTCCGACGATACTCCCCAGTAATGCCGTTCAGCGTCACGTGGCACACGCTCCTCGACGAATGCGAGGATCTCGCCGAGGATGCGACCCTGCTCACGCCACTCTCTCAAAGTCGCTTCCGGATTACCGACGTGCAGGAACACCGCATCGTCGTCGAGTTTCTCGACCGCGACGTGGACGAGACCCGGCCGCTCCAGCGCGACCAGTTCGAGACGCTCCACGAGCGCATCAGTAACGCCGTCGATGGATTCGACCTTTCGCGGCTCCCGCCCGACGCCGATCCGTACCCCGCCGTGTTGAGTCTGCACCCACGATTCGAGGTTGACGAGAGCGCGGGCGTGATCCGCGAAACCGACGAACCGACCGGAAGCCAGATCATCACGGGGACAGACGACGAGGGCTCGGACGAGAGTGCCACCGAGCGCACGGAACCCGACGTGGATGTCTACAGCGATGCGCTCCTTCTTATCGACGCGCTGGAGCGGAACGACCTCTCCTCGCTGGAGGTGTTGGACACGCCCGTCCTCATCAATCTCTATACCCTGCTCTCGGACATCCAGCGCGATGCCAACGACCTGCGTCAGACCGTGACCGACGTGTTGCTCGATCGGCTGCACCACGACCAGCCCGTCCATGGCCAGTTCGGCTCCGTGCAACGAACGACGCGGCGCAACCGAGACCTCCGAGACGACGAAGAGGTGCTGGCCGCGCTGGAGGACGCGGGAATCGACCGCGAGCGCGTGTTGAGCGTCGACCGCGACAAGGTCGACGACGCTCTCGACGTGACGGAACTCTCCGAATCGGACGTGTACGACATCGAGGAGACGGAGTACGTCCGGAAGGCAGAGGTCGATGAGGAACAGCGCGAAACGCGACTGCAGGGACTGAAAGACCGTCTCGCCACGAGCGACGACCCCGAGGCCGAGGAACTCCGAGAGGAAATCGAGGAACTGGAGAGCCGAATCGAGGAGTTGACCGAGTTCAAGACCGGCCGAGAGTATTACACCCAGTCGAGTGCGGAATGATTCCCCTCGACACCGTTCTGGTTATGGTACTGTGCGATGCATGACAGCTCTCACTCTCCGAGGCCCTGCGAGCAAAGGTACCCGTCAGAAAGCGTCGAGTTACTGGCAACTTTTAACAGGAATCGTTGTGACAGATGTGAGTGATACCATGACAAAATCACTCAAATCCTCGGGCTTTCTGGGATTGGCAGTGATGATGACAGTCGGACTATATCAGTTCATTCTGCTGTCGGGTGGAAGTGGCGTTCCCGGCTGGATGATCGGCGGGCACGCCCATTTGGGCGTGATTTCAATCCTTGCCATCGTGATGGGCTTTGCTGTCCCAGCATTAGAGGTGACTGGGACGCTCCGGACGGCGGTCACCGTTCTCTTCATCGCTGGGCAGTGGGGCATTCCCGGTGTTGTCTGGCTGGGTGAAGGGTTCGGACTCACGTTCCTGCTGCCGACCGCATTCCTGTGGGGCGGTGCCCTCATCGTCGCGATGCTCATTATGCTCTATGCGACGCTGACACAGTCCAGCGATATCGCTGGAAGTGGGCCGACCGGCGCGACACCCGCCGACGACTGACGACTGTTCCACGTCCAGTAGAGAGCGTAGACAACGGGCTCCGAATCGGACGCAATTCATCCGCCACCTGAATCGTTATCAGGCTTGGACTGGTGACGCCAACTGGAGGGGTGCTACCGGTTGGCATCACCCGCTAGTGCTTCGTAGTTGAGGATACCCCTCCCACCGAACTCTAGTTCCACAATCAGTCGCAGTCAAAGAGACGGATTTCGCTTCCGAATGTGAGTATCGAGCTATCCGGCACCTGATCATCACGGACGATCACAAAATCAGGCATCGAGCGCCTCCATTTCGTCGAGGAAGGCGGGCCGGTTCGAGTGTTTCTCTTTCAGGTGCGCGACGAACGTCTCGAATTCGTCGTCGAAACCCAGCTCTCGCATCTCTTCGAGGTACTCCACGACCGTCTGATAGTGATCGCGGCCCGTCGTGTCCGCGAGGAACGGTTCGAGACGTTCCTCGTAGACCTCGTAGTAGGTCGCCGAATCGTAGTCCGCGACATCGTCACGGTATTCGCTCAGAATCGCGAGTCCGTTGTCACCGACTGCACGCCGGAATGCATCGTCGGGTTCCTCGCGAGCCGCCTCGATGACCGTCTCGAACGCGTCTGCCGTGCGCCCCTCGCGCAGATAGAGGTCGATCAAGCGACGCACGTTCGAGTCCTCGAACCGCGCTTCGAAATCCGCAACCATCTCCTCCCACTCGTCGTCCGAACAGCGTGCCCGCAACTGATCGTAGTACTCCCAGTCGCCCGACTGGCGGAACTGCTCCCGGAGGAGTTCCCTGTGCCGCTCCGGATCGCGGTCAACATATGCGTCGATCAAAAAGCGTCGAAGCTCTCCGACGTTCGAGAGCGCGTCCAGCCCTTCTTCAGCAACCTCGATTGCCCGGTCGTCCTCGCCTTCGGCTGCGAGTAGACGGGCATACCGCACACAGAACTTCCGGATGTTGAGATAGTATTGCTCGTACACTTCCCGGAGTGTCTCGGTGTCGCCGAGCGCGTCCAGCACGTCCGCGTACAGTTCGATGCGTCGTTCGGCCTCGTAGCGGCGCGTATCGAACGACCCGATCCCATCGTCAGGCTTGCTCGTCTCAGGGATCTCGACTGGTTGGTCGTCTTCGAGGAGGTCACGCCAGTACTGTAGATCCGCGTCGTCGGTGCAAAGCTCCCAGAGCGCGTCCTCATACTGGCCCGAGAACGTGCCAACGGCAGAATCATCGTTCTCCCACCGTTCGAAGAGATAGTCGATGTACTCGCGTTTCTCCTCGTGGTCGAGGTCGGTCTCGCGGATGCACTCAACGAATGCGTCGAGTTCCGCCTCGAAGTCCTCGCCATAGTAATCCTGCACCATGTCCATATTCTCGATCCGCACCTCAGTCATCGCGCGGTAGATGGTGGCCGCCTCCAGCGGATTGCCCTGCTCACGGTGGGTCTCTGCGAGGTCGTGAAACTCCGAGAAGTCGGGGCCCTCGTACCGGTAGGTGTAGGGGCCGCGGTACTGCTGGCTCATCTCCTTCTTGTAATCGTAGAGGCTCTGTGTGTCCTGCTCCTCGAAGCGTGTCAGCAGTCGCCGGCGCAGATCGGCGTCGCGCTCGGACTCCTCAAGCAGGAAGTCCCGAAGTTCCTCGGGGTGCGCATCCGAGAGGACGCGTTCGACGGCTTCGCGCTCGTCTTCGAGTTCGATGTCGGTTTCGACGAGTTCCAGCAGCACCGCAATGATATGCTTGCAGTACCCGCCCCAGTCGTACGGACACGTGCAGGTGGCGTCGATGGTTTCGGGCTCGACAGCGCCATCCACAAACTGGATCTCGACCTCGTAGGGGTCGGGTTGGGAGCCCTGCACGGCGGCGTTCACCATCTCGTCGAAGCGGTCGATGCGCTCTATGCGCTCCTCGTCGCGGTAGTTGCGGGCGCGATCGAACACCTCGCTCGTGCAGAGGTCACGGATCTGCTCGGTGGAGAGGTTCATATCTCAAGTCGAGGAGGAGCACGGATGCGTGCTGGAGCGGTCAGAGGCATGGTCAGTTGCAATCGTGGGTGTGCTATGTGAACGAACGAGAGACCAATGTCATAGCTCGATACCGGTGGGGATGAGGCTGGCATCACGGAGGAGTGTCCCGCTTGCATCGTAGACGACCAACAGATCCTTCTCGAACGTTGTGACTCTCTCGTCCTCTGCTCGAATCTCGACGCGATACCGCGCGTCGTGACTCATTTGATCCGCGGACTCGCGTACGGTCTGAACGAACTCGCGCACCAGATTGACCGCTGTCTTGACTTCGAGAACGTATCGTCCCGTGACGCGGTCGCTGAGGGCGAGTATGCCTTCAGCTGATTCTCCATCCGACGATAGGTGGCGAAACGAGACATCGATCTCTTCGACAGCGGTATCGTCGCGGAGTCGTTCGGACAACTCCTGTCGCAGACGGTCGCGCGAGCCATCAAAGTGGATCCGGAGCGCCGGATGCTCCGCCGGCTCAGCGGTGGCTGGTTCCTTGACCGTCTCCGTTTCTATATGGAACTGGTCGCGTTCCATCACTCGGGAATAGATGATAGGCTATGGCCGGTCTTGAATATTCGCGTGGGGATAGGTGTCCTTAGTGGTGCTTCAAATCCGCTCTTGTGGGCACATCACTCCAACAGAAGGGGAATAGTATCAACACCCGACAGAACTAGCGTGATCGACATAGAGAGTAAGTTCAGCGGAGCAATTCACCTCGTGGAGGAGAGTCAATAAATTGTATTCAATATACACATTACTCCCTCAGAAGTTGCCCTGCGTCTCCGTGTGGAAACCACTCGACCATTACCAGAGGCCCAATCGATAGGAATCACGAATTTCCTGTCATCGGAGGTTGTGAGATGAGTACTACCCCCAAGTTTGAATGTCATATCATATCTCCATTTGCCTGTATGTCATCGGATGCCAAGAAACAGTACGTGGTTCGTGCAGCCGAAGCCTTTGACGAGCACGATGCCGATGGATTCGTCGCTGAGTTCACTGAGAACGGGACGTTTCGTGATCCGATCCAAGAGGATGAGTTGACGCGCGAAGAACTCCGACAATATTTCTACAAGGTGTACGCGGCCTTTCCGGATGTCGGCTCCGACATCCATCGTGTTGCAGTCAGCAACGACGGTGACTTCGGTATTGAATGGTCGATGAATGGCACGCACAAGGGCTCTTTCGAGGGCATTCTTGCCACCGGAAATCGATTCGAGGTTTCGGGGGCATCGATCGGAACCGTCTCGGAAGACGGAATCATGTTCTGGCGCGACTACTGGGATATTCGAGAATTTCTCGACCAGCTCGGGCTTACCTTCCCAGCTGTTTTCGTTCAACTCCCCAAACTCGCCTACCGTAAGCTCCAGAGATAAGCGGGTGGACAAAAGAAGGGTAGGTTGACATTAGTGACTGATTCGCATCCTGTATCTCGCACGGCGTTAGAGAAGTTACCCGAATTTGGCAGTTGAATATCGACGAGGAGAACCCACATTTTCAGACTTGAAGCTACACTTAGGAGACAGTCCCGAAGTCGCTCACTCGAATTGCAGCTTCTGACGGACGAGTTGAGTGGGTACGCGAGGACTCGAACCCCGGGCCTCCCGGATGGCCGGGCCGCTGCCGATGGCGCGGGGCGTGCCGCGCGGACTCACGCCCCCGGCGTCCCGGCCTCAATCCGAGCGTTCTGCCGGACTGAACTACGCACCCACGGCCGCCGTATTGTTCTCACATTCAACAAAACCTGCGGACGAACGTGTCGTGCTGACGTGGAAGTGTGGGATCAGTCTACGTGGGGCATCGCTGGCTGATCACCTGTGAGTTCGTCTCGGTCGTGCGGTGCGTTGAAGTCGATGACCGAGCCAATTGGGATGATCACAAATTCACAGGGGCGTTGATCTCAAGACTATTAGGATGACTCATCTGCTCAGTAGGTGTGCAGATGGGTTAACGCGACGAATGTCGTAAGAATGATCGATTTCCAACTCAGCGTTGAGTTGAAGATAGAACAACCTATTCAACCTCCTCTACTGAGGGTCATCCCGTCCCGAGAGTGGACTCGGGAGAGAGCAAGCAAAAACGCCAGTGCGAGGGCGAGTCCGCCGATAGACTGCAGCCACGTGTGCGCTTCGGCAAGTGGTCGAGCGACAACCATCCCGAGTGCCACGACAACGAGGGGAACGAACCGCTGATCGACCAGCGACAGATAGCCAGCCGGTGCCATCGCATACAGGACGTGGCTTGAGATGTCCCAGAAGGGCGTGATGAGGAGATGCGGAACGGTCACTCCAACCAGAAGGAGAGCGAATTCAGGAACGATGCTTCCCCAGTCCCATATTCGCCATCCCACCCAAATCACCAGTATTCCGATGGCCAACCCTACACTTCCCGTTGCGTCAGTCCCCCACTTCGGGAGTGTCCCCACGACTCGGGGCGCTCCTTGATAGATGGTGAATGCGACGCCCCATCCAAACGCGAGCACGACCACCCGTTTGCCGAGTCCCACGAGAGTGCCTCCTGACGACGTGCGCCACTCGTAGCCGATGACGAGCAGGGCACAGAGAAGCACGAAAAATTCGGGCGCGAACATCTCCGAATACGTCCGTGCCACCTCTAACATGAGTTGACTCACCGCTCGGAGCCTTTGTGTCGATTTCGGTTCGATGGAACGCTATCTATAGAGTTACCCGAACGCAACCGGTATTCGAGAAGCCTCCCCTGACTGCTTGCTGACGACCCCGCCGTCTGCCGCTTCAACGCCGATTACACGACGAGCTTGGCCTCTGAGCCAAAATCGATAGTACCAATCACCCCCGAGTCGTGAGCACAGGGACATCGGTAGTACGCTCGCTGCGGCTCACAATATATCGGAACTAACACCTTTGACGGCGGTTGTTTTTCGTTGGAAGAGATGAGCCAGCCGAACTCGCGTCCGCCCGCTCCCTCGGGCACGCCACTCCTCGGACATACTGTCGACTTCGTACGCAATCCGTTCGGGTTTGTCCGGCGATCGGTTGACACGACCGGCGACGCGTTTCGAATGCAGTTGCTCGGGAGAGACGTGTACGTGCTCGCGCATCCCGACTACGTCGAGACAGCGCTCCTGAATCGGGAGTCGTTCGCCAAGCTTGACGACTTCGAGGTGGCGTTCGGGGAGGCACTTCTCTCGGTCGAGGGCGAGCAGTGGCAGCGCCAGCGCCACGCGATGGAGGAGTTCTTCAGTCCCACGCGCATCCGCGACCACGCCGCGACGATGGTCGGCGTCGCCCGAACGCGGATCGACGACTGGCCGTCAGGAGGATCGATCCGGGTTGACGAGGAGATGCAGAAGGTCGCCCTCCAGAACCTGTTCGAGGTGGTGCTCGGCCAGTCTCTCTCCGACGAGGAAATTGCCGAGCTGACCGTGGCGGCCAACGCGCTCAATTACTGGTTCAAACCGACGACGTGGGCACTCCCCAACTGGGTGCCAACGCCCGCCCGTCGTAAATTCCATCGCGGCGCCAAAGATCTGCGCAAACGCGCGAAGACTCTGCTGGCCGATACGGGCGACAGCCCTCGAGAGGAGAGTCTGCTTGCCACGTTGGCCGCGTTGCGTGACGATCCAGACTCGGCGTTCGATCAGTCGGAAGTGCTCGATCAGGTCGTGGGAATGCTGTTTGCCGGCCACGAGACCACCGCTCTTGCGATGACGTATGCGCTGCATCAGATCGGTTCCCATTCCGAAGTTGCGGAGCAGTTTCACGCCGAGATCGATTCCGTCCTCGACGACGAGATCGTATTGGCTGATCTGCAGGAACTAGACTATCTCGACCAGATCATCAACGAATCGCTCCGCCTGTATCCACCCGTCCACGCGATCCCTCGCGTGACAACTGAACGCGTCGATATTGGTGACTACACACTTCCTGCAGACGCAGAGGTCTTGCTCAGCGTCTGGAGTCTCCACCGCGATGAGCGTTTCTACGATGACCCACTTAGATTCAACCCGGATCGCTGGGAGCAGACCACGCCCCAGACTCAGGAGTATGCATTCATTCCGTTCGGGAGCGGCCCTCGCATCTGTATCGGCCGCCACTTCGCTCGCCTCGAAATGAAGGCTGTGCTCGCAACAATCGGACAACGGTTCCGTGTCGATGCTGAGGACGATATCGAGGTGGCCCCGCGGATGACGACACAGCCCGCCGGCGCTGTGCCGATTCAGATCCACGAGCGACCGTAGCGAGACAGACACGCGGTCACGGCAGCAGGAAGCAAAGCTCCCACTTTCTCAAGAGATTGGGTCGCTTAAACATCGGTATCTTCAACCGGGATGTACTGCACACCAGACAGTACCATCGATGACCGTTGCTGGATGGGTACTGATTGGCCTCGGGATAGGGCTAGGGTATCTGGTAACCGATCTGGTACTGTCAAACGTGATTAACGGTAGTGACGAGAAAGACGATTCAGCCTGAGATGCTGTCCAGCGCTCGCTCCATTCGTGATTGAACATCTGATGCAACCGACTCCAGCTCTCCGCTGTCAACGACGGATAACAGCTCGTCGGGGTCAACTGCGCTCACCCCGACGACCTCCTCGTCAGTTTCGTAGACAATCACGTTGCAGGGGAGCAGTGCGCCAAGTTTGAGTTCCTCGGTGAGCGCCTGATGTGCCAGCGGTGGATTGCAGGCACCGAGGATCCGGTACTGACGAAAGTCTTCGCCAAGTTCGTCTTCGAGTTTTTGCTGCACGTCGATATCACAGAGGACACCGAACCCTTCGTCGGCGAGTGCCTGTGTCGTCTCTTCCACGGCCTCTTCGAACGAGGTCTCAACTGTTCTGTCAAGCGTGTACGTGGACGTGTTCTGGTCGGACATCTGTGTTAGTCGGAGGCTGTTGCAGTCTCTTGCTGTTCAAGGTGCTGTTCGATCCCTTTCTGAATGACCTCTTCGGGGCCGAGCACGCAATCGTAGCGAAGATCCGGGAACTGAGCGTCAAGTAAATCGACGATCATCGTGCCACTCTCGCTTTCGGCAACATCCGTGAGAGACATACCTTCGAGATGGGCTGTCAGGATACTTGAGACAGCACGGCTGACGGCACAGCTTTCGGTGTCAAACGTGATCTGTTCGATCCGTCCGTTTGACGACGTCTGTACTGCAAATTCCGCTTCATCGCCACACGTCATCTCCTGATAGGAGATCGTGAACGTGGGGTCATCCAACTCGCCGTTGTTGGGCTCGTGATAGTGCTGAGAGATGCATGATAGCAGTCAGACGCCAAATAGTCCGGCAGATCCGCAGCTGCACTATCGATGGCATTCAGCAATTGATCGATCTCTTCCGTGGTGTTATACACGTAGAAAGAGGCGCGGACAGATCCCGGAATGTCAAGTGCGTCGTGAAGCGGTTGGGTGCAGTGATCGCCTGCCCGGACGGCGATGCCGCGGTTGTTGAGGAGCGACGAGAGATCGTGGCCATGAACGCCCTCAACGTTGAACGCCACGAGCCCTGACCGTTCTGTCCCCGACGGGGGGCCGTAGGTCTCGACGTGATTTCGCGCCTCCAGTCGTTCGAGAGCGTACTGGGCCAGTTCGTTCTCGTGCTGTCGGACGGTCTCCATACCAATCTCTTCGAGATACTCGATCGCTGCCGCGAGTGCGATCCCCTCAGCAACTGGTGGCGTGCCGGCTTCGAACTTCCACGGCAGGTCATTCCACGTCGCGTCTCGAAGTGAGACGTGCTGGATCATCTCCCCACCGTAGAGGAACGGAGTCATCTCTTCGAGTAGATGCTGTTTGCCATACAGCCCGCCAATCCCGGTCGGCCCGGCCATCTTGTGGCCGGAGAACGTGAAAAAGTCGACATCGAGGTGTTCGACGTCGATTGGTCGTGTCGGAGCTGATTGCGCTCCGTCGACGAGAATGTAGGCATCGTACTCGTGAGCCAACGCGGCAAGCTCTTGAACGGGGTTGATCGTGCCGAGCACGTTCGACACGTGAGGAACGGCGAGAAGAGCAGTATCGTCGCCAATTATCTCTTTTGCCTGCTCAATATCCAGTTGACCGTCGTTCTGCACCTCAATGTATTTGATCTCCGCTCCGGTTTTCTTGGCGATTTGCTGGCAAGTGACCAGCGTGGCGTGATGATCCATCTCCGTCGTGATGATTTCATCGCCGGCCCCCAGCTCATCCATTCCCAGACCATACGCGACGAGATTGACGCTTTCGGTTGTGTTCTTCGTGAAAATGACCTCCTTGCGGCCGCCACTCGCCCCGATGAATTCGGCCACTTTGTCGTGTGCCTCTTCATAGGCGACCGACGCCTCATGGCTCAACGTGTGAATTCCCCGATGGATATTCGAGTTATATCGGGTGTAGAAATCTTCATAGATGCCGTAGACTTGCTCAGGCGTTTGTGTCGTGGCAGCGTTGTCAAGATAAACCAGATGCGAACCCTCAACGTCGCGATTCAGGATGGGGAAGTCCTCCCGGATGGAGGAGGTGTCACAGGACATTCGTTCACCCCATCTGATGGCTGACATATGTGGTTTGCGGAGTCTCAAAATAAGTAGGGGTGCGGCTGTTCCGTGGTGAGGGGTGTGGCATCTCGTCGGCGATACTCAGACGGTGATTTTATGTTCGTTGTCTATCAGTAACCCGATGCTGATCCATGAGTGAGCAAGATCTGGAGGACTTTCTCATCCTCCGTGAGCTTGATGAACCGATTACGGAAGACGAACTGGACGCGGCCGGCGAACAATCCGGCGAAGCCCTCGAAGAACTCCGGGACGAGGGCGTCGGCATCAGATGGGTCGACTCGGAGGTGATGAAAACCGACGATGGCAAAGTCGCAGGCACATTCTGCCACTACCAAGCTGAAGATGAACAAGCAGTTCGCGAACATGCCGAGAGAGCGGGCCTTCCAGCGACTCGGATCGACCGGCGTGGCGAGCCTCTTGACGGCGAATAACGAAACCCCTTTCTAAGCGAGAATTATCTCCACTGACAACATTATTTCTCTACCACTCGTTCCATAAATCTTCTTTACTTATCGTCAATCTTAATACACCTACGCTCTATGACATAGATGTCGACATAGAACGTGGCGTCCCGGCCTCAATCCGAGCGTTCTGCCAGACTGAACTACGCACCCACGGCCGCCGTAATATTCTCACATTCAACAAAACTTGCGGACAAACGTGTCGTGATGACGTGGAAGCGTGGGATCAGTCTACGTGCGGCATCGCTGGCTGATCATCTGTGAGTTCTTCTCGGTTGTGGGATGCGTTGAAGTCGATATCCGGGCCGATGGGCGTGATTTCGCCCTGATAGTAGCCCTGATCCTTGGTGTGCTCCATTCGCACGGTCTCCGCGACGCCCGGCGTCTGGTAGAGGTTTCGCAGGTATGGCCAGAGGTTCTCGTACTGGTGGAGGTACTGGCGGTTGCATTTGAAGGCCGTGTGATAGCAGTGGTCGAAGCGGACGAGCGTCGGGAACAGCCGCACGTCCGCGAGGGTCAAGCGGTCGCCCGCAAGGTACCGTTGGTCGGCCAGCACCTCGTCCCAGTGATCCAGAGCATCGAACACGTCCGCAACCGCCTCGTCGTAGGCTTCCTGTGACTCCGCGAAGCCGGCACGGTAGACACCGTTGTTGATGGGGTCGTAGATGGCGTCGATGATGCGGTCGATCTCCTCGCGGTACCCCTCGGGATACAGGTCAAGTCCTTCGTCACCGACGTCGTCGAACGCGATGGCGAACATCCGCATGATCTCGATGGACTCGTTGTTGACGATGGTGTCTTCCTGTTTGTCCCACAACACGGGCACGGTCACGCGTCCCGTGTACTCGGGGTCGGCCGCGACGTACACCTCGTGGAGATAGTCCGTGCCGTTGATAGTATCAGGTGTGCAGCCCTCCTTTTCGGGCGTGAACTCCCAGCCCTCATCCTCGCGGACGGGATCGACGATGTCCATCGTGATGGCGTCGGTGAGTCCGGCTAACCGGCGCGTGAGCGCGGCCCCGTGTGCCCACGGGCAGTTCCGCGCGATGTAGAGGTGGTAGCGGCCCGCCTCGGGTTCCGACCCGTCCGCGACGACGTCGTCTGCGCTTCGGTGCGTGCTGCGAATCCAGTCGCGGAACGAAGTTTCCGCCCGGTCGAACGCGCCGTCCTCGTCGGTGTAGGGTTCGAGATCTGTCTGCCACTCGCCGTCGACGAGCATATTCCGGCCCATACAGTCCGGTTCGTTTCCGAGGCATACAATTGTGCTGACGCAAGAGGCACAGATTTCACACAACGTGAGTGTCAATTGGTACCGTGGCACGTTATTTATTGTGAAGGGCGAGGAAATGGCAAAGTAATGGGTGAAATCTTCTCCGACGAATCCGAGAGATCAATCGACGGCTTCGGGGAAGAAGTGCGAATCCTCCACATCGAAGACGATCAGAGTCTCGCCGAGCTCGTCGCAACGTTTCTCGAACGTGAACGCGAGAGCTTCGACATCGAGACAGAAATTGATCCCCGCGACGCGCTCGACCGTCTCGATGCTATTGATGTGGACTGCATCGTCAGCGACTACGATATGCCGGGGATGGATGGATTGGACGTGCTCGAGGAGGTGAGAGAGACCCACCCGAATCTGCCGTTCATCCTGTTCACTGGCAAGGGCAGCGAAGAGGTCGCCAGCGAAGCCATCTCCAAAGGAGTCACCGAGTACCTCCAGAAGGGCGGTGGAACAGAACAGTACGAGGTGCTGGCGAACCGCATCGAGCAGGCCGTGGCCCGGTACCGCGCCGAGCGACAGGTGGAACGCGGGTTTCGCGCCATCGAGGCGGCACACGACGGTATCAGCCTCCTCGACGAGGACGGCGAGTTCATCTACGTCAACGAGGAATACGCCGACATCATCGGATACGATCGCGAAGCGTTGCTCGGCAAGCACTGGCGGATCCTGTACCCCGACGACGAGATCAATCGAGTCTACGACGAGATGCTGCCGCAGGCACGAGAGGATGAGTGGGAAGGAGAGACCGTCTACGTGCGCAGCGACGGCGAGCAGATCACGGTCGATCATCGCCTCGCTTACACCGAGGACAACACGTTGATTTGCACCATCGACGATGTCTCAGAGGTAAAAGAGGTACAACAGGAGCTGTCGCTGAAGGAAAAGGCGATGGATGAGGCACCGATCGGCATCGTCATCACGGATCCCGATGAGGAGGATAATCCGATCATCTACGCGAACGACAGGTTTTGCGAACTCACCGGTTACCCACAGGAAGAAGTTATGGGGCGCAACTGTCGATTCTTGCAGGGCCCGGAAACACGCGAAGAGCCGGTGACTGAGATGCGCGAAGCCATCGACATCGCCGAACCAGTCAGCGTCGAACTGCGTAACTACCGCAAGGATGGGGAGATGTTCTGGAACCGCGTCAGTATCGCACTGGTCGGCGGCCACGACGGTGACCCGGATTACTACGTGGGATTTCAAGAGGACGTGACCGACCGGCGCGAGCTACAAGAGCAACACGAGGAGTGGGTCGAATTGCTGCAAGGGTTCGGACAGTTGTTATCTCACGATCTGCAGACGCCGCTGGAAGTGACCCGAGGGCGGATCGAGTTGGCACAGGAAACCGGTGATGTTGACCACCTCAACGATGCGACGACGGCACTCGACCGGGCGGAGGAACTGGCCGAGGACGTGACCGAGGTGATGCAGACTGGCGAGTTAGTGAGCGAAGAGAACCCGGTCGATGTCGGTGAACTGGCCCAAAACGCATGGAAGACGCTGGAGACCGATGAAGCGTCCCTCGAAGTCAAGGATGATCCGCCTATCGTGCATGCGGATCAGAAGGCGTTGCGACGAATGTTCGAGAATCTCTTGGGGAATGCGCTGGAACACGGCGGAGACACCGTAACGGTTCACGTCGGTGGATTGAACGACGAATCGGGATTTTACGTGGCCGACGATGGCCCGGGGATTCCAGAAAACGAGCGCGACGACGTGTTTAAGCCGGGATTCACCACGAAAGAGGACGGCACCGGATTCGGGCTGGCAAGCGTAGCGCAGATCGTTGCCGCGCACGGCTGGCGCATTCACGTTAGAGACGGAATCAACGGTGGCACGAGATTCGACATCGTCGATACGGACACGAAGTGATCACTCCTCAGAACAAGGGAAGACCTTGCATCGCTCGTCTAGCTATCGGTTTGCGAAGTCGGCGCCGGTGATCTCGAACCGAGCACCGCCATCTTCGCTTTCGTCGACGGTGATCACCCAGTCGTGAGCCTCGGCGATTTCCCGGACGATGGCCAATCCGAACCCGGTTCCATCCGCGGAGGTGGTATATCCGCTAGCAAACACCTCCTCGCGATCGTCTTCGGGGATGCCCGGGCCGTCATCCGCCACGTAGAACCCATCGTTGAGGTCACCGACGGTGATCGTAACGTCTCCGCCGCCGTGTTCGACGGCGTTCCGGACGAGATTCTCCAGTAGCTGTTGCAGTCGGCTTCGATCGGCGTAGATCGACCGTTCCGTCTCAATCGTGATCGTCGCATCGGCTGTCTCGACGGTCTGCCAGCAGTTCTCGATCGTCGCCGCCAGATCGACGGGTTGCAGATCAGTGACTGCTTCCCCTTCGCGAGCAAGTGTCAGTACGTCATCGATCAGCGCATCCATCCGGTCAAGCGCGTCGGCCACCTGTTCGAGATCGTCGCTCTCGTACTCGTCCTGAGCCAGTTCGAGCCGTCCTTTGGCGACGCTGAGTGGGTTCCGAAGATCGTGGGCGAGGATGCTCGCAAACTCCTGCAACCGGTCATTCTGCCGTTCGAGTTGGGCCGTCATTTGTTGGCGTTCGAGTTCGTAGCTCAACCACCGGCTCATCAAACGGACGGTCATTCGTTCGAGATCGGAGAACGGATGATCGCGCGATGTCGATCCTGCAAAACAGAGTGTCCCATACAGGTCACCGTCGACGAGGACTTTTCCGCCGATATAGCTCCCGAGGTCGAACTGCTGGTAGGCGGGGTCACCTTCCCAGCCCGCGTCGACAGCATCAGAAACCGCCAATAACCCATCTGTATCAATCGTCTTCCGGCAGTACGCCTGTTCGAGTGGACACGACTCACCCGGCTGCAACAGCTCGTGGTCGCCGTACGCACGTACGATCCGCTGAGTGCCTTTCTCGTCGCGGTTGTCGTCTGTCTCAATGCGGGAGAGGAAGCCGTACGGGAGATCAAGCCGGGCGCACCCGAATTCCAGCAACAGATCGACTTTCTCTTCGAAATCGAGGTCGGCGTCCGTGGTGACGTCGTAGAGATCTCGGAGCAGTTCGAGGGTCGTTTCGCGTTCCTGTTCTCGCCGCTTGCGTTCGGTGATGTCACGAATGACAGCAGTAAAGCGGTGTTCATCACCGACGGTCGCTTCACCAAATGAGATGCCGAGCGGCACTTCGTGGCCGTCCTTGTGTCGTCCCGGCAACTCGATCCATTCCCGGTCGAGTTGTCGGGCTCCCTCTTCGAGATACCGGTTCACGGCCGTCTTGTGCGCCTCGTGGAATCGCTCGGGCATAATCGTGAGAAGAGAATCACCTTCCAGTTTGGAGGCTTCATAGCCGAACACGTCCTCGACGGCGTCGTTGGCATACTGAATCGTACTGTCATCGTCGATAGTGATGACGGCGAGCGTGGTATTCTCTGTGAGTGCGTTGAACCGCGCCTGTACCTCTTCAAGTTCCCGTTGCCGCCCCATACGTGCAGATGCTCTCTCAAGCCATACAATTGTGTGGGCGTGCCAAATTCGCTCGGAGCGAAGCCTGACCAGTCGGATCGGAGACGCCGGTACTGATAACCGCCTCAGACGCAAAGCGTGTGTCACCACCCGAAATGCGCATCGAGTTCGACGATGGGACGCTCTTGCTCCGAGACGCCCCCGATGGTGTGCCCCACGCTGAGTGGGACGATCGCGTCGACGAGTACCGCACTCAGGCCCGCCACTATCGGTCGATTCGCGACTGGGCCGGCGAGTGGGACGATGCGACGGCCGAGAATGGACAACTAGAACTTCACCAGAGTGCGGGACAGGACATCAATCTCACGGACGACGCGCGAGCCTACCCCGATCTTGCGCTCACGCCAGCCGTCCAGATCGAATCTCGTGAGTACCAGCAGGCCGCGCTCAACGCGTGGCGCGACCACGGCCGTCGGGGCAGCGTCGTGCTCCCGACCGGCAGCGGGAAGACGTTTCTCGGCATCCAAGCCATCGCCGACGCCGGCGTCGCGACGCTCGTCGTCGTGCCGACGATCGACCTGATGAACCAGTGGCACGCGACGCTCACCAACGCCTTCGGCGACCAACTCTCACAAGACATCGGCGTCCTCGGCGGTGGCTCTCACGACGTGACGCCCATCACGGTCACCACCTACGACAGCGCCTATCGCTACATCGACGAGTACGGCGACCGGTTCGGCCTGCTCGTCGTGGACGAGGTGCATCACTTGCCAGCCCCCACCTACCAGCAGATTCCCGAAATGACAATCGCACCCTACCGGCTGGGACTGACTGCCACCTACGAGCGTGCCGACGACAAGCACGAGGTGCTCGAAGACCTGATCGGCCCGGTCGTCTACGAGGAGCAGGTGGACAATCTCGCCGGCGAGTACCTCAGCGAGTACGAGACCATCCACCTCTCGGTCAACCTCACGTCCGAGGAGCGCAAGCGGTACGACGAGGAGTACCAGATCTATCGCGACTACGTCGACAGCCACGACTTCGACCTCTGGAAGGAAACGGGCTATCAGGAGTTTCTTCAGCGCACCTCCTACGACCCGCAAGGTCGGCGAGCCCTGATCGCCAAGCAGCGTGCCGAGAAGATCGCCCGCACCGCTGCAAAGAAACTCGACACGCTGGACAACCTGATCAAGCGCCACCACGACGACCGCGTCATCATCTTCACCGCCAACAACGAGTTCGCCTACGACATCTCCAAGGAGTTCATCATCCCCTGCATCACCCACCAGACCAAGACCGACGAGCGCACCGAGATACTGGAGCGGTTCAAGACCGGCGAGTACTCGATGTTGGCGACGTCGCAGGTGCTGGACGAGGGCATCGACGTGCCCGCCGCAAACGTCGGCATCATCCTCTCGGGAAGCGCCTCCAAGCGGCAGTACGCCCAGCGACTCGGCCGCATTCTGCGTCCAACGGAGGATCGCGAACCCGCCCGCCTATACGAGATCATCGCCGCCGACACCAAGGAAAACTACGTCTCCCAGCAACGCCGACAGGGGGTGACCGACAGTGCTGACAGCTGATCTCGCCCGCTCGCGCACCACCGACGACGAGGTGCAACCCCTGTTCATCGATCCCCACGAGAAGCGATACCGGCAGACAGCCCGCGATCTGATCGACCTGTTCGATGCACATCTGGGCGAACCGAAGGGCGACCTCGAGGACGAGATCGACGAGCTGACCGTCGCCGACACGGACTACAAGATCATCCAAGGACTGGCGAAGCTGTTGCGAGACGAGTCCGAGTTCGAGACCGTGACGCCTGTCGAGCCACGCGAGATTCGCCAGCGACTCTTCGAGAAGGCCAACGAGCGGTATCCGATCGTCCGCCAGCCCACGCTCGGCGAGGGCACCCAGAAGCTGGAGGTGTACAGCTCCGTGGCCGACGAGCTGGGCATCTCGCTGGAGGAGTGCTACACGGGGATGTACGCGGACTTGGAGCGCAACAAGCGTCTCGTTCGGTTCGGGAACCGCGTCCACGAGGAGTACGCTGCCGACGACAGCGGCTCGTCGACCACCCAGCTCACGGGCCAGTCCGACGACCGCTTCCGCGAGGACGACATCACGGTCGACTGGTTGCTCGACCGCTACAATCTCGCGCTCGCACAGGCCGTGCTGTACGACGCCACGGAGATGCGCATCCGCGTGTGGGATCACTTCGGAACGGTGTTCAGCTACGTGAAGCTGTTCGGGCTGATGCATCGCATCTACCCGATCGATGTGGAGGGCGAACGCGTAGCCAGTACAGATCAAGCCGACGGCTACGAGGCGGTGTTGGATGGCCCGGCGTCGCTGTTCTCTCAGACCCGCAAGTACGGCATTCGGCTGGCGAATTTCCTGCCGGCGCTGCCGCTGTGCGAGCGCTGGGAGATGGAGGCGGCAATTACAGACTATGACGCAGCGAGTCGGGCGCGGACACTCGCACTCGACCACACGGATTTACTGTCATCGCACTACAGTTCCGGCGACGAGTTCGACAGCGATGTCGAGCGGACGCTCGCCTCCAAATGGGAGCGGGCGAACACCGACTGGGAGCTGATTCGCGAGGATGACGTGCTGGATCTTGGCGAGGAGGTGATGCTCCCGGACTTTACGATCGAACATCCCGAAGGTCGCCGGGCCCTCCTCGAAATCGTGGGGTTCTGGACGCCCGAGTATCTCGACGAGAAGCTGTCGAAGATCCGCGACGCGGACGTCGACAATCTGGTGGTGGCCGTGTCGGAGCGATTGGATTGCGCCGAGGAGGACTTCGGCGACACCGCCGACCGCGTGCTGTGGTTCAAATCCGGGATTCACGTCTACGATGTCGTCGAGTTGGTCAAAGAGTATGCCGTGCCTGCAACAGACAAGCCAAACACATCTTGAGAGGGCAAAAGAAAACCTCATACTCTGGAGTTGCTCTACAACGCTGCCCACCGCACCGAGGTCAACGACCGTAGGATAGTTCAGCCGCGCGTTCTATACCCATCCGATATATTGCTTGTCTTCAGAGAGTCAGACACGCGTGAACCATATGATCGCGATTGAACCGCTGTCGGAGTGGATTAGAGACATTTGACAACCATTATCTACCCGTCAGTATTTGAGAGAACTACGAACTGATCTCGAACAGATGGCCGAAGATATCGATGCATCTCGACTGAGTGCCCTCTTCAACAAGTCCCCAGATGCCATCATTCTCGTTGATGCGGACGGAGAGATTCTCCGTGCCAACGAGCGCGTCGAAGAGATGTTCGGCTATCAGCCAGCAGAACTCGAGGGAGAATCCGTTGAGTTACTGGTGCCGGAAGCCGACCGCGATCAGCACCCCTCCCAGCGTGAGTCATACATGGAAAATCCCACGACGCGTCCGATGGGTGCCGATCTCGATCTCTATGCGCGGCGCAAAGACGGCTCTACCTTTCCCGTGGACATCAGTCTCAGTCCGATTGAAACCGATGACGGGCTCGAGGTGATGGCCGCCATCCGCGATATCACCGACCGTGAGACACTTCGACGAAAGTACCGAACGGTGATGGAATCCGCTCCAGACGCAATCTTCATCGCCGAAGCCGAAACGAATGAGATTCTTGAGGTCAATCAGCGAGCGGCTGACCTCATGGAGATGTCTGAGGAGGAACTCGTGGGACAAGATCAGACGGCCCTCCATCCGAGCGAAGACGCAGACCGTTACCGCGAGCTGTTCCAACGGCACGTCGAGAATGAGGAAGGAACTGTTGCCCGATTTGCAAATGGGGACGACCTGTTTGTCGAAACTGCCTCCGGCGACCGTGTTCCAATCGAGATCAGCGCCCAAGCGACGGAGTTGAACGGCGACAAGGTAGTTATCGGCGTCTTCCGTGACATCTCTGTTCGACGCGAGTACGAACGCGAACTCCAGCAGCAGATTGAGCGGCTCGAAACGGTCGCTGAGGTACTTTCGCATGACCTGCGAAATCCGCTCAACGTCGCGGAAGCGAACGTCGACCTCGCACGGAAGTCCGGCGATCCTGAGAGGTTGGACAAGGTCGAAAAGACTCACACTCGCATGGAGAATCTAATTGATGATGCGCTAACGCTGATTCAGGAGGGATACGAGGTTGAGTCGGTCGAACCGATCGAACTGACATCGATTGTATCGGACTGTTGGCAGCACGTGCAAACAACGGAGGCCACACTCCAAATCACGAACGAGGGCATCATCTATGCCGACTCTCGACGGGTGAAGAACCTGTTCGAGAATCTCTTTCGAAATGCCATCGACCACGGCGGCGACACGGTGACAGTACGGGTTGGTGTCTTTGAGGATGGGTTCTTTGTCGCGGACGATGGCCCCGGGATTCCCGCCGAGGAGCGCGAGGATGTGCTCGAACCGGGGTGGACGACCGACGAAGAAGGAACCGGCCTCGGACTGAACATCGTCTCGGAAATTACGTCCGCCCATGATTGGGAGATTGACGTGTCCGAGAGCGAGGACGGCGGTGCCCGATTCGACTTCACGGGTGTCAAGACAGCCGTGTACGATAATTCATTTGAGGATCCAACGGACATCTGAGCATTATCTCCCGAGGAGCGGATAGGAGACACTCGTGACAAGAGTAGCCGAATATACATACGCGTTCCCAACTACTCGGCCCGGTTATTGTGACTGCTAATTCCGACTCCGGCAGAGGACGCACTCCTGTTCGACGCAGCAACTCATCCCCGACGTGCCGCAGCGAAAGGCCCGACAGGTGTTCTTGAACGCATCCCATCAATGAGATCGTGACAAGAAACAGCCGACAGAGCAGTTGAATCTCGGCTCCGGTATGAGCTACCGCTGAACGAACTCGAACCGTGCCCCTCCGGAGAGACTTTCACCAAGAGAGACCTCCCACCCGTGAGCGTCGGCAATCTGTTTGACGATCGCGAGGCCGAGCCCCGTGCCCTCCTCGGCGGTCGTGTGGCCGTATTCGAACACCTTGTCGCGCTCGTCCTCGGGGATGCCGGGGCCGTCGTCTTGCACGTAAAAGCCGTGTCGCCCGTCGAGTGAGCCGATCTCGATCGTCACGTCCGGGCCAGCGTGCATAATCGCGTTGCGGAGAAGGTTCTCCAGCAGGGCTTGCAGTCGCTCCTCATCTGCATCGATTGTCGGCAACTCCGTGGCGGGCTGGAGCGATGCCTCGTCGGGGGCATCGATGGTCGACCATGCCGCCTCAACGACGGCACCCAGATCGACCGGGCTGGTCTCGCCAACGGCCTTGCCCTGTTTGGCCAGCGTCAGCACATCCTCGATAAGATCCTCCATTCGGTCGAGCACGTCGGCGAGTTCGTCCAGTTTGTCGGAGTCGGACTCCCGCTGAGCCAGCCGCGTCTTCGCCTGCGCGGTATTCAATGGATCGCGCAGGTCGTGGGAGATCACGCTCGCGAACCGCTCTAACTGTTCCACCTGTCGTTCCAACTGCTGCTGATACTCCTCGCGCCCCGTGACGTCACGGAAGATGCCGATCCGCTCGGTCGCATCACCGAGTTCTTCGACCACGTCCACGTTGAGTTCGGTGACGTGCGTGTCGCCGGTCGCAGACGTGACTTCGACCGTGCCCTCGGACTCGTCCGCTGCAGTATCGACGGCCTCGTCGACGCGGAGCAACAGCTTCTCGACGGACTCCGACGGTGACGCGTTTATCTCGGTGACGTGTGTATCCAGCACGGCCTCGCGCTCGACGTCGAACATCCGGGTGAACGCGTCGTTCACCTCCGTCACGATGCCCTCGTCGGTGACGACCACGATCGGATCGGGCGTGGACTCGAACAGCGTCTGGAATCGTTCCTCGGTAAACTCCTGTCGGCGCTTGAGTTCCAGCGACAGGTCGCGCCGCTGGAGGAGGTTCTCCACCCGATTCGTCAGTTCCTCCCGGTCGATCGGGGTGGTGATCACCTCGTCGACGTGCTCCCATACGTCCTTGGATGCCTGCTCCGGGTCTCGCTCGCCGAGAAAGAGGAGGTACGGAAGAAAGACCGGCGACGCACGCTCCTTCTTGGTCGCAAGGGTGTCCTGCTGGCCGCGAAATGCGGGGCCATCGAGCAGACAGAGGTCGAACTCGGTGTCGAGGAAGGCATCGGCGCTGTCCGTCCCCTCGATGACGTCGTGGTCGTCTGCCAACGCCTCGGCAAGTAGTTGCCGGTTGCGTTGGTTTTCGAACAGGAGCTGGATCGTGGCCATAGCTGTCTATTCCGACTCGTCGTCCATCCACTCGGGTGTGCCCTGCAAAATTCCGCGGAGATTCGTGAGCGGCTCCCCGATCGTGATGCCGTGTTCGGTGATCTGGAACTTCCGGAGCGTGCGCTGGAAGTCGCTCGTGCGTTTTTTGAGCACCCCGATCACCTTCCGCAGTTCGCCCTCCATCTCGATGTGCCGGAGGAAGACGATGTTGTCCGCGATGTAGCTGATCCCCCCTTCCGTGACTTCGAACTCGCCCGTGACCGAGGACACCTCATCGATGAGGATCACCGTGACTCCGACGCTTTTGAGATACCGACAGAGACTGTGCAGTTTTCGCCGCAGTTCCGAATCATCACCACGGATGGACAGGTCGTATCCGTTGATCCCGTCGATCATGACGAGTTGCGTCTCCTCCGCTTCCACGTCCGTTCGTACCTTGTGAGCGAACTCCTGTGGCGAGAGTTCGAGCGCCTCGATCTCCTCGATGCTGAGCGTCCCCCGATCGCGCATTTCCTCGACGGGAATATTGACCGACGAACACCGCTTGAGGAACGTCCGCTCGGTCTCCTCGAACATGTAGATGGCCGAGCGTTCTCCCCGACCGGCAGCCTCCTTCATGAACTGGGCACCGGTCGTCGTCTTGCCGACGCCCGTGGGGCCGGAGATGATCGTCACCGTCCCGCGCTCGATCCCGCCGTGCAACTGTTTGTCGAGTTCCGGCACGCCCGACGAGATCGTTTCCATCGCGTAGTCGGCATCGTGGTCAGCGGGCTCCAGTTCCGGATACACGTCCATCCCCGTGTCTCGGATCCGCATCGTGTGGTCGCCGCTGCGCGTGTCCGACCCCCGGAACTTCGGAACGTCCACGGTACGACCCGTGTCCGCGTAGTCGAGTTCGATGACGCCGTCGGACATGAACTGGAGGTCGTCGTCGGGAGACTGGGCGCCGGCCTGCGACGTGAACAGCAACGTCGCTCCCGTTTGCCCGAAGAACCGCGTGAGTGAGAGCACCTGCTTGCGGAACTGGTACTGGTCGGGCGCGAGATACTGGAGCTGTGTCATCGGATCGATGACGACCCGATCGGGCTCCAGTTCACTGACGCGGTCGGTGATCGTCTCGGTCAACGACTCCTGTTCGACCTCTTCGGGACTGAACACGTCGTACGTCTCTTCCTCGGTGAATTCCGAGGATTCGGGGGTCAGGTCGAGAAATTCGATGTCTGAGACGTCGAGATTGAGCGACGCGGCGTTCTGCTTGATGTCCGCCGCTGTCTCTTCGAGGTTGATGTACAGCGCCGTCTCGCCTTGTTCGGTGCCAGCGATCAAAAAGTGGAGTCCGAGGATCGACTTCCCGGTTCCGGGTTCGCCACGCACCATATAACTCCGCTCTGGAATCAGGCCACCGTGCAGGATCTCGTCCAGACCAGTCACGCCCGTGCTTACTCGCTCCTCACGACTATCAGGCATATCAATAACGGAGTCACGCCGACATTTGGTGATGGCGATCGCTCTTCTGTAGAGGATTGTTGGTGAGTTGGAGCAGTAGCTGGAAGTCACAGCGGGCAAGGGTGGCGCGGCCGCGCCACCCGACGAACAATGTTCCCATTGCAAACGTTCGTTTCGGA